>DAOTVT010000048.1:0-2875 GCA_034436295.1 Anaerolineae bacterium | reverse complement strand
TGACCATCGGAATGGGTGTGCGCACCATGCAGACGGTGCCCGTGGCAATACTGGGGTTCAGTCGCAACTTTGATCTGCAATGGGCATGGGTCTCGGCGGGCGTCGTCATGTCCCTGGCCCCCATTATTCTCTTGGTCGTCGTATTCCAGCGATGGGTGATCCGTGGCCTCACCGCTGGCGCAATCAAGTACTAGCCTGGGAGGAGTTGCTGAATGGCAGAGGTTAGGGTAGAGAATCTGACGAAGAAGTTCGGCAACGTGGTCGCACTTGACCATGTGTCCCTGACGTTTGAGGATCAGGAATTGACGGTTCTGGTGGGTCCTTCTGGGTGCGGAAAGACCACGCTTCTGCGCATTGTCGCTGGCCTGGAAGAGTCCACCGAAGGCTACGTGTACATGGGCGGAAAAGAGATCAGCAATGTTCAACCGTGGAATCGGAATATGGCGATGGTGTTTCAGAACTATGCGCTCTATCCGCACATGACGGTCTTTGACAACATGGCATTCCCTCTGCGCGCAAGAAAAATGCGCAAGGAATACATCCTCAAGCAGGTGCAACAGACCGCACAATCGCTCGGGGTTGACCAGTTGCTGCGCCGCAAACCGAGAGAACTCTCCGGTGGGCAGATGCAGCGCGTGGCCGTGGGGAGGGCGACCGTCCGACAACCCGAAGTCTTCCTGATGGACGAGCCCCTGTCTAACCTTGATGCCAAACTGCGCGTTGAGATGCGCGCCGAGTTGAAAAGGCTGCAAAAGGACTTGGGAGTAACGACCATCTATGTAACGCACGATCAGGCCGAAGCGATGACGATGGCAGACAAACTCGTAGTCATGCGAGATGGCAAGATACAGCAGGAAGGAGCCCCAGAGGAGGTTTACGCGAAGCCGAGGAATACCTTCGTAGCCAGTTTTATCGGCAGCCCTGCGATGAACTTCATCAAATGCACCTACAACGTGGAACGGCGCGCATTAGAGGCGCCTTCGTTCCAGTATCCGCTACCTGAACGCTACGGCGCGCTGGGCCACTCGCACCAGGACGGTGTGATCCTGGGAGTGCGCCCGGAGAAGATTCGCGTTTTGCTGACCTCTGGCGAGCGCTCAGTTCGGGCGCGCGTGTACGTATCCGAGCCGCTGGGAAAGGAGAACCTGCTGACGCTGGAGGTGGCGGGAACCCTCGTCAAGGCCATAACCGCGCCCGAGTGTCGTCTGAGCATCGGTCAGGATGTCTGGCTGGACTTTGACGAGGAGTCTGTCCATCTGTTTGACGTGGACACGACGGAGGCGATTTCTGTCGCCTAGTCAAGGGTGAGGCGTGCTAGACCCGAGCCCCTGCGTTCCGCCGCGCTGCCAGCGATGAAGCCCCTGACGACCTGCACCGCGGCGACTTCACGCTGGAAGACGTGTTGCCGGTAAAGGCAGGGCGTCATGGCATCGCCGCGCATGCCGCCTCCCCAAAACTATGCCCATGCAGCGAGGCCTGGTTGGACAGCCAACCGAAAGCGTTTGTCAGGGGGGACTGTGAGAGTCTTGTTCTTGGGTACTGCAGCCGCTGAAGGAATCCCCGCGCCCTTTTGCGAATGCGACACCTGCGCGCACGCGCGCCGGGTTGGCGGACAAGATATCCGTATGCGGACGGCAACGCTGATCAACAACGATCTCCTGATTGATTCCGGCCCCGATATCGTCGCGTCCGCGCAGCGCTTGGGCATATCGCTGAGCAGCGTGGAGACCTTGCTCGTTACCCACGACCACATGGATCACTGGTATCCGGAGAACTTGATCCTGCGGTCCCGCACGTTCCGTTCAACGCCTGTGCCGCCGCTTTGCATCTTCGGGCCGGAGCCTGTAACCCGAGCCCTCGCGGAACATCCAGTATGGAGCGAGAGACTGGAGGAAGCCGGGGTTTCGGTGAAGACGGTGGAGCCTGGGCAACGGTGGCGGAATGGGAGATACGATTTCACCGCCCTGCAAGCCGCTCACAATGGCGGTGAGGGGGCGCTACTCTATATCGTTGCGGACGGGAGCAAGAAGTTGTTGTACGCAACGGACACCGGCCCGCTATCCGAAAAGGCGTGGGGCATTATTGCAGGTGCCGCGCCCTTTGATGCCGTTTTGATGGACGAGACCATGGGAGAGTGGGAGACCTGGGGAGAGCACCAGAGCTTCGTTACGTTTCTTGAGGCACGCCAACGTTTCGTGGAGAATGCTTGGATGAGAGATGGGGCGCCCTTCGTCGCGTTTCACTTCTCGCATCACGCCAACCCTCCTCATGCGAAACTCGTTGCGTACTTTGAGCCTCACGGAGTTACAGTAGCCTATGACGGCTTGAGCCTGGTTCTCTAACCGCACACTCTGACCGTTGCCATTGCCACCACATCCTCAAGAGGAAGTGTGATTTTATGACAAGTTCTCGGCAAGTTTTCGTGATTTCGCATACGCATTGGGACAGGGAGTGGTATCGGACGTTTCAGGAGTTCCGCCTACTTCTGGTCAAGACCGTGGACACGCTTCTGGATTTGATGAGGCACAAGCCCGACTTCAGGTATTTTCTGCTGGATGGGCAGTCCATTGTCTTGGAAGACTATTTGGCGTTGCGGCCTGAGCGCGCAGACGAAATCCGCGAGTTGGTGCAAGGGGGGAGGCTTCGCGTCGGCCCTTGGTATGTGCAGCCCGACGAATTCCTCGTCTCGGGCGAGGCATTGATCAGGAACCTGCTGCTGGGTCACAAGGTCGCGTCAAGGTTCGGGAACGTTTCCAAAGCCGGTTGGCTCCCCGACACCTTCGGGCATGTCGCCCAGTTGCCGCAAATCCTGCGCGGCTTTGACATTGATAACGCCGTCTTCAGCCGAGGAATAGGCGACCACTTGAATCGCCTG
>DAOTVT010000047.1:0-26639 GCA_034436295.1 Anaerolineae bacterium | reverse complement strand
TACTCACGCTCGCTTTTTCATAAGAACGCACGATGTGGTAACACAGCGCCAGGAGGCCCATCGGGAGGTCGCACATTCGGTTGGCGCTGCTCTCTCGGCGGCCATCGTAGGGCAAATTGCCAATTTGCCCTACGTCTAGCGGCCCCCTGTTCTGACGGGCCGAACTGAAGATGCGAGTGTTCTATTGGAGTAGCGAGATTCAATAGAGTTTGGTTTGAATTCGCGGTCCTGGACCACGCGAAGTGAGCAACACCAGCGGGCGTGGCCGCCGCCCCCCGCCCTTGACGTGCGGCGGCTTTTCATGCTAGAATAGGCTGCAACCGGGGGCTGACGCATCGTCCCGGCCTGTTCCAGTTCCGAATCTCACCGTGGACGTCAACTTCACCGCCCCCGGAAGGAGCGAGGAACATGGCGCAGGAATTCCGAGAGATTTACGGCAACATCCCGGGCGTGGTGCGCGGGCTGTTCCACGACGCCCAGAAAGGGCAGGCTGCCGGCGAGCGCCTGCTGGCCATGGGCGTGGCCCAACGCGACCTGCAGGTGATCCCCATCACTCCGGCGGAGGAACGCAAGTACACGCGGCCCCTGATGGAGGTCCTCGGCATCCGCAAGCCGAAGCAGCGGGTGGAGCAGGCCGCCAGCCCCTTCAAAGCGGGCGACGTGGTGGTGCTGGTGCGGCTGCGGGAATGGACGCGCGAGCGCGTGGAGAAGGTGCTCCTGGACATGGGCGCGGATGAACTGGCCTACTTCCCGCCGCCCGGCGAAGGCGAGATCATCGGCGCGAAGGTGGCGCCCGCCCGCCCGACCTACACGCGCCCAAGCGCCTAGCGGCCCGCCGCAGGGGGAGTGCTCCTTCATCCGCCTTCCCGCCGCGCAAGGCGGGATGGCTCTCCACGTCCTGCGCCGACGCGGTTCGTAGCCCGTCGGTGCGAGTTTGCATCCCAACCAGGAGTTGGAACCATGACCCTCCCGGAATCAACCGTGCAGACGCTGTTGGAATACCAGCGGAACGAAATCACGGAGCACCACATCTATAGCCGCCTGGCCACGACGCTGCGCGAGCCCGAGAATCGGCGCGTGCTGGAGCGTATCGCCGCCGACGAGTTGCGCCATTACCGCGAGTGGCGCAAGTACACCCAGCAGGACGTGCAACCCGACCGCCCGCGCGTGTGGAAGTACTACTGGATCGGCCGCATCTTCGGCTTCACCTTTGGCGTCAAACTGATGGAGCGAGGCGAGAAGGATGCCCACGCGAACTACGGGCGGCTGAAGGACGCCATCCCCGAAGCCGCGATCATCGCCAACGAGGAGGAACAACACGAGAGCGCGCTGCTCCAAATGCTGGACGAGGAGCGCCTGCGCTACACCGGCTCCATGGTGCTGGGCCTGAGCGACGCGCTGGTGGAACTGACCGGCGCGCTGGCGGGCCTGACCCTGGCGCTCCAGAACACCAAACTGATCGCCATGACCGGCTCCATCACCGGCATCGCCGCCGCGCTGTCCATGGCGGCCTCCGAATACCTGTCCACCAAGGCCGAGAAGACGGTCAAGAATCCCTTGCGCGCCTCGCTCTACACGGGTGTGGCTTACCTCATGACCGTGCTGCTGCTCATCCTTCCGTACCTGGTGGCGACGAACTACTATCTGTGCCTGGCGTGCTCGCTGGCCTTGGCCGTGCTCATCATCGCCCTGTTCAACTACTACATCTCCGTGGCCAAGGATGAGCCTTTCCGAAGGCGATTTGTGGAGATGGCGGGGTTGAGCCTGGGCGTGGCGGCCTTCAGTTTCGTGGTGGGCCTCGTCATGCGCGTGTTCCTGGGTGTGGAGATTTAGCAGGCGCGGGCGGGTTCCGAGCGGAAGGAGGGAGAAGGAGGGAGACGCCATGTCCCAAGAGGTTGTGCGCAGATGGGAAGTCGCCGGCATAGCGTTTATCGTCCTGGCGGGGTCTGCGCTGCACTTCGCATTCGCATGGTCGGGCTACTGGCGGCCCATCGGCTGGCTTGCCGCCGTCAACGAGAGCCTCTGGGAGCACCTGAAACTGGCGTTCTGGCCAGCGGTGGCGTTCGCGCTGGCCGAGTACGTGGCCTTCGGCTCCCGCATGCCGCGCTTCTGGGCGGCCAAGGGAGTGGGCATCGCGGTGATGCCGGCGGTCATCGTGGGCCTGTTCTACGCCTACACGGCGATACTGGGCGAGAGTTTCCTGCCGCTGGACATCCTCATTTTCATCGTAGCCGTCGCCCTCGGCCAGTACGCGAGTTATCGGCTGCTGTTCGCGCCCCGCGCCGTGGGGCGGGCTGCCGCGATCCTGCCCATCCTACTGGCGCTGGTGTTCATTCTCTTCACGTACCAGACGCCGGAAATCGGCTTGTTCCGCGACTCGCCGACGGGCGGCTATGGCATCTTGGAGGAGTATGGCGCGCATTAGGGGCGGCGATGCGCGTGGCATCAAGGGCGTCATCCTGGACATTGATGGCGTGCTCCAGTTCCAGGGCAGGGTTTACCCTGGGGCCATTGAGGCGGTGCAGGCGCTACGGGACGGGGGGCTTGTCCTGCGGTTTCTGTCCAACAGCACGCTGCACAGCCGCCGCAGCCGCGCGGAACGCCTGAACCAGATGGGCTTTCGCGTCTCGCCCGACGAGATCATCACGGCGTCGTCGGCCACGGCGGCCTATCTGCGCGCGCTCCATCCGCGCTCGTGCTGGGTCATGCTGGATGGGGCAGGGCGGGAGGAGTTCCAGGACTTCGTCCAGGACGAGGACAACCCCGAGTACATCGTCATCGGGGACAACCGCAGCCGTTTCAATTTTGACACGCTGAATAAGGCGCTGCGCCTGTTGCTGCTCGGGGCCAAACTCGTGGCCATGTCGCCGGAACTGCTGGACGCGAGCCTGGGCGACGTGGAGTTGAACGTGGGGGCGTGGGCGCTGATGCTGGAACGGGCGTCGGGCGTGCAGGCGGTGTATGTGGGCAAGCCCAGCCCGTATGTGTTCGCCATGACGCTGGCGACGATGGGCCTGGCGAAGGATGAGGTGATCGTCGTGGGCGACCGGCTGTCGTCGGACATCCGAGGGGCCAACGACTTCGGGGTTCGGTCGGTGCTGGTGAAGACGGGGGAGTACGCGCTGGGGCGGACGGAGGGCGACGCGCGCCCCGACTGGGTGCTGGATTCGGTGGCCGATTTGCCCGCGCTGTTGGGGGTGGGCTAGCGCCCGCGGGCGGCGTTGTCCCCTCTCCCGCCGGGAGAGGGCCAGGGTGAGGGGCGTTTGGATCGCGAAGGACACGAAACGGCGCGAAAGGCACGAAAAGGCACGAAAGGCGCGAAAATCGCGGCCGCACATGCGCATGCCGCGCGGGGCTGAACCCCCGCGCTGAAGGAACGAAGCCCCTTCGGGGCTTTGCTCGTTCAGCCCGACGGCTTTAGCCTCGGGCGGGGTGGTGCACGCGGGCGTTGTCCCCTCTCCCGCCGCGGGAGAGGGCCAGGGTGGGGGACGTCGCCCGCGCCCGCACGACGCACCGCGTAGGGGCGACCCGCGGGTCGCCCCTACGGCCGGACATGCGCCCGTAGGTTTCGCCCTTCAGCCCGGCGCTTCAGCGTCGGGCGTAATGATTCGCCTGGATTTGTGTGATTCGTGGATGACACCAGCCCGCGCGGGGCTGAACCCCCGCGCTGAAGGGACGAAGCCCCTTCGGGGCTGGGCCTAGCCCGCAGGGCTTCGCTCTTTCAGCCCGATGCTTCAGCGTCGGGCGGGCCATCGTTCCCTCTCCCGCTGGGAGAGGGGCATTCGGATCGCGAAGGACACGAAAGGGCGCGAAAGACGCGAAAGTCGCGGGCGGGCATGCCGCGCGCGGGGCTGAACCCCCGCGCTGAAGGGACGAAGCCCCTTCGGGGCTTTGCTCGTTCAGCCCGACGGCTTTAGCCTCGGGCGGCATGCGGGAGTGCACCCCCGCGCTGGAGGAACGAAGCCCCTTCGGGGCTTTGCTCGTTCAGCCCGACGGCTTTAGCCTCGGGCGGAATGCGGGAGTGCACCCTGGCGCTGAACGGGCCAAGCCCTGGGGCCAGACCCAAGGGTCTCGGAGACCCTTGGGGCCTCCGGTGCTTCAGCGTCGGTCTGCGCTGCGGGCAAATCCGTAGCCCTCTGCGCCCTCGGCGCGCGGCGGTGAAGTCGCGTCTTCGCGGCTCCACTGCGCCGGATGTGGCGGCGCAATAGGCATGTTTTCCTATTCCCCCCTGCGCCCACTTCGTGTATACTGGGCCTGTGGGGCATTCTGATATGGCCTTGTCTTTCCATCCATGCCCAAAGGAGCAGACGCGATGAAACGGAAGCGCAACCTCGCCTTGTGTGTGCTGTCTGCACTCATCGTGATGTTGGTCGTCGCACAGCCGGCGTTCGCCGGCGACAAGTGGCGTTTCGGCTTCGGCGCAAACCGCAAACTGACCGACTACCCCGATTGGCCCACGCTGGGGGCGTCGTGGTTCCACATCTGGGGCCCGTACCCCAGTTACAATGTGAGCGGTCTCACCTTTTTCCCCATGGTGGCGGCTTACGGCGACCTGATGGGAACCGAGACCCTGGAGTCGCTGCAACAGCAGTACAACTGGAAGCCGCAATATTACCCGCCCGGCACGGTCTGGATCATCAGCAATGAGTTGGAGTACGATACCTTCTGCACCAAGAACGGCGCGCCGTTGAACCCTTGCCGCGGCATCACGCCCACGGAGTACGCGGAAAAGTTCAAGAAGTACTACGACATCATCCGCCAACTGCAACCCTACGGCTCTACCTACAAATTCGCCATCGGCTTCATCAACGCCATCGCGGAGCCGGGCCGGCCGTTTACCCTGGCGGACGTGCTGGATGCGTACAAGGCCCGCTGGGGCGTGGATATGCCGGTGGACATGTTCAACCTGCACGTGTATGGGTTTGGCCGCGACATTGACTTTGACTATGTCTTCGTGCCCACCATCACCACGTACCGGCAGGTGATGGCCAACAAGGGCTACCGCGACAAGCCGCTGATGATCACCGAGGTCGGCGTCCTGGAAGGCGTGTACGTGTCCAACATCCCCCAGGAGTACGTGCTGAACTTCATGGTGCGGGCCTTTGACTGGCTGCGCACGGCCCGATCCGACACGACGGGCATGCCCTCGGACAACAACCGCCTTGTCCAGCGGTGGGCCTGGTTCGCCCTCACGTCGTGGCACCCGAGCGACAACTACAAATGGCGCAAGACCGCGCTGTTTGATATTGACACCAAGCAGATCACGGCGGTGGGCGAGCAGTACCGAGCCTACCTGCAGGGCCTGACGCATACCATCACGACGGCGGTGCAGCCCGGCTGGAACCTGCTATCGGTGCCGGTGGAACTGTCCAGTTACGCCATCACCGACGTGCTATCGTCGCTGGCGGGGTCCTATGATTTGGCCTACACCTACGACGCGCAGGCCGATTCCTGGCGGGTGTACGACGTGAGCGCGCCGCCCGGAGCCAACACGTTGACCAACTTGAACCCGGGCGATGGGCTGTGGGTGCGGGTTACGGCCCCGGATTCCTGGATTGTGAGCGGCGAGGAGCAGAGCATATCCAACATCGCGCTGTACGAGGGGTGGAACCTCATCGCGTACCCGCTGACGACAGCCAAGCCGATCGCCGAGGCGCTGGCGTCCATCGCGGGCAAGTACACGGCCGTGTACGCCTACGATCCGACACGACCAGACCCCTGGCAGAAGTACGTGCCTGGCGCGCCGACCTGGGCGTCGGACCTGACCGAGATGACGCCTGGCAGGGGCTACTGGGTGAAGGTAACGCAGAACTGCACAGCGGTGTTCACGGAGTAGCGTCCGAGTCGGGGTCGGCGCTCCGCGAATCCGCGCGAAGGGGCGTTTGGAACGCGAAAGACGCGAAGGGCGCGAAAACCGCGCGATGCCCTTCGCGTCTTTTGCTGTCTGGAAGGCGAAAGGCGCCATCGGACGTCGCTCCGCCTACGGGCGGAGATGGCAGGATGTTGCCCGCGATGCAGGGCGGCGCGCCTACAGGTAGCCGCGGAGTTTGCGGCTGCGGCTGGCGTGGCGGAGCCGCCGCAGGGCGTGCTTCTCAATCTGGCGGACGCGCTCGCGGGTGAGGCCGAACTTGCGCCCCACCTCTTCCAGCGTGTAACTGTGCCCGTCGTACAGGCCGAAGCGGAGCCGAAGGATGCGGCTCTCGCGCGGGGTCAGGGTCTCCAGCGCCTCTTCCACGTCCTCATGCAGGAGTTCGTGGGAAGCGCGATCGTCGGGGGCGGGGCTGATCTCGTCCTCAATGAACTGGCCCAGTTCGCTCTCCTGCTCCTCGCCCACGGGCATTTCCAGCGACAGGGTGTCCTGCGACAGGCCCAGCATGGCCTGAATCTTGGACGGCGCGATGCCCATCTCCTCGGCCAATTCCTCGGTGGAGGGCTTGCGCCCCAGTTCCTGCTCCATGCGCTGCGACAGGCGGTACAGGCGGCGGAGTCGCTCGTTCATGTGGACGGGCAGGCGGATGTTGCGGCCGTAGTCGGCGACGGCGCGGCCCACCGCCTGGCGAATCCACCACGTGGCGTAGGTGGAGAGTTTGTAGCCGCGGCGATAGTCAAACTTGTCAATGGCGCGCATCAGGCCCAGGTTGCCCTCCTGGATCAGGTCCAGGAACGGCACGCCGTAGCCCTGGTACTGCTTGGCGATGCTGATGACCAGACGGAAGTTGCCCTGGATGAGGCGATCGCGGGCCTGCTTGCCGCGTTCCACCTCCTGCCGCAATTGGTCGGCCAAGTCGGGGTCGCTGACGCCCTGTTCCAGCAGGCGCGCGGCCTGCTCGCCGCGTTCGCGCTGCTTGGCGAGGGCGACCTCGTCCTCTGCGGTGAGCAGCGAGTAGCGGCCAATCTCCCGCAGGTACAGGGTCATCGGGTCGTCGCTGTCCACGGCCGTCAGGTCAAAGTCCGACTGATCCTCGGCGAGGAGGTCCTCCAACTGGGTCTCCTCCAGTTCGGCCAGTTGGGTCTCCAGCACCTCGTCGGCTGCGCCTTCCGCGTCCAGGATTTCAATACCCTGCTGCTGAAGTTCAAACATGATGTCCTCTACTTCAGCCAGGGACTCTTCCACCTTCGGAAGGGTTGCCAGGATATCGTCGTAGGTAACGTACCCTTGGCGTTTTCCTTTTTCCAACAGTTCCTCAAGGTTAGGCAACGGATCACCTCGTATGTTGCGCGGGCGTGAAAGCCCGGTCGTAATGGGCATGAGAGCGGCGCGGCCACTACAGCAAAAAGGCGCGCACCCGCGCACCTTTGCTTCCCACCGCGTACCGGCATAGGATTGCGGCCTCCATTGGCCAGCAAATGCTTATTATAGCGCGAAATGCGAAAATTTGCAAATATCACCCGTCGCGAAGCGGCGGGCGTGTTGTCAAGCCTACCTGCCCTTGCGCGCGCACTGGCTGCACGTGCGCGTCGTGGGCAACAATTCCAGGCGGTCTTCTTCTATGCGACCGCCGCACACCGAGCATTGCTCGTAGGTGCCCCGGTCTAGCCGGGCCATGGCCGCGCGCAGTTCATCCAGCCGGGCCTGGAGGCGCTGCCTGCGCGCCAGGTTCATCTCCCACAGGTAGATGGCAGGGTCGCCCTCTCCGAGGCTGTAATCGCCCTTCTCGGCCAGGCGCTCTTCCACCTCGGCCAGGCCCCGCTCAACCTCGTCTATCTCTTTCTGCAACCGTTGCCGGTATTTGGCTTCCCGCTCGCTCACGGCGACCTTCTCTTTTTGCGTCCGCGACTGGGCTATCGTCGCCCCTTCCGGACCGGCGGCGCGCAATAGATCCATGGTGCCACCCTGCCCATCCACTGCGTTTGACAAGTGCCTCACTCCCAATTCTGGACGTCCCCACGGCTGCGGGCGGCGATGATGGAACACCCACCGCGCGCTGTGGGAAAAGGCCCCTTGGGCTTCTCGCTGCCCGCGCATGCGGCGTGCCGTACCCGAAACGCCGGCTGGACGCCCGCAGGCCGCAAGGGGTGCCGTCCCCAGTGGAGAGAAACGTTCGGACGGGACAATGCCCGCCCGGTGCCTCATGCCGATGTATTATAACACACTTTTGGTCAGTTTGTCAATAAAGTTGAATAACATGTTTTGATATACAATTATCCTTTCATTTATACCCATAACGTTTTAGGGCAAGGTCGGGCGCGCGGCCCTCTGTGCCCTTGGCCCACGGATGATGGGCGCGTGTTATGAGTTCGCCTGATGGAAGGATAACGCTTATTTATCATTGACTGTTGGCAACTATCTTGACAGCATCGCCCAAATCGGGTATAATAACAAGGGTTTCTCTCCACTCACGGCTGATCTATGCGGATTGCTTGTCTGCCGTGGCCGCCCTGGCCGCATCACCGGAGCCATTTGTCGGGCGGAATCCTGCGAAAGGGGGTGATTGCTGGGGTTATTCGCACAATCTTCAGTCTCACCAAGACATGCTCCACACATCCGAAACCACATGAGGAAGGAGTCTAGTTATGCACACGCGGAAACGCATCATCGGGACACTGGTTGTCCTTGCGTTAGGCGCGGCAGTGCTGGCTCTCGGAGCGTGCGGCTCGCAGCCGACTCCCACGCCAACGACCGCGCCCACACAACCGCCGCCCACACCCGTACCGCCGACGCCAGTGCCGGAACCTACGCTGGCTTGTCCCTTCGTGGACGAGTGGGCCACTTCGGGCCACGCCGATGCCAAGTCCGAAGCGTTCGTCCACTGGGATACCGCCAGCCCGCCGGAGGTGCCGGCTGCCTGCGCCAAGTGCCACAGCGAGGGCGGCTACCTGGACTTTCTGGGGCTTGACGGGTCGGCCGCCGGCAAGGTGGACGCCAACGCCAAGATCGGCACGGTGGTCTCCTGCACCGTCTGCCACAACGCGGCCACAGTCAAGATGACCAGCGTCGTGTTCCCGTCGGGCGTGGAGGTTACCGGCCTCGGCCCCGAGGCGCGCTGCATGCAGTGCCATCAGGGGCGCGCCTTCAAGGGTTCGGTGGACGCGGCCATTGAAAAGGCCAAACTGACCGATCCCGACACGCCCAGCCCCGACCTGGGATTCACCAACATTCACTACTTCGCCGCCGCAGCCACGCAGTTCGGTACCGTTACCAAGGGCGGCTACGAGTACGACGGCAAGGCCTACGACGCCAAGTTTGACCACGTGGAAGGGTATAACACCTGCGTGGCCTGCCACAACCCGCACACGCTGAAGGTCAAGGTGGAAGAGTGCGCCACGTGCCATACCGGCGTCAAGACCGTGGAGGACCTCAAGAACGTGCGCATGGCCGGTTCTGCCGTGGACTACGACGGTGATGGCGACACCAAGGAGGGCATTGCCGGCGAGATTGAGGGTCTGCAGGCGATGCTGCTCCAGGCGATCCAGGCCTATGCCAAGAACGTGGCCGGCGCGCCCATCGCCTACAACGCGGCCGCGTATCCCTACTTCTTTGCCGACACCAACGGCAACGGCGTAGTGGATACGGACGAAGCCCAGGCGACCAATGCGTACAAGTCCTGGACGGCCCGACTCGCGAAGGCGGCCTACAACTACCAGACTTCTATCAAGGATCCGGGCTCCTTCGCCCACGGCGGCAAGTACATCATCCAGTTGCTCTACGACTCCATAGAGGATCTCAACGCGAAACTGGCGACGCCGGTGGATCTCTCCAAGGCGCACCGGATTGACGCCGGGCACTTCGCCGGCTCACAGGAGGCCTTCCGCCATTGGGACAGCACCGGCGTAGTGCCCAAGGACTGCGCGCGCTGCCACACCGCGACCGGCCTGCCGCTGTACCTGAAGGAAGGCGTCAACATCTCCGCCGCTCCGAGCAACGGCTTCCTGTGCTCCACGTGCCACGACGCGCAGCCTGCCTTTACGCGCTACAAGGTGGAGACGGTTACCTTCCCCAGCGGCGCGAAGTTGGCGTTCAAGGACTCGCCCGACAGCAACCTGTGCCTGCAGTGCCACCAGGGGCGCGAGTCCACCGTGAGCGTGAACGCGGCCATCAAGGGGCTTGACCTGGACAAGGTGTCGGACAAACTGCGCTTCCGCAACGTCCACTACTTCGCGGCGGGCGCGACGCTGTTCGGCACCGACGCCAAGGGCGCCTACGAGTACGACGGCAAGACCTACGTCGGGCAGAATGCGCATGTGCCGGGGTTTGACACCTGCGCCAGTTGCCACGACGCCCACGCGCTGGACGTCAAGGTTCAGGCGTGCGGCACCTGCCACGCGACGGTGAAGACCGCCGCCGACCTGGAGACCATCCGCATGGCCGCCAAGGACTACGACGGCGACGGCGACACCAAGGAAGGCGTTGCAGGCGAGGTGGAAGGCCTGCGCGAGAAGTTGTACGCGGCCCTGCAGGCCTATGCCAAGAACGTGGCGGGCGCGGGCATCGTGTACTCGCCTGCGGCCTACCCGTACTTCTTCACCGACACCAACGGCAACGGCCAGGCCGACGCCGACGAACTCAAAGCCGAGAATGCCTTCGCGGCGTGGACGCCACGGCTCCTGCAGGCGGCGTACAACTACCAGTACGCCACCAAGGATCCGGGCGCGTTTGCGCACAACCCGAAGTACATCGCGCAGGTACTGTACGATTCCATCGCCAGTTTGGGCGCGAAGGTCAAGGTGGACATGAAGGGCATGGTTCGCCCATAGCCGTCATGGTCCAAAGGGGCCACATGGCCCCGTAGGGTATGGGTCGCTTCAAGGGAGAAGGGGCGCAGTCAGGGCGCCCCTTCTCTGTGCATATGGCCTTATGCTGCGGGCAAAGAAGGCATGCCCGGCTTCGGCTCGGCCCTGAGCGCCGAGGAAATCGGCGCCATCGTGCGATTCATGCGCACCTGGCAGCAGTAGCCATGCGATGACGGCAGCCGAAATCGTCGAGCGTTACGAAAGAGGGCGCACCCAGCGCCCTCTTTGTAATTCCAGTGGCGATAGAGTTTGCAAATGGAAATTGACAAGATTCAAGAGTTGTGATATACTTCACTACAGTGTCGCGGCATTCACAAAGTGAAGCGCACGGGCATACAAGACCCCTCTCGCGGAGGACCTGCAATGAGGCCACAGACCCGAATCCTGACAGCAGTCCTGCTGGCGGCACTGCTGGGCGCCACGCTTCTCGGCGTGTACGTTTTCGCGCAGGGCAAGCCCACGCCCCATCCCATCGCCGGGCGCGAGCAGTGCCTGATGTGCCACCCCACCAGCAAATTGCCAGCGGACCACGCCAACCGCCCCGAAGCCAGTTGCGTGTTCTGCCACCCGGAGGCGCCGGCACAGGCGTCGCCGACGCCCGGAACCCCGGCGGGCGCAGCGCCGCAGACGCCGCACCCCATCGCCGGGCGGGAGCAGTGCCTGATGTGCCACCCCACCAGCAAGTTGCCGGCGGACCACGCCAATCGCGCCGAGGCCACGTGCACGGCGTGCCACCCGGAGGCGAGCGCGCAGCCGCCGATGCCGCCGCAAGCGCCGCCGACGCCGCACCCCATCGCCGGGCGCGAGCAGTGCCTGATGTGCCACCCCACCAGCAAATTGCCAGCGGACCACGCCAACCGCGCCGAGGCTACGTGCACGGCGTGCCACCCGGAGGCGGCTGCCCCGACCCCGCAGCCGACGCCCACAGGCCCGATGACCGATGAGGGATGCCTGGCCTGCCACGCCAAGCCCGGGCTGAGTTACACCTTCCCCGGCTGCGGCGAGACCGTCTCGCTCACCGTGGACCAGGCTGCGCTGAGCCAGTCGGTGCACGGCAAAGCGGGCATCACCTGCACGGGCTGCCACACGAACATCACCGGCTACCCGCACCCGAAACTGGAAGCGCAGGACTGCCGCGCCTTCACCGTGAGCCGGGCCGAGGCTTGCGCGACTTGCCATGCCGAGATCACCGAGGCGCAGCACGATAGCATCCACTATCGCCTGTTGCGAGAGGGCAACCGCGACGTGCCCACCTGCGTGGAGTGCCACGGCGGGCATGACATCACGCCGCCGGGCGAGCCGCGGTACAAACTCTCGCAGACCTGCGGGCAGGATGGTTGCCACACGTCCATCCTGGACACCTACGCGAAAAGCGCCCACGGGAGCGTCATCGCTGCACAGCAGGACAACCCCTACGTGCCGGTGTGCGAGGATTGCCACGGCGCGCACGAGATGCCCGACCCGCGCACGGGCGAGTTCCGCGCCGCCAGCCCCGAGTTATGCGCCACATGCCACACCGACCCGAACGTGGTGGCGCGTTATGGCCTGTCCACGGACGTGTACCGGGACTACCGCGACGGCATTCACGCCCAACTGCGCGAGAAGGACCCCAACGCCCAAACGCCGGTCTGCACCGATTGCCACGGCGTGCACGATGTGAAAGGGCTGCGCAAGAGCACCCTGGCCGCATCGGAGACGTGCGCGCACTGCCACACGGCGATCTACGGGGAGTACAAGCAGGGCGTGCACGGCGAGGCGCTGATCACGGGCAACCCGGATGTCCCCGGCTGCACGTATTGCCACGGCGCGCACAAGATTCCCGACCCGAACACGCCGCAATTCCGCATCGGCCAGCCTGACCTGTGCGCGTCGTGCCATTCCGACGCCGCGCTCATGGCCAAATACGGCCTGTCGCACGACGTGTACGTTACGTACACGCAGGAATTCCACGGGATGACGGTGCAACTGTACAAGACGAAGTGGCCCAGCGCCAGCATCTACTGCTACGAGGCGGTTTGCACCGACTGCCATGGTATTCACGAGATTCGCTCGCACACCGACCCGAAGTCCAGCGTGCACCCGGACAATCTCATCTACGCATGCCGGAAGTGCCATCCGGACGCGCCCGCACAGTTCGCATCGGCCTGGGCGGGGCACTACAAGGTTACTCGCGAGCGCGCGCCGCTGACCTACTACGTCAATCTCTTCTACACCATCCTGATCCCGCTGGTCATCGGCGCCATGGCGTTCTTCGTCCTCACCGACATCGGTCGCCGCATCGTGAACCACTTCAAGCGAGGGAAAACCTCATGAGCACACAACAGATGAGCACCGAGAAGCCGCGGACTTTCATCCGCTTTGACTTGAGCGCCCGCATTGAGCACATTCTGCTCATCATCTCGTTCGGGATGTTGTGCCTGACCGGGCTGCCGCAGAAGTTCCACAACTACGCCTGGGCGCAGAGCCTGATGAACGGCATGGGCGGGATTGAAACCGTCCAGACCATGCACCACTTCTTCGCGTACATGATGGGGATTGAGACAGTGTACCACGTGCTGGCCCTGATTCGGAGCATCTTCATCAAGAAGTCGCCGAATCGGTTCTCCATGATCCCCGGCCTCAAGGACATCACGGACGCGCTGCGCCACCTGGGCTACAACCTGGGCCTGGTCAAGGAACTGCCGAAGTACGACCGGTTCAACTGGAAGGAGAAGGTGGAGTACTGGGCGCTGGTATGGGGCACGATCGTCATGTTCCTGACGGGCGCGATCCTCATGTGGCCCGAGATCATCACGCGCTGGCTGCCCGGCTACTTCATCCCCGCGGCGAAGGCGGCCCACGGCGGCGAGGCGCTCCTGGCGTTCCTGGCGATCCTCATCTGGCACATGTACAACGCGCACCTGGCCCAGGGCAAGATGCCCCTGGACACCACCATCTTCACGGGCAAGGTGAGCGAGGAGCGCATGCGCCACGAGTATCCGCTGGAGTACGAGCGCATCCTGGCCCGCGAGAAGAAGGCGGAGGCGAAGAAAGCCTAGCCGATTCCAGCCCATTGGCAACGATAGAGGGTTTGGGGCGGTTCTCTGCTCCAAGCCCTCTTTGCTTTCCTTGCGCCGGTCGCGTGCGCGGCACGCGCCTTGACAAATCGCCCTGCGCACGGTATGCTAGGGCACTACCATACTCCGGAGGAAACGCATGGACAACAAGGGACTCTTGGACGCCGTACAGACGGCCATAGAAGCCGAGCGCGCCGCACGCCAATTCTATCTCTCCGCCGCCGAGAAAACCGCCAACCCCCAGGGCAAGGCTCTGCTGCTGGAACTGGCCGACTTTGAGGCCTACCATGAGCAGAAACTGGCGGACCTGGTCCGCTCCCTCGGCGCGGGCCAGTACATCGCGTACCAGGGCAAGGAGTTGGCCCGCCCCAAGCCCGAGGGCGGCAAGGCATCGCAGAAGGAAGCCAACCTGCGCGAGGTGGTGGATGTCCTCAACCTGGCCATGGACGCGGAGCAGAAGGCCCAGGAGCGCTACTCGCGGCTGGCCAACTCCACCGACGACCCCCTGGGCAAGGCGATGTTTGAGCGTCTGGCCCAGGAAGAGGCCACGCACTACCGCATCCTGTCCGACGAGTTCTACACCCTGTCCAACAAGGGGCTGTGGGTCTGGGCCGAGTAAGGGGTTGGGGGTGAACCCATCGGCTGCTCGTGGCATCTAAAATAGTGTGTACTCAAATCAAGGAGGAACAAACATGGAAAAGCCAACTCGGCAACGCCCGCTGATGTACGGCCTCAGCACCTGCGGCTGGTGCCGCAAGGCGCGCACCTGGCTGGAGGGACGCTTCGGCGAGGGCGGATTTGACCTCATCTACGTGGACCTTCTGCCCACCGAGGAGAAGATGCGGGTCATGGACGAACTGCGCAAGTACACCCCAAGCCCCGCCTTCCCGATGGTCCTGGCCGACAATGAGTGCATCATCGGCTACCGCGAGGATGAGTACAGGAGGGTTTTTGGCGCATGACGATAGATTCCGAGCGGCTACGCAAGACCTACGAGCAGTTGAAGGCCGACGCCGAGGCGGGTGGCTACCACCTGAACCCCGACGAGGCGTGGACGCTGGGCCTCATTGAGGGCCTCTTGACCAACGAGGACCGCTACGGGTACTGGGCCTGTCCGTGCCGCCTGGCGTCGGGCAACAAGGACGAGGACCTGGACATCATCTGCCCGTGCGACTATCGGGACGCGGACCTGAACGACTGGGGGGCGTGCTACTGCGCCCTCTACGTGTCCGAGGAGGTGCTGGAAGGGAAGCGCCCGCTGCAGTCGGTCCCTGAGCGCCGTCCCGCGCAGCGGCCCAAGGCTGGCCCCCGCCCGGAACCTGCGGGCGGGATTCGGCTGTGGCGCTGCCGCGTGTGCGGCTACCTGTGCGCCCGCGAGCACCCGCCGGGGGTGTGCCCCATCTGCAAGGCCAAGCGCGAGCGATTTGAGCCGTTCGTGCTGCCGGTGAGCGCGCTGCCCGGACCCTAGGCGGCGCGGGGCCGAACCTGCGAGCGGGGCGTTCGGATCGCGAAGGACGCGAAAGACCGCGAAAGGCGCGAAGGGTCTTTCGCGTTCTTTTGTGTCTTGCGTCCCAAATTGTTGGGAACCCCATACAATGGATGCCGTTCTGCGCCATGCGAGCACAGGGGTTGCTTGGGGGCTTTGCTCCCTGCAATGACGAGCGCCCACGAGCGTTGGAGCCGATTCCCCTTGCCATGGGCCGCGCAAATGTCCGCTCCGTGTGCCAAGATGAATAGATTGTCATCTGGACGGGTTTGCGTTTTCATCGTTTTTTCATCTTGGCGTGCTATGATGTCCGCGAGGGGAGAAAAGGGCTGAGGGAGGCCTTTTCGCAACTGCATTGGGGAGCCTGCGCGCCGCGTCGCCGTTGCCTTCCTGCCGAAGTCCCCGGTCGGTTCTTTTCTGGCGTTCTGGCACGGGCCTTGCATGTGCGAAGGTGCCGCCGCAAGACCAGCCACTCGCCGCGAGCGGAGGATGCGAAGATGAGCACGGAACCGGTTGTTTTGGACACGGCTACCCTGGAATCCAGCCTGAAACAGGTGAAGGGGGTGTTCGCGTGCCGGGTGGTGATGGACGCCCCCGGCGAGATCGGCGAGATTCACGTGGTGGGCGCGCCCGACCGAAAACCCAAGCAGATTGTTCGGGACATAGAATCGCTCCTGTTCGCCAGGTTCGGGCTACGGGTGAATTACCGCAAGATCAGCCTGGCGCAGATGCAGGAGGACAAAGCCTTCGCCGCGATGGGGTCGCGGCCGCGGCTCCTGGCGGCTGGAAGGGCAACGGAAGGCGACGCCGCGGTGGTGCAGGTGCGGCTGGCCGACAACGGCAGCGTTTTTGAGGGGGTTGCCCGCCACCCCAAAGGCGACGAGAACGTGGGGCGGGCTGCGTGCCTGGCCACGCTGGACGCGCTGAACAAGATGGTGGGCAACAGCGGGCGGTTCACATTGGACGCGCTGGAAGTGATGTCGGTGGCAAACCGCGAGATCGTGATCGTCATCGTTACCTTCGCGTTCGCTGCCGGAGAGGAGCATCTCATCGGGACGAGTTTCTACCGAGGGGACATGGTGGAGTCGGCCGTGCGGGCGACGTTGGACAGCGTCAACCGGCGGCTTTCACTCATTCGGTCGCTCTAGGGTTCTGGCGCTGATGCGCCGAACCGGGCGCAACGGAGGAGATGGGAGGCGGCATCTGGCTGAAGAAGCCTGAAGCGGAGCGAAGGGGAATCGGAAGAGACCTCAGACAAACTTTTGGCCGAAAGGCCATACGAGCGAAAGGAGGAGATTCCCCATGAAGTGGAGAGTTCTCTACGCGTTGATGATCGTAGCCAGCATCGTAGCCGCCGCCGGCGCAACCGCCAAGTGGCACTAGCGTAAACTCACCATCGCCGCCTCCCATCTCTATCCGCTCAAAGTTGCGGAGTTTTGGAGCCTTGGATAAAATCCTGGCTGCTGGCTTCTCGGCGATGAGGAGCGCAGGCCATACTCGCAGGGCCTGGGATCTGGGGCTTCGCGCCCGGAGGCCACAGGCCCTTGGAGGGTGTTCTTGTGAGGGCGCTGCCCAGGCGGGCTCAAGTTTACATCATCTTTCTGGCGCTGGCTGCCCTGATCGGCGTTCTCGGGATGCTCCCGGCGCTTATGGCGCAGCCGTCGCTGTGGCCTGTGGTGCTGCTCTTCGCGGGGCTGATTTGCCTCTCGGACTTGTTCCCCATCGTGATGCCCTTCCCTGGCGACGCCGAGATGACGGTGTCGGGCGCAGTGCAGGCGGCCGTGGCGATCCTGTTCGGCCCGGCTGCGGCGGTCTGGGCGGCGTTTCTGGGCACACTGGTGGCCGAGGCCATCCTTCGGCGGGCCTGGCATAAGGCGGTTTTCAACGTCTCCCAGATGGTCATCACCTTCGGAGCCATGGGCTCCCTGTACCGCCTCCTCTATGATGGGAACGTCAACCCCCTGAACTCGGTGCAGAATGCCGGCGCGCTGGCCCTCCTGGCCGTGTTCTACTACGTGGTCAACACGGGCATGGTGGCGCTGATCGTCGCCTTCGCGAACAAGATTTCGGCCTCCTATGTGTGGAAGGTGAGTTTCCGCAACATCGCCTGGCACGAATTGACGATGGTTCCGCTGGGGGCGATGATCGTCATCCTGTGGCAGGCCAGCCCCTGGGCCATTACGCTGATGGTGCTCCCGCTGGCGGTGGTGCGCACGTCGTTGCTCCAATCCAGCGCGCTGCAACTGCAGACGATGGAGACGCTCCTGGCGCTGGCCGACACCATTGACCAGCGAGACCCGACGACCTACGAGCATTCGCAGCGTGTGGCGATGTTCGCCGAGATGATCGCCAGGGAGTTGGGACTTGCGCAGGACCAGGTGGAACTGATCACCCTGTCGGCGCGCCTGCACGACGTGGGCAAGATCGGGATGAGCAACGCGCTCCTGTACAAGCCGCAGCAGTTCTCGCTGGACGAGTGGCACGAGTTCCGTCGCCACCCCACCATCGGCGCGAGCATGGTGGAGAACTTCCCCCTGTTCCGCAAGGGGCGGGATCTCATCCTCCATCACCACGAGCGCTGGGATGGCCAGGGCTACCCCGACCGCCTGGCGGGCGAGGATATCCCCCTCGGGGCGCGGATCATCGCTGCCGCCGACGCCCTGGAAGCCATGACGGCCGACCGCGTGTACCGCAACGCGCTGACGCTGGACGCGGCCATTGAGGAGATTCGGCGGGAGCGGGGCCGCCAGTTTGACCCTAAGGTGGCCGATGCGCTCGTGGCGATTCTGGAACGCTACCGCCAGCAGGAGCCGGACTGGGAGCGCGAGACCTTCCAGAAGCGCGTGCGGGCCTTCCCCGTGGCGCAGACGGTTTCCACTCAGGTGGGTGGTTGACGTGATTCTGCTCCTCTTTGCCGTGTTGGCGCTCCTCATCGCGCTGGCGCGCGGCGGCGATATCCTAGCCCTGGCACGGGTGCCGTTTCGCCTGGGCTGGCTGGCCCTGCTCGCCGTGGGGCTGCAGATTCTCATCTTCTCGCAGTGGTGGGCGCGGTCGGCGCTCGCAGGCTGGACGCCCGCGCTCTACGTCGTGTCGCTGGGGTTGCTGGTGGCCCTGGTGGCGGCGAACTGGCGGCTGCCGGGCCTTCCCGTGGTGGGGCTGGGGCTGGCGTGCAACGCCATCGCCATCGCGCTGAACGGCGGCAGGATGCCCGCGTCGCCCGACGCCCTGCGAACCGCTGGCCTGGAGTTCGTCATCCTGAAGGCCGGCACCCTCGGCTCTTCGGCCAACACGGTGCTCCTGGGGCCGGAGACGCGCGTCCCGTTCCTGTGCGACATCTTCGCCATCCCCTCATGGTTTCCCCTGGCGACGGTCTTCTCGGTGGGCGATGTGCTCATCGCCTTGGGGGCGGCGTGGTTCTTCCTGGCGGTGGTGCGCCCCAGGAGCGCGCGACGTTCCCATCGCGGAGGCGCGGGGGACGCAGCGGAAGGCGAAACCCGCGAATAGGGCCAATCGGCGCGAGCCGCGCGCCCGCAAACGGTGTGGGGCGGGCGGCTTTCCATAGATGCCGCGGGCAAGGGGCAGGTGTGGAAACCCGCCCCTAACTGTTCCCCATTCGCGTGGATTCGTGTGATTCGCGGTTACAGAGCGCTGTCCCCGTTGTTCGCGCCCGCGACTCGTGTTACAATAGAGGCCGCGAGGCTTTCCGAGAGGGCGGGCCATGGGCACGTGTCTCTACTGCGGCAGGCGCGACAGGCTGGTGGCGGAGGTGCTGGGCGCGTGCGCCGATTGCATCCGCTCGCGTCCGGAGGCGCTGGCGCACGTGCGGGAACGGCGGGCGCAGGCCCGGCGCGAGTTCGGCCTGCCCATCGCGCCGCCGCGCACGGAAGGCGGTGTCGTCTGTCGCATCTGCGCCAACGAGTGCCGCATGGGGGAAGGCGAACGTGGCTTCTGCGGCCTGCGCACCGCGCGCGGCGGCAGGCTCGTTCACCTTGCGGGGACGCCCCAGGCCGGCCTCCTGCAGAGTTACCACGACCCGCTCCCCACGAATTGCGTGGCCGACCCTGTGTGCGCCGGCCATTCGGCGCGCGGGCGCACCAATCTGGCCGTCTTCTACGGCGCGTGTTCCTTTGACTGCCTCTACTGCCAGAACTGGCACTTTCGGCAGATGTCGCCGTCGGGGCGGTTGACATCGGCGCAAGACCTTGCGGACCGGGCCGGGACTCGCGCGGCATGCGTGTGCTACTTCGGCGGCGACCCCGCGCCCCAGATGCCCCACGCGCTGGCCACGTCGCGCATCCTGGCCGAGCGGGGCCTGCACATCTGCTGGGAGACCAACGGCTCCATGAACCCCCGGCTGCTGCGCCAGGCGGTGCAACTGTCGCTCGCCACGGGCGGCACGGTGAAGTTTGACCTGAAGGCGTGGAATCCGGCCCTGCACCTGGCCCTCACCGGCGCCGACAACCGCCGAACGCTGGACAACTTCGCACAGGCGGCGGAAAGGAGCCGTAGCCGACCCGAACCGCCCCTGGTGGTAGCCAGCACGCTGCTTGTCCCCGGCTACGTGGACGCGCAGGAAGTGCGGGCCATCGCGCGCTTCATCGCGGCCATTGACTGCAATATTCCGTATGTGCTGCTGGCCTTCGCGCCCGCCTTCCTGATGCACGACCTGCCGTGCACATCCTCGGCGCACGCCCGCGAGGCGCTGGAAGCCGCCCAGGCCGAAGGGCTGACGCGGGTACGCATCGGCAATCCGCACCTGCTGGACCTGGGCTGGTTTTGAGTGCAGCGCCCTCGGCTTTGCCTGGCGGCGCCACATGGGCTACAATACGCGCACTTGCCGCCCTGGAGGGGCCGATGAACGTCGTGCTTCGCGCTGTGCTGTACGTCGCAGGGGTGCTCATCGTGGCGCTTGCCGCCGTGTGGGTGTTCGGCGAGCGGTGGAGGCTCATCCGTCCTTCTACGCGCCGCTGGTTTGCCGGCGGGTGGCGCAGTCTGCCGCAGAAGATTCACGGGTACGTTTACGCCCGCTGGAGCAATCAGTACATCGGCATCGCCATCCACCGAATGCGGCCCGGCCCGCGCAAGTTCCAGAGCAACTCCGCCGACCACTATCACGGGAAGGTGCTGCCCCATCCTCTGGCCCGCCAGATGGTGGCGCTGAACCACGACCTGAACCTGCGGGATCAGGAGCAGGTCATCCCCTATCCGGTGGCGCGCGACATCGTGCTCCGCAACCCCGACCGCATCGCCGTGTACGACTGCCCGTGCCGCTCGGCCAGGACGAAGCCGTGCCTGCCGCTGGATGTGTGTATGATCATCGGCGAGCCGTTCGTGAGTTTCCTGCTGGAGCACAACCCGGGGTCGGCGCGGGCCATCACGCGCGAGGAGGCGCTGGCCATCCTGGAGGCCGAACACGAGCGCGGGCACGTGCACACGGCGTACTTCAAGGATGCCATGGAGGGCCGCTTCTACGCCATCTGCAACTGCTGCAAGTGCTGCTGCGGCGGCATAGAGGCGATGGTGAGCGCGGGCGTGCCCATGATCGCCTCGTCGGGGTACGTGGCGCAGATAGACCCCGCTCGCTGCACGGGATGCGGGCTGTGCGCCGAGGTGTGCCCGTTCAAGGCGGTGCGGGTGGAGGAGGATGGCCGAGGCCGGCGCGTGGCGCAAGTGGACGACGCGGCCTGCATGGGGTGCGGCGTGTGCCAGGCGCGGTGCGCCTTCGGCGTGCCGGTGCTGGTGCGGGATGCGCGCAAGCCCATCCCGATGGACATCGCGGCGCTGGAAGGCGAGCGGCCGTTTCGGGAGCAGATTCTGGAGTCAGACCAATGATGCGATTCGGAGGATAGCGATGCGATGCGTTTCATGTGGTGGGGAATTGGTTGGGCAAGAGGCGTGCGGGTTGCAGATTGACCGCTGCCATGCCTGCGGCGGGATGTGGCTGAACAAGGGCGAACTGGACAGCCTGGTGAGCGCCGAGGACGAGGATGTGCGGTGGATGGACCTGGACCTGTGGGCCGAGGCGCAGAAGGTTACGGGGGCCGTGTCCTCGCGCGAATGCCCCTACGGGCACGGGCCGCTGGTTACGCTCACCTACGGGGACTCGGGCGTGCAGGTGGACGTGTGCCGCACGTGCGGAGGCGTGTGGCTGGATTCGGGCGAGTTTGAGCGGATTGTGGACTACCTGGGAGAGCAGGCGGAGTCGCTGTCGCTGTCCGGCTACATCCGGGAGTCGCTCCAGGAGGCGAAGGAACTGGTGGCGGGGGGCGAGGGCCGCGCCGCCGAGTGGAAGGACCTGCGGGCGGTGCTCCGGATGCTGCGGATGCGGCTGGCGGTGGAACACCCGACGGTGGCGGCCATCTTGCGGTCGCTCCCTCGCTAAAAGAGGTGCGGGGCCCGGAGGGGTCGGGCCCCGCGTTTGTGGGGTAGAGGGTGCGCCAGAGGGCATTCTGGGCAGACCGTAGAGGGGGCAGGCGTCGGGGGCGCGAACCCCGACGCGGCTGGCACCGCTGCGTGTGTGCGTTCCAGGCTTTGGAACGTTTGTGCTACTTGCAGAACCAGTATAGCACAGATGTTCTAATCTGTCAAGGGGTTTTTGTTTAAAACTTCGTGCATTGGAGGCGTCATGAGCAAACAGATTGTTGCGACGGACAAAGCGCCCGCAGCGGCGGGACCCTACTCGCAGGCGGTGCGGGTGGGCAATCTCGTGTTCACGGCGGGGCAGGTGGGTCTGGTGCCCGGGACGAAGGAATTCGCCGGGCCCGACATCGCCTCGCAGACGCGCCAGGTGCTCCGGAACATCCAGGGGATTCTGGAGGCTGCCGGCTCGGGCCTGGAGCATGTGGTGAAGACGACGGTGTTCCTGCAGGACATCTCCGAGTGGCCGGCCATGAACGCGGTGTACGCCGAGTTCTTCCCGAAGAACCCGCCGGCGCGGTCGGCAGTGCAGGTGGGCGCGCTGCCGCTGGGGGCGAAGGTGGAGATTGAGGTCGTGGCCGAGGTGCCCGGGGGCCAGCCCCGCTAAAGGGCGCGGCAAGGGCCAAGACGCGCGAATCGGCGCCGATGAGGCGCGGGCGATTCGGAACGCTGACCGGTCTCACCCGATGTTCAGCAGCCGCTTGGCGAGGGCGATCTTGCCGTCCAGGTCGCCCTGGCGGGCCAGCATGATGCGCTGGGCCATGGGCGACCCCGCGCCGTGCATGGATTCTATCAGGTAGGCGACAGCGCCCGCGCCCGCCACTAGGTTCTCAATCAGGCGCAGGACCTTGACGCGGTCCACCGGGTCCACGCCCTCGGCGGCGGCCAGGTACTTGCGGATGTAGGGGCCCGCGATGGGGTCCTCCAAATCCCGCGCCGACGGCAGCGTGCCGAGCAGGCCGCCGGCGATGTCGGTGGCCAGGCGCGCTATCTCGTAGGGGAACCGCGTTACGTTCAGTTTGCACACGTTGGCCAGCAGCAGGTCCACCTCGTAGTTCCCCGCGGCCGTGGGGTGGCCCAGGGTGGAGCAGGCGATCCCGCAGGCGAATAGCGTCTCGTTCAGGTGGATCATCTCCACGATTTTGTCGCGAACGTGCGATGCGGCGGCCACGCCGTTCATGCGCGCGATGAGCGCCGTCGCGCCGATGAGCACGTCGCCCACGCCCACCTTGCAGCCGCCGTAACTCTGGCGGTGGTAGGCGGCGAACCGCTCCACCAATTTGCCGCTTTGGTCCACCTCGCCGTTCAGGAAAATGCGCTCGTTGGGCACGAACACGTCCTCAAAGACGGTGAGTACCTCCTGCCCGCCGAAAGTGGGGTTGCCCACGTCCAGCGTTCCTTCCAACTTGCGGGTGTCGCTGGCCTGGCGGCCGTAGATGTAGTGGATGCCCTTCGTGTTCGTGGGCAGGGCGAAGCAGATGGCCCAATCCTCCTCGCCTGGCCTCATGGCGGCGGTGGGCATGACGATGATCTCGTGGGAGTTGACCATGCCGGTCTGGTGGAACTTGGCGCCGCGCACCACGACGCCGTCGCGGCGGCGCTCCACCACGCGCAGGTACAGGTCGGGGTCTGCCTGTTCCGAAGGGCGTTTGCTGCGGTCGCCCTTGGGGTCGGTCATGGCGCCGTCCACGACGAGGTCGTCGCGCTGGACGTGGCTCCAGTACTCGCGGAACCGCTGGTGATAGTCGGTGCCGTGGGCCTGGTCGCACTCGTAGGTTACGCTGAAGACGGCATTGGCGGCGTCCATGCCCACGCACCGCTGGAAGCAGCAGGCGGTGAGGTTGCCGCAGTGGCGCTGCATGCGTACCTTGTCCATCAGGTCCTGGGTGCTCTGGTGCAGGTGGGTGAAGCGGTTGACCTCGTCGCCGATGAGCAGCGAATAGGCGCGGAACAGGGGGCGGGTCGCGGCGTCGTGGGCGCAGTCGTAGGTAACGGCGACGGCGCGGAGCGACGGGGCGACGAGGGGATGACGGGTCAGGTCGTCGGCCTTCTCGCCCAGGATGTGGGCCTCCAGGCCCAGGTTCTCCACCGAGGCGATGTATTCCTTGCCGGTTTTCAGTCCCATGGCATGTACCTCCTGTTGGCGATTGCACACGCTGTGCAGGCGGCCCTGCGGCATTTGGATTCGGTTCCGCCTTGTGTTGGTGAGCAGGGCGCGACGCGCTCCCGAAAGTG
Source organism: Anaerolineae bacterium (assembly GCA_034436295.1). Classification (GTDB taxonomy): domain Bacteria; phylum Chloroflexota; class Anaerolineae; order DTLA01; family DTLA01; genus DTLA01. The sequence continues at coordinate 2,714 of DAOTVT010000047.1, read as the reverse complement.
CGACACACCTGTGCCCATGGCGCGACCGATGAACTTCGGAACCGAGACGGCATTTGACCGCCGTAACGCTTGGATTATACTTTCGGTGTTCGTTTGATAGCAAACCACCCAACCACTGCAAAAGGACAACCAAAGGGATGCGGATTCTAGCGGTAGATGACGATCCCATCACGCTCAAGATCGTCTCCAAGACGCTGACGGGCGTCGGATATGATGTCTTCACCGCCCGCGACGGGCAGGAAGCCCTGGCGCAGGTGGAGTCCGTTCGGCCGGACCTAATCATCCTGGACGTGATGCTCCCTGGCCTGGACGGGTACGAGGTTCTGCGCCGCCTGAAGGCGCGGACCGATGCCCCGCTTCTGCCCGTTCTCATGCTGACCGCCGACGACACGGTGGAGGGCAAGATCAAGGCGTTCACGGCCGGAGCCGCGGACTACCTGGCGAAGCCCTTTGACGCGGCGGAACTGGTGGCGCGGGTGAAGGCGCTGCTGCGGCGGTTTGCGGGGCCTGCGGCGGGGGCGGAAGCCGTCCAGGGCACGGTCATCGCGGTCTTCTCGCTGCGCGGCGGGTGTGGCGTGTCCACGATAGCGGCGAACCTGGCGGCGGGGCTGGCGCAGATTTGGGGCCAGCCGGTGGCGCTGGTGGATTTGGCGCTGACGGCAGGGCACAGCGCGCTCCTGTTCAACCTCCCGCTGCATCGCACCTGGGCCGACCTGGCGCGCATCCCCGTGGCGGAATTGGACGCCGACCTGGTGGAGCGCACCCTGCTGGAGCATCCCAGCGGCGTGCGGGTCCTGGCGGCTCCCAAGGGGCCCCAGCACGCCGAGGCGGTCTCGGCCGAGCATGTGGCGCAGGTCGTTCGGCTGCTGAAGTCGCGGTACGCGTATGTGGTGCTGGATTTGCCCCACGATTTTAGCGCCACCAGCGTGGCGGGGCTGGATGCCGCGCATCGCATCGTTACTCTCATGACGCCTGACCTGGCGTCGGCCTACGTTACGGCGCGCACCCTTGACATTTTTGAAACACTGGAATATAGTAAAGACAGAATTTACCTGGTTCTGAACTGGACCTTTGAACGCGGGGGACTGGCCCGCAAGGAGATGGAAGGTTTCCTGAAGCATCCGACGAGCCTCATCATCCCCTTCGCGCCAGACCCGATCGTCAGAGCCATCAACACCGGCGTCCCCCCCGTCCTTGACGCGCCGGAAAGCCCGCTTGGGGCTTTGCTAGAGGACATGGCCTTCACTTTGAGCGCCGAAGAGCACCGAACGCGCGGCCCTGCCAGCCCAACCCCTGCCTGGGAGCGGGTGCAGCGCCGCGTTCGCCAGCGCCAGGCGCGGGCAGAGCGCCATCCAGCGGGTCCCTTGCGAATCGGATGACGGTGTAGTGTAGAGACAGTGGAAGGAGGGGACACTATGGGTTGTCTTCGTGTAGCCCGACGCAAAGGCCAGGGCATCGTGGAGTACGCGGTGATCCTGGGCCTCATCGCGCTGGTGGTCGTGCTGGCGCTTGGCGCGATGGGCATCTCGGTGGGCGACGTGTACGCCGCCGTGGTGAAGGCCCTGGGCGGAGAGGTGAGTTGCAAGACGTACTACCACTCCGATTTTGGCCGTGAAATCCCCAGTTGGATTGAGATCAAGAATTCCTTCTGGGGCAAGTTCGGTTCGTGGCAGGTGAAGGACGGAAAACTCGTCAGCCCGAGGTCGGGCGCGATGCTGCTCAACGGCTATTCCGGGAGCGACTACAACATTTCGTTGAGCGGCATTCGCCTGGCCAATCAGAGCAGCGCATGGAACGGCTATGGCGTGATGTTCCGGTCCAGCCTGGATGCCAAGAACCGCCTCAACGGGTATATGTTTGAATTTGAGCGGCGCAGGCCCAACGAGCCGGTAACGATGTACTTCAGTTACTGGGTCGGCGGCACGCAGGTGGTGATGAATCCTCCGGGCAAGATGGTCATCCCTGCCAACAGCGGCTGGGACAACCCTGCGAACCTGACGGTGTCGGTGCAGGGGAATACTTTTGTGGCCAGCATGAACGGCAAGAAGATCATGGAGGCCACAGACCCCAAGAATCTGTACACCGAGGGAGCCGTGGGCGTGGCCTCCAACGCAGGTTCTAGCATCGTGGTGGATGATCTGGCGGTGAAGACGCCAGGGTGCGAGGAGTAGCGAGATGGAGCGGTCGCCGTCCCTTGATGAATACAAAGACGGGATGCCCGAGCGCCTGCCGGATTCCTCGGCGCGGCGGAAGCGGGCCTGGATTGCCATCGCCGTTCTGGCGGCGCTGGCGCTGGTCTTCGGGGTGCTCAACCTGGCGCGGAGCGGGGCGTTTGCCCGCGTCGCGGGGGTGGGTGGTGTCAAAGGCGTGGTGGTGGATGAGATGGGCCAGCCCCTGCCGGCGGAGATCTTCGTGCTGGGGACTAACCTTTCTGCGGAGACCGACGCGAGCGGATACTTTGAGATTCAGGGCGTGCCCGCGGGCGACCAGACGCTGGTGATCGGCTACCTGGCCCAGGGCACCGAGGTGCCCGTGCGTGTGGCGGGCGGTGAGACCCGCGACCTGGGCCAGGTTCGGGTGTCCACCGCCGAGCAGCGGGATCGGCTCCTGGCCGTGGAGGGCGGGCAGTAGCGGCGTGCCATCCCCTCGCCCGCGCGGGGGTTACCCCTCACATCCCCCTGGCCCCCTTCTCTCCCCGCAGGCGGGGCGAGAAG
>DAOTVT010000046.1:0-3476 GCA_034436295.1 Anaerolineae bacterium | reverse complement strand
CCGCGAGATCGCTACAGCCCTCAACAACGCAGGCTACCGTACAGACAGCATCAAGCGCGGCGCTAATCTGTTCACTAAGGACACCGTGCGCCGCATCCTGATCAACCCCTTCTATCTTGGCTACGTGTCCTACAAGGGAACGCGGATTGCTGGAAAGCACCCTGCGCTCATTGACGAGGGACTGTGGAACAGAGCCCAGCAGGCCAGGATCAACAATCGCAATTCGCCCAAGACGCAATCAGAGGGACGCTTCGTCGGACGGGTCTATCCGCTGTCAGGCATTCTGAGGTGCCAAGAATGCGGAGGGCGCATTCACGGGTACGGCGTGCGACAAGGTGCGTATCGGTGCTACACGCGCTCCCAGCGAAAAGGCGCCTGCTCACAAGGCTTCGTGGAGGTTGGAATCCTGGAAGACCAAATTGGCGAGTACCTGGCCTGTTTTCACATTCCAGAGGACTACCAGGCTCGGCTCATGGAGAGTGCAGGGCAAGACTGGAGTGGTATCAACAATCTTGAACGCATCAAGTCCTCTTTGGAGACTCGACTGAATCGGCTGAAGGATCTCTATGAAATGGGGGACAAAACACGAGAGGAGTACCTACGCGGCCGCGACCAGATTCTGGCGGAGTTGGCACAGCTCAAACCAGCGGAGGACAAGAAGTTCGATCTTGACCAGGCTGCACAACTGCTCGGCGAATTCTGTCGCGCCTGGTCGCAAGCCAATCTGGAGCAGAAGCGCAAGATCGCCCGGCTCATCTTTGAGGAAATCTGGGTAGAAAACAAACAGGTCGTAGCCATCAAGCCACGACCTGTTTTCCAGCAGTTCTTCGCCCTAGATTTTAGCGAGAGGCGGAAGCGACGGGATTCGAACCCGCGATCTCCTGCTTGACAGGCAGGTATGCTAGGCCGCTGCACCACGCCTCCGCTTGTTGATACGTCCACATCCTACCATAAAACCCGCCCTTTGTCAAAAACCACCCCAAGCACCCTAGAACACCCCAAACCACATCGCCACACCCATCACCACAAACAGCGCCGCCGCCACCTTGTTCAGCACCTGCGCGGGCACAACCTGCGAGATCAACTGCCCCGCAAACGCCCCGATCAGCGTTACCACCACCAACGCCAGCGCCGCCCCCAAAAACACCATCCACGGCTTCCCCGTCTTGCATGTCATGGAGATCACCGCCAACTGCGTCTTGTCCCCGAGTTCTGCCAGCAGCAAAAGCCCGAATGTCCCCGTCAGTACCTTCCAGTCCATCTCTCTTCTCCTGTTATGTAAACTCAACAAAAAAGACCCTTGCCTCATGGCAAAGGTCTCGCTCATTGGCTCGCGCCAACCGACGGAACCAGGCACAAGGCCGGCATGTCGATCCCGCCGCACAGGTGGAGCTACTCCCCTCTGACGCTCACATTATGCCATCCGCCGCCCGCGCCGTCAAATCCGCGCCCGCGCCCGAAGCCCCAACCTCCCCCAGCGCCCGCATCGCCATCTCCAACACGCCAGGCGACAGAGGCAGCCCCCCCAGTTCCTCCGCGCTGAACCAGCCCACCTGCGAAGTATCCGACGCGGCGCGCGGTTCCCCCTCCACCCACTCCGCCAGCATGTCCACGATGACGTAGTGATACTCCACGCGCCCTGCCGCATCGCGCAGAATACGATCCACGACCCCGAATGGCCGCACAACGCGCACCCGAATGCCGCACTCTTCCCATATCTCGCGCTCCGCAGCCTCCGCCAGAGTCTCGCCCAGTTCCACCACCCCGCCCGGAAAGGCCCAAATCCCCTCCCCTGGCGGATGCCCCCGCTGGGCCATCAGCACGCGCCCCTGCCGCACCACGATCGCCCCGACCGCCACAATCGGCGCGTCCGGATACTTGCGCTTCATCCCCACTCCTCCGCGCTTGCCGAGTCCACCGCCGCCGCGAAATCCAAAACCAGGCGCGCCGCCTCGTCCAGCAGCGCCGGCTCAATGAAATCCATCGTGTCGCGGTCGGTATGATACACGTTCTCGCGCCCCTTGCCGCTGGCCTCCAACGAGGTCGCCGGAATCCCCTTCGCCAGGAAGGAAGAAAAGTCGCTGTTCCCCATCCAGTACCACCGCCCCCGCATCTCCGGCCGCACCTTGCGCAGCAGCGCATTCAGCCGTCGGGCCGTGCGCCTCGGCGGGAAAAGCCCCGCGCCGCTCACGTAGGTCAGCCGTTCGCCGGAACCCACCATATCCAGATTCACCACAGCCGCCCCGTTCAGACCGTCGCGATGCGCCTTCACATACGCCGCGGAGCCGATGAGGCCGCTCTCCTCCGCCGAGAAGAAGACCACGTCCACCTGCGTGCGCGTCAGAGGCTCCTGGGCCAGCGCCTCGGCAGCCGCCATGAGCACGGCCACGCCCGACCCGTTGTCGTTGGCCCCGGGCGAGAACTTCCGGCTGCGCGCCAGCCCCTGGTAACCCAGCAGGAATAGCCCCCAGGGGACAAGGAACGCCATCATCGCCCAGCGCAATGTTGTCCAGACCTGCCCCGGCGCGAGCGGCCCCGCCCACACATCCACCGCCCGCGCCAGACCGATGGCGCTGAGACCTAGGGCGATGAACGGCCACAGCCGCATCAGAGTGCGCGCCACTTCGCCCACCCTGGGGTTGGGGATGCGACTCGCGCGGGCGGTGTCATGGTGCGCGCACAGAATCAGCCTCCGCTCCGCCGGGCCGGCGCTGGGCAAGGTAGCCGCCAGGTTGTAGCCCGTCGCCCCGCCCTTGCCCCACCTCGCGCGGGCGCGGCGCACATACCTGGGCAGCAGCGACAACACGGCGACGTAGGCCCACGGCGCCCATGGAGCCTCTGGCAGATACCAGGCGGCGGTCCACAGCCCCACGATGCCCACCACCATCAGCGGCAAGAGGCCCGTCGGCGACGGGACGTTGGGCACCACCTGTCGTTCTGTCGCAAGGCCCCGGTCGCGGAAGAACCCCTCGGCGAACTCCAGGAACTTCATCTCGCCTTCGCCGCCAGCGGGGCGAGGGCCGATCTCGTCCACGATGAAGCGCAGCAGATGATAGGCGCGCCGGCCCAGGTCCTTCGTCTCGTCCACGTTTTCTCCCCTGTTCTGAAGTGAGTAGGCTCACTCGCCCAGCGGAAGCCACTGGTCCCAGTCGTGCGATTGGCGGAGAAGTCTCCACGCGCCGCGCATTCTCGCACAGATTCGGCCTGCGGTCAAAAAAGAAGGCCGCCGGATTATCGGCGGCCTTCTTACGATCAGAGTAGGGGACGTTCTACGGGTTGCGGCCCATGCCCTCGTAAGCGAAGGACAGGTCCACGCTGCCGCTCTTGACGTGCGTGCAGATGGCCGCCAGTTTGTTGCCCGCCTGCCCCTCAATCACGACGGTGAACCGCTTGTTGTTCGGCAGGTTCGTGTCCGAGTAGGTCCAGGGCCGCTCGGGCACCGACTGGCCGGCGTTGAGCGTGAAGTTCTTCGCGCC
>DAOTVT010000045.1:0-30390 GCA_034436295.1 Anaerolineae bacterium | reverse complement strand
ACACGAATCCACACGAATGTAATAGCCCCGAAGGGGCTTTGCCCCCGTAGCGCGGGGGTTCAGCCCCGCGCGGGCACACGCGCACGCGGTTTTTGCGCCCTTCGCGCCGTTTTGCGTCCTTCGCGGTCCAAACGCCCCTCACCCTAGCCCTCTCCCAGCGGGCGAGGGGACGCGCCGCCCGCGCTGCGTTTGACCGCGCCAGGGTCTCATGATATAGTCGCCGTGGGGCACAGGTAAGCCCTGCCCGTTCCAGGCCGGAGGCTGAATGTCCGAGGTGAATGCCCTGTACAGCGTGCTGCTTTTCATCGCCGCTCTCATGTCGGCTGCGGTTGTGGCCGTTACCTGGCGGCGGCGCAACGCCCCAGGCGGGTGGCCGCTCATCATCCTGATGTCCGCCACCACGTTCTGGAGCGGGACCTACGCCATCCACTGGTCGGGGTTCTATCGCCCCTCGCCGTTCTTCTGGTTGGACCTTACCTACATCGGCGTCGTTACCGTGCCGGCCGCGTTCCTCGCGTTTGTGCTCCAGTTTACCGACCGCGACGACTGGCTGACCCGCCCCGTGCTGGCCCTGCTCATCGCCGAGGCCGTGCTGACGCTGGTCTTGCTATGGACCGACCCGTGGCACGGGCTGTTCTTCGGGGGGAAGCGCTCCCCAGGCGCCAGCGCGATTCTGGAAGGCGGCCCCTGGTTCTGGACGAACGCCATCTACTCGTACACTCTCATCGTGTTCGCGCTGATTGTGCTCGCGCTGACGTACCGCCGCGCGCCGCCGCTGTACCGGAAGCAGGCGCGGCTCGTGTTCGCCGGCGTCATCGTGCCCCTCACGGCGAGCGTCGCCAGCGTGATACTGCCCATACCGTGGCCCAATGTGGATCTCTCGCCCGTGCTGTTTACCGTTAGCGGCGTCGCGTTCGCCTACGCCATCCTGCAGTATCAGTTTCTCAGCATCGTGCCCGTGGCGCGCAGCGTGGTCTTGGCGCGCATGACCGACGGCATTCTGGTGTGGGATGACAACGGGCGACTGGTGGAGGTCAATCCCGCCGCCCGGCGAATGCTGGCGCTCGGTACCTCGCCCATCGGCGAGCGCCTGCGGGATGCGCTGGGGCACGTGCCCGAACTGCTGGAGTCCTGCGACCGGGCCGATTTGTCCCGCGCCGAGGTCTTCCTGGCGGAGCCTGACCCTCGCCACCTGGACGTGCGCGTCATCCCACTGGTTGACCGCCGCGGGCGTTCGCGGGGCCGCCTGGCCATCCTGCGCGACATCACCGAGAGCAAGCGCGCCGAGCAGGAGCGCGAGCAACTCATCCACAGCCTACAGGATGCCCTGGCCCAGGTGAAAACCTTGCGCGGCTTGATTCCCATCTGCGCCAATTGCAAGAAGATCCGCGACGACAGGGGCTACTGGCGGCAGGTGGAAGACTACGTCAGCGAGCACTCGGAGGTGGACTTCAGCCACGGCATCTGCCCTGATTGTATGCGCAAACTTTACCCGGACTTGTTTCCGTCGCTGGACGAGTGCGCGCAAAGGGTTGTGCCTATTCTGATGCAGGCCGGCGGGGCCTGCGCGGAGGACATCGCTGCGGCTCTGGCCCTCCCTGCCGACTACGTGTTGGACTGCCTGCAGCACATGGTGGATGACGGGCGGCTGGCCGTATCCGAAGAGGGCGGGCGACGCATCTATCGGATTCCGTAGCGCGTTTGCGGACTCGGTTCCAAACTCCGTTGGTCGCGGCATGGGTACAGGTGCGATGCACTTTCGGAAGTGCGTCGTGCCTTGCTCACCAAAATAGAACCGAGACCGTTTGCGCGCCGGTGCCGCGATGCTTTGAACCCGCGCATGGCGTTGGCGAGTATTTTATAATGGCGCGCCCGTAACGATTCCCGATGTGCGGTGCGGGCGAGGGCTTCGCGCCCTACGGGCGCTCGCGATCATGCCTTGAGGACAACCGTCGGCGACAGTCCAGGCCCAGCGCCAGGCGGCTGGCGCAGGAAGTATGTTGAAGTACGGCAAGGAGGAGCGCGCATGCATCCGGTTGAGGTCTCTCACATCTCAAAATCCTTCGGCAAGACCCGGGCTGTGGACGATGTGTCGTTCCACGCAGAACGCGGCGAGATTTTCGGGCTGCTAGGCCCGAACGGCGCGGGCAAGACCACGACCATCCGCATCATGCTGGACATCTTCAAGCCCGACGGCGGCCAGGTTGCCGTCCTCGGTGGGCCGATGACCGAGGAGAAGAAGAACCGCATCGGCTACATGCCCGAGGAGCGCGGGTTGTATCAGGACATCGCACTGGAGCGGTGCCTGACGTTCCTGGGCACGCTCAAGGGGTTGTCCACCGCGGAAGCCCAGCGTCGGGTGGGCGAGTGGCTGGAGCGGTTTGACCTGGTGGCCTACCGAACGCGAAAGGTGAAGGAACTCAGCAAGGGGATGCAGCAGAAAGCCCAGATCATCGCCGCCGTCATGCACGAGCCGGAACTGCTAATCGTGGACGAGCCGTTCGCGGCGCTGGATCCGGTCAACACGCAGATGGTCAAGGACCTGATGCGGGAGTTGCGCGACCGAGGCGCGGCCATCATCATGTCCACGCACCAGATGCACCAGGTGGAGGAACTGTGCGACCGCATCCTGCTCATCAACAAGGGGCGCGCTGTCCTGTACGGCGGCCTGGACGACGTGCGGCGGCAGCATTCGGGGCACGCGGTGGTGGTGCGGGCGGTGAATGACCTGCCCGACGTGCCGGGCGTCGTCTCGTCGTCGCGGCACAACAACGAGGTGCGGCTGAACCTGGCCGACGACGTTACGCCCCAGGATGTGCTGAAGGCCCTGCTGGGCGCGGGCGTGGTGCTGGAGAAGTTTGAGATTGCGGTGCCCTCGCTGGACGAAATCTTCATCCGCGTCGTGGGCAAGGGAGGCGAATGATGTCCAAGTTGTGGCGAATCGCCGCCCACGAGTACAGGCGGCATGTCGTGCGCAAGCGGTTCATCTGGGCACTGTTGAGCGTGCCCGTGCTTCTGGCCCTCATGGTGGGCATCAGCGCGCTGGCGGTGCGCATGGAGCGGGACTACCGGCCGGTGGGCTACGTGGACCATTCGGGGATGCTGGCCAATCCGGTGCCGCCGCCCCAGACGAGCAGGCCGGTGGAGATTCGGGCGTTTGCGGGCGAGGCCGAGGCGCAGCGGGCGCTGGAGGCAGGCGAGATTCAGTGCTACTACGTGCTGCCCGCCGACTACGTCCAGAGCAACAAGGTGCAACTGGTGTACGTGAAGCCGCCCAAGAACAACGCCACGAGCCAGTTCTGGGCCTTCATGCGGGCCAACTGGCTGGCGGATCAGCCGCCGGCGGTGGCTCGGCGCGCGGCGGCCATGAGCGACGACGACATCATCGTCCAGACACCGGATGGGAAGCGCCAGTTTGCCGCCGAGCCGACGCTGGGCGATTTGCTCCCCATCCTGGCGGGCACGGCTTTCATGATGCTCCTCGGGTTCAGCGGTGGCTACCTGGTACAGGTCATCTCCGAGGAGAAGGAGAACCGCACGATGGAGATGATCATCACGTCGGCGTCGGCGGGCCAGGTCATTGGCGGCAAGGTCGTCGGACTCGTGGGCGTGATCCTGACGCAGGCCATCGCATGGCTGGTTTTTGCGGCGGCGGCCGCTGCGGTCGCCGGGCGGCTCTTCCAGTCGGCGTTCTTCCAGAACGTGCGCGTGGATTCGGGCGTTGTCCTGATGCTGGCGATGGTGTTCGCGCCGGCGTTCGTCATGTACAGCGCGCTGATGACCGCGCTGGGGGCCACCGTGGCCGAACCGCAAGAGGCGCAGCAGGTCGCCGGCCTGTTCATACTCCCGAACATCGTTCCGTTTTGGATGATGACGACGTTCGTCCAGGCTCCCAACAGCCCTATGGCAGTGGCGCTGTCGCTGTTCCCGCTCACGTCGCCCGTGTCGGTGGCGATGCGCGCCACGTTCGGCATCGTGCCCATGTGGCAGGCGGGCGTGGCCGCTGTGCTGCTGGCCGCGTGCGCGTGGGGGGCGGTGTGGCTGGCGGGGCGGGCGTTCCGGCTGGGGATGCTGCGCTACGGCCAGCGTGTGGGGCTGGCGGAACTGTTTGCGCGGGCGAAGCCCCTCGCGGGAGGCAACCATGCGTAAGAGTATCCTTGTGCTGCGCAACGAGTTCATCACGACGATCACCCGCAAATCCTTTCTCTTCACGGCGTTCGGCCTGCCGCTGATCGGGTTTCTCATCTATTTCGCGGCGGGGGCACTGGGGCGCAGCGGCGCGGGCGCAGGCGGGGCCGCGGGAGGGATGGGCGCCTTCACGCTGCGGCCGGAGGGCATTGTGGATGAGGCGCACATTGTGCGCACGATTCCCGCCGACACGCCGCCCGGCGCGCTGACCCTGTTCCCCGATGAGGCCAGCGCGCGCCAGGCCCTGGCCGCCGGCCAGATTCGCGCCTACTACCGCATCCCCGCGGACTATCTGGAAACGGGCCGCCTGTACCTGATTGACCCCGACGCGCGGCCCCTGACTTCGGGCGGGCAGACGTGGATCATGCGCTGGACGCTGCTGGTGAACCTGCTCGGCGGCGATGCGCAACGGGCGGCCCGCGTGCGCAACCCCATGGACATCAGCACGACGGCGCTTTCTCCGACGCCCCTGGCGGAGACCGAAAGCGACGCGGCGTTCTGGATTCCGTACACGGTTACGCTCATCTTCTACTTCGTGATCATCATGTCGGCCAGCCTGCTCCTCAATAGCATCAGCAAGGAGAAGCAGAACCGCGTGATTGAGATTCTGATGGCGTCGGTTTCGCCGCGCGAGATGCTGGTGGGCAAGATCGCGGGGCTGGGGCTGGCGGGCCTGCTCCAGACGCTCGTCTGGGTGCTCACGGGCTACACGCTGCTGCGCATCGGCGGGCAGACGCTCCGCATACCGGTGGCGCTTCAGCCGACGCCCGCGCTCGTCGTGTGGGCTGTGGTGTTCTTCCTGCTGGGGTACGCCCTGTACGCCAGCCTGATGGCGGCGCTGGGGGCGCTGGTACCCAACCTGCGCGAGGCGTCCCAGGCGACGATCTCGGTGATCTGGCCCCTGCTCCTGCCGCTGTTTTTCGTCAACGCGCTCATCCAGGAGCCGGATGGGGCGTTGGCGTTGGCCATGGGGTTCTTCCCGTTCACAGCGCCGATAGCGATGATGACGCGGCTTTCCGCGGCGAGCGTGCCGGTGTGGCAGCCGGTGCTGGCGGCGGCGCTCCTTGCGGCGACGGTGGTCTTCGTGGTGAGGGCTGTGGCCCGGATGTTCCGCGCGCAGACGCTGCTATCGGGCCAGGCGTTCAGCGCGAAGCGGTTCTGGGGCGCGCTGCTGGGCGGCGAGTAGGGCGGGTATCCCTGGCCGCCAGTCTCCTCGCCCCGCTCGCGGGGAGAGGGCTAGGGTGAGGGGTCAGGCATGGAAACCCGACCGGTCAGGTATGGGAACCTGACCTACGTCTATGGGGGGATGGAGTATGGGTCAGTCTTACCTGCGCGTGTCTATGCCGGCGGTCAAGCGCATCGCCCTTATCGCTCACGACAATCGCAAGCAGGACTTGCTAGACTGGGTGCGGTTCAATCGCGAAACCCTGGCGCAGCATCGCCTCTTCGCCACAGGCACCACCGGCAACCTGATTGCGCGCGAGACCGGCCTGGATGTCGTGGCCTTCAAGAGCGGCCCGCTGGGCGGCGACGTGCAGATTGGCGCCAAGATCGTGGAGGGCGAGATAGACATCCTCATCTTCTTCTGGGATCCGCTGGAGGCCCAACCCCACGACCCCGACATCAAGGCGCTGCTGCGCATCGCGGTGCTGCAGAACATTCCGGTGGCCTGCAACCGCGCCACGGCCGATTTCCTGCTCTCGTCGCCGCTGATGTCGGGCGAGTACGAGCGGGGCGTGGAAGACTACGCGGCGCGGCTCCGGCGATAGTCGGCGCGCTTATGCGTCCAGCGCCCGTAGAATCTCCCACAGGAAGGCTTCGCTGCGGGCCAGGGTATCTGCGTCCAGGTTCTGCACCGTGTCCGTGGGGCGGTGCCATTCGGTGAGAATCCAGCCGCGCGGGGCCGATGTCAGCGTGAGCACTCGGAACCCGTGCAGGACGCCGATGGCGCCCTCGGTGTACGCGCCGGAGAAGGTGTCGCCTTCGGCGCCGAGTTCGGGGTGCGCGGCGGCGACGTTCCCCGCCAGGGCCACCAGATCGGGGTCGCTGGGGGCGGGGAGAAGGAACGTCTCACGGGTGATGTACACCGGCCGGCCTCGGCTGCCCACGCCATCCAGCGCGATCCAGACCGCGCGGCCGAGTTCGGCCTTGTGCGCCCGCGCGAAGGCGTCGGCACCGTAGCACCCCACTTCCTCGCACCCGCTGAGCACCGCCCAGACCTCGGTGTGCGCCAGCGGCTGCGCCTTGAGCCGCTCTGCGGAGTCCAACACGATGCCCACGGCGCTGGCGTTGTCGTTGGCGCCGGCGGTGAACGGCGTCAGGTCGGCCTGGATGGTCAGCGCCAGGATGCCGAGCAGGATCAGCGCCAGCGGGAGCGAGGCAACCCGCCAGGCCGGCGCCTGCGAGGCGATGCCGATGGCGAACAGGATGGTGAGGATGACGCTGGCGACCAGGCCGAGCGGCACCAGGGCCTTGAACAGGCGCAGCCAGGCGTCGGTGGAGAAGACGAGGGGCGTGCGGTGGGTGTCCAGGTGGCCCAGCAGGACGACGCGGTTTTTCACCTCACCCGTGGGCCGGATGCGCGCCCACACGTTCTGGCTGCGGCCCTTGGGCAGCACGGCGCGGAACGGGTTGGGGCGGAATGCCAGTTCCAGCAGCACGGAGCCGATGGCGAGGATCGCGAGCACCAGCGCGGCGATGGCCCCAAACTTGCCGGCGATCCCGAACAGGGCGACGCCCAGCAGCATGAGGGCGGAGAACAGCACATACGGATACCAGGCGGACTTGGCGCTGGTGAACGGCTCCACGGTGGGTTCCAGGCCCAGGCTGCGCAGGACATCGGCGGCGTACTGGGCGGCCCGCGCCTCCTGCGGCGTGGTGGAGCCTCGCGGGCCGATGGTCTCGGCCAGGTAGCGGACATGATCCAATGCGGTCATGGCGGTCGCCTCCCTTGTGCGTGATGGGATGATTGTAGCGGGGATGGCGGTGATGTCAACCGTGGCGCGGGCGCGCAATTCGCCCAAACCGTGGCGGCGGCGTATAATCGGCTCGGACGGCTATGCAAGACACAGCGACACGATGGAAATCCAACCTGGCCGCCGCAGCGGTGGCGCAGTTTCTGTGCATCGTGGGATGGAACGCCTCTATCCCATTCCTGCCGCTCTACGTCCGCGAACTCGGCGTAACGGATTTGCATCAAGTGGAATTGTGGTCGGGCGTGCTGGCGGCGGCTGGGTCGGCGGCCTCGTTCCTGGTCTTTCCGTTTTGGGGCGCGCTTTCGGATCGGATGGGCCACAAGTGGAACACGATCCGCGCGGCGCTGGGGATCGCAGTAACCTTCGTGGCGATGGCCTTCGTGGGCAGCGTGCAGGAGTTGTTCGTGGCGCGCGTCTTCCAGGGGGCGCTGGCGGGCATCACGCCCGCGTTTTTCGCCCTGGCGTCGGCGTTTGTCCCGCTGGAGAACGTGGGGTTTGCGCTGGGCGTGATCCAGATGGCCAGCAGCGCGGGGGGCGCTATCGGGCCACTGGTTGGGGGCGCTGTGGCCGACCTGGCGGGCTACCGCTGGGCTTTTGCGGTCAGCGGGATGCTCAGCGCGATGGGGGCCGCCGTGGTGCTGGCGCTGGTGCGCGACCGGTTTCGGCGGCCCGCGCGCCCGTCCGGCCCCAATGGCGTCGCCGACGGCGCGCGGCTGGTGGCGCATTCGCTGCCGGTGCTGGGCGCGATTCTGGTCATGGCTTCGGCCAACCTGGCCGATTCGGTCGCGCGCGTCATCCTGCCGCTGTTCGTGGACTTCCTGCGGCGGGACACTGCGGGCGTCAACGCGGCCACCGGCTTGGTGCTGTCGGGGGCGGCGCTGGCGGGCGCGGTCTCCGCGCTGCTGATGGGACGGCTGACGGATCGGTTCGGGTATTCGCGAGTCCTCTTGGTCTGCGCGGCGGGCGCGGCGCTGTCCTACGTGTCGCAGGCGGCGGCGCCGAATTTCGGCGTGTTCCTGGTGGCGAGCCTGGCGATGGGCTTGTTCGTGGGCGGGGTCGTGCCGGCGGCCAACGCCATACTGGCCCGCACGGTGCGCCGCGAACAACAGGGCGCCGTGTACGGCCTGAGCGCGTCGGCCAACTCCGCGGGCAACACGCTAGGCCCCATGCTCGGCGCGTCGCTGGCGAGCGCATGGGGGCTGCGCGCGCCTTTCGCGGTGGCGGCCGTGTTCGCGGTCGGCATCGGCATCCTGACGGCGTCCATAGTCCGGCCTATGCCCCATCGGAGGACGGCGCGGCTGCACCACCTGGGTTTGCACCTGCCCGATGGCTTCTTCCGGCGAGTGCACCTGCCGCACCGTGAATCGTCGCAGGCCGACTTTGACGAAGTTCGTGAAAAGGGGTACAATTCGGAGGACAGGGACGCGGGATAGGATCGCGTGGCCCGCCTCGCGATGAACTAGACATAATACAATTGAGGGGGATTGTTATCATGGCAGACAACAAAGCATTGGACCGCATCAAGTCGCGACTGAGCCCCGAGGCGTATCGGCGGCTCGCCGCCATCCACAACCCGGAACTTCACGCCTTCGTTGCGAAGTACGTGGAGACGTGCAATCCGGCCGACGTGTTCGTTTGCACCGACGCGGAGGAGGACAAGGCCTTCATCCGCCAGGAGGCCATCCGCAGCGGCGAGGAGCGGCCGCTGAAGGTGCCCGGCCACACGCTGCACTACGAGCACTACGACGACCAGGGCCGCGACAAGGAGCATACCAAGTTCCTCCTGCCGCCTGGGGTGGACCTGGGGCCGGACATCGGCGCCATGGACAAGGACGAGGGCCTGGCCGAGATTCACGGCATCCTCAAGGACATCATGAAGGGCCGCACCATGTACGTCCTGTTCTTCACGCTGGGGCCGACGAACTCCGAATTCTCCATCCCCGCCGTGCAGATCACCGACTCGCCCTACGTGGCCCACAGCGAGCATCTGCTGTACCGTTCGGGCTACGAGGACTGGCGGCGGCTTGGCGAGAAGGCCCGCTTCTTCCGATTCGTGCACTCCGAGGGGGAACTGGACGAGCGCAAGAACTCCAAGAACCTGCACCTGCGGCGCATGTACATTGACAACGAGAACGCCACCGTGTATTCCACCAATACGCAATACGGCGGCAACACTATCGGCCTGAAGAAACTGGCCATGCGCCTGGCCATCTTCCGCGCCGAAAAGGAGGGCTGGCTCACCGAGCACATGCTCCTCATGGGCGTGCATGGGCCAGCCGGTCGCGTAACGTACTTCACCGGCGCGTTCCCGTCCATGTGCGGCAAGACGTCCACCGCCATGATCCCCGGCGAGACCATCCTGGGCGACGACATCGCCTACCTGTTCAAGAAGAACGGCCGCGTCCGGGCCGTCAACGTGGAGAAGGGGATGTTCGGCATCATTGAGGGTATCAACTCGGTGGATGATGTCATCGTCTGGAAGGCGCTGCACAACCCCGGCGAGATCATCTTCTCCAACGTTCTCCTGTGCGAGGACGGCTCGGTGTACTGGAACGGCAAGGATGGCCCCGTGCCGGAGCGCGGCTACAACCACTCGGGCGAGTGGTGGAAGGGGAAGAAAGACGCCAAGGGCAAGGAAATCCCGCCCTCGCACAAGAACGCCCGCTTCACGTTGGACTTGAGCCTGCTGGAGAATGTCAGCCCGCGCCTGCACGACCCCGAAGGCGTGGAGCCGGCCGGGTTCATCTACGGCGGGCGCGACTCGGACACGTGGATGCCCGTGCGCCAGGCGTTCAACTGGGAGCATGGCATCGTAACCATGGGCGCGTTCCTGGAGTCGGAGACGACCGCCGCCACGCTGGGCAAGGAGGGCGTGCGCGAGTTCAACCCCATGTCCAACCTGGACTTCCTGTCGGTGCCCATCGGGCGGTACGTGGGGATGAACCTGGACTTCGGCAAGGGGCTGACCCACCCGCCGGCCATCTTCGGCGTCAACTACTTCCTGCGCGACATGGAGACCGGCAAGTGGCTCAATGACAAGACCGACAAGGCCATCTGGCTGAAGTGGATGGAGTTGCGGGTTCACGGCGACGTGGGCGCCATCCAGACGCCTGTCGGCTACATCCCGAAGTACGAAGACCTGCGACGGCTGTTCAAGGAAGTGCATGGCCGGGAGTACACGAAGGAGGACTACGTGAAGCAGTTCTCGCTGCGCGTGCCGCAGTTCCTGGCCAAGACACGCCGCGTGATGGAGATTTACCGCACGAAGGTGGCGAACACGCCGCCGGTGCTGTTCCAGGTGGCCGAGGCTGAGATGGCGCGGCTGGAGGAGGCCCGCGCAAAGAAGGGGGACATCATCCCGCCCGACGAGTTCCCCGTCGTGGCGTAACTTCTGGCGTGATTCGGACAACGTGCGGCGCGCCGCTCGCGGTGCGTCGCACGTTTGTTTTCGGGGTGCGCCTAGCCGCGCGGGGTGGTGTCCTTCTGGCTCAGGCGCGCCGAGATGGCGTTCGCTGCTTCCATCAGCGCCTGGGCGAGCACGGGGATTCGTTCCGCGGTCATCCGCTCCACAGGCCCCGGCATACCGATGGCGGCCACGACCTTGCCCCCTGAGTCGCGGATGGGAACGGCGACGGCCCGGACGCCCGGGTTGAGTTCCTGGTCGTCCACCGCGTACCCCCGGATGCGTACTTCTTCCAGTTCTTGCCGCAGCCTTTCGGGAGAGGTGATGGTTTTGTCGGTGTATCTCGCCAGCGGGCGGTTCAGAATCTGGGCCAGCCTGTCGGGCGGGAGAAACGCCAGGAAGACCTTGCCGCTTGCCGTGCAGTGGGCCGGCGAGCGGAGTCCGGGGCTTCCGGCCAGCCGAAGGGCATGCCGGCTCTGCACAATCTCTATGTAGAGGACCTCGCCCTTGCTGAAGATGCCCAGGTCGCAGGTCTCCTCAAATCGCTCCTCAAGCGCCACCAGGAAGGGGCGAGCCACCTGCCGGACATCCAGCCGATTGACCACTCTGGCGCCGAGGGTGATCAGGTGGGTGCCGAGTCGGTACCGTTCGCCGTCGGCGGTGCGCTCCACGAAGCCGCCGCTGTGCAGGGTAGCGAGGATGCGGAGGGTGGTCGGCCTGGGGAGGCCCACTGCCGAGGAGATTTCGGCGATGGTCTTCTCCGGAGCGTCGTCCTCAAAGCAGGATAGAATCTGTATGGCCCTATCAATGGCCCGCACGTTGTACATGGAAGGGTCTTTCATCTGCCGTTCACCAACCCGAAGTCGCGACGCAGGCACGCTGGCCGACTTCATTCTAGCACACGTTTACGCGCCGGCCAAGAGCGCGGGGGCAAGCGGAAGGGAACCGCGTGCTAGCGCGGGCGCGGCGCGGGGTCTTGACAACTCGCGGAGAGTGTGGTATAATATTGCATTGTGGACATGAATTTCATAGTACAAGACAACGCCATTCCCATCGCTCTATCTACGGTCGCCTCCGTTGAGTTGGCAGGAGGGGAGGTGGTAGGGAGCCGCTGGTGTTGCGGGGTGGCAACCCGTCCTATTGTGAGTTGGTCGCCGATAGACTGACATCCGTGCAAGGATTGCAGGGAAGGAGACGAAGATGAAACGCGTGTTCCAAGTCTTGACATTGGTCGTGGTAGCCGCGATGCTGTTGCTTCCTGCGTGCGGCACGCCCGCACCCACCCCAACGCCTGTTCCACCCACCAAGCCGGCCGCAACGCCTGTGCCGCCGACGCCTGTGCCGCCGACGCCGGTGCCCCCGACCCCAGTGCCGGCAAAGCCGATCATCGCTGTATGCTTGCCCGCGCTGGATAACCCGTTGATGCTGGGCTTCCAGGACGCGTTCAAATCCACGTTCGGCGATAAGTTTGACGTGCAGGTTTCCAGCGCCGACGGGAACGCCAATACGCAGGCGACGCAGATTCAGAACTACACCGCCATGAAGGTCAAGTTCATGTTCGTGATGGCCGTGGAGCCTACGAGCATCGTCCCTGCGCTGAAGGCGGCTCGCGCGGCGGGCGTCCAGGTACTGTTCGCGGGCGGCGACCCCGGCGATGCGGACGCGTATGACTGCGTCATGAAGATGAACCAGTTCCTGTCGGGGGCGTATGCCGCCTTGATGGCAAAACAATGGGTGGACAAGACGTATCCGAATGCCGCCCCTGGCTCGGTGGAGACGGTGATCTTTGAGTCCACGCTCAACCCGGAGGCCGTGCAGCGCTCCAACGGGCTGAAGATGATCACCGAGCCCTACCTGAAGAACGAGACGGGCGCCTACATTGACGCCAACGGAGAGCCCATTTCGGATGCCAGTGGGAAGTATCTCCCCGGCAAATCCGAGGCTGACCGCGTTCCGAATCCGGCCTACTCGCCGGCGGTGAAGGTCGTGCAGGTCGTGCAGGCCGAGATGTTCCAGGCCGGCCAGACGGCGATGCAGAACGTCCTAACGACCAATCCGAACGTGAAACTCGTCCTGGCCTACGCCGGTGATGGCGCGATGGGCGCGTCGCAGGCGATCATGGACGAATACGCCAAGGGGGCCGCGAGCGTCATCAAGGACTTGAGCAAGGTCGCGGTCTTCAGCGTGGGCCTCATCGGCGCCGAAGGGCAGGCGGTTGCCGACTCGTCCATGGGGAAGGGCGTCTTCCGCGGCACGATTCGCTTCGGCGGCGACCTGATTGGCCGCACCATGCAGTACGCGGGCAAGATGCTCAACGGTGAGGCGTATCCCAAGATCGTGTGGGATGACCTGGATATGGTAACCGCCGTGGATGGGCAACTGATGGCCGTGCCGGTGGAGAGCGCCAAGATGCTGATCGTGCCCACGGCCGCGCCGCAGCCCTTGATGCTGCCGCCCGGGCCGCCCAAGCCGTAGGCTCGGCGATTGGCGTGGAGAACGCCGGTGTCTCACGGGGGCTGGGGCGTGTGCCCGGGCAGAATCCCCAGCCCCCGTCTTTGACTCTGCAGTGCGAGCATCTGACGCAAATGAGGTCTTATGAGCGCGGATTACATCGTTGAGATGAAGGGCATCTGCAAGCGCTTCGGCGGGATTGAGGCGCTGCGCAATGTGGATTTGGAACTGCGGCGCGGCGAGATCATGGGCATCGTCGGCGATAACGGCGCGGGGAAGTCCACGCTGATGAAGATTCTGTCGGGGGCGTATGTGGCCGACGAGGGCGAAATCTACGTGGACGGGGAGAAAGCGAACATCCGCAGCCCCCTGGACGCGCGGCGCCTGGGCATCAGCATGATCTACCAGGACCTGGCGCTGTTCAACAACCTGGACGTTACCCGCAATATCTTCGTGGGCAGGGAACTGGTGCGCGGTCCGTTCGGCCTGTTCGTGGACAAGAAGCGCATGTACGCCAGGGCTGCGGAGGTGATCCGCGACCTGCGCGTGGACATCAAGTCGCCGAAGATGAGCGTGGCCCGCATGTCCGGCGGCCAGCGTCAGATGGTCGCCTGTGCTCGCGCTATCGCGTTCCAATGCAAGGTCCTCATCATGGACGAGCCGACGGCGGCCCTGGGCGTTACCGAGGCGAACAAACTGTTGGGCCTCATCCGGAACCTGCGGGACATGGGGATTTCCATCCTGCTCATCACCCAGCGCATTCCGGACGTGCTGGCGATTGCCGACCGCGTCTTTGTCCTCAAGGGCGGGCAGCGGCAAGATGTTTTGGAAGTCAGCAAGGTAACGCTTGACGACGTGGTTACCCTGATTGTGAAGGGCAAGGACCGCAATGGCGGCCCCGCCCCTGAAGTGCAATACAAATCCTTCGGATAGTCCCCAGAGCCTCAACCTGGGCCCGAGAATGCGGCGCTCAAGAACAAGCGGAGACATTCAACCCAGCAGCGAGAGAAACGATGCCCAAAATGGATTTGAGCGGTCTCAGAAAATACACCGTGCTGTTCATACTCCTTGGCCTCATGGCTTTCTTTTCGTTGGCCAGCCCCTATTTCCTGACGGCGCGCAACCTGACGAACATCGTGATCCAGAACACCTACTTCATCATCGTCGCGGTGGGGCTGTCGTTCGTCATGATCGGGGGCGGGATTGACCTGTCCGTGGGGTATCAGATGTCGCTCGTCGGCGTCATCACGGCCATGGCGATGGTGTTGTACCACCTGCCGCTCTGGCTATCGGTGCTCATCGGGCTTGTGCTCGGCACGCTCCTCGGGCTCATCAACGGCCTGATCGTGTCTCGGATTCGCATCTTCCCTCTGATTGCGACCCTGGCAACCAGTGCCGTGTTTCAGGGGATTTCGTACCTGGTGTCCAAGGCGAATACATTCCGCAGTTACCCGCCCGAGTTCCTGTTCCTCACGCGGGGGAAGGTGCTGGGCGTGCCCTTTGACATTCTGCTGACGCTGGTGGTCGTCATCGTGGCGAGCCTCGTGTACACCGAAACGACCTTCGGCTACCGGTTGATGGCCGTGGGCGGCAATGAAGAGGCCGCGCGCCTGTCCGGAATCAATACGAAGCGGATGAAGGTCGCGATCTACACCATCTGCGGGTTCCTCACGGCTTTGGCGACGATGGTGATGATCTCCAAGGCGAACACCACCAACTCGTCCTTCGGGCCGGGCACCGAGTTCATCGCCCTGACAGCGGCGATTGTGGGCGGCGTGAGTTTCATGGGCGGCGAGGGCAGCGTGCCGGCTCTGGTCGGGGGAGTTTTCGTCCTGGCGGTGATCGGCAACGGGATGCAACTGGCCGGCTGGGGAACCTACGCGCAGTTTATCGTCCGGGGGCTGATTCTTCTGGGCGCGGTGGCCTTTGACGAGTACCAGAGGAACCTGAGGCTTACCCAGCAGAAGGGACGCTAACCGGTCTTGCGGCGGACGGCACGGCGTTGGTGCGCCGGTGTTGCATCCGCAAACCCTGTTGCAAAGGGGGTGAGAGTTTACATAAAAACGCAAGGCGCAAATGCAACTACACCGCAACGATGAAGTCAGCATGAATCTTTGAAGACAGAAAGGGAAAAGGAGAAGAAACATGAACAAGAGGCTATCCACCATTGTGGCGTTGCTGCTCGTTGTGGCAACCCTTCTGTCGGCGTGCGGTGCGAAGGCCACGCCCACGCCTACCGCGAAGCCCGCTGCGCCGACGGCTGCACCGACCGTGGCGCCGACCACGCCGCCGGCCAAGCAACTGCGCATCGGCTACTGCATTCCCGATGCCGCCAACTCGTTCCTGTCGGCCCTGACGACGCGGGTGAAGGAACTGTTCGCGGCCGATGGCATTGAGGTCCTCGTGGCGAGCGCCGACGGCGACGCGGCCAAACAATACAACCAGATTGAGAACTTCATCTCCATGGGCGTGGACGCGCTGATCGTCATGTCGGTGGATCCGGTTGGCGTCATCAGCGCGGTGGAGCAGGCGAAGAAGGCCGGCATCAAGGTCCTGGGCGTTCCGGTGGACGAGCAGGGCCCCTACGACGCCTACATGCACACCGACCAGTACCAGATCGGCGTGATGGCCGCGCAAATGGCGTGCGACTTCATCAACAAGACATATCCCGACGCGCCGGACAAAAGCATTGAGGTGGCCATCATGAGCACCGAAGGCGCGCCCGAGATGAAGAAGCGCACCAACGGGTTCCGCACCATTGAGAGTTGCCCGAAGGCCAAACTCGTAACCTTCGTGGACGTGCCCAATGCCACGATTACGGCGGGCGTTACCACGGGCGAGAACATCCTGACGGCGTACCCGAACGTGAAGGTCTTCCTGGTCATCGGGGACTCGGGCGCCATGGGCGTGTCGCAGGCCATTCGCGCCTTTGCGCCGAATGCTCTGGACAAGTACGCGGTCTTCTCGGGCGACGTGAACCCGGAGAACATCCCCCTCATCAAAGGCTGCCAGGATCCCTATCGGGGCGCGGTGGCCATCGGTGGGGGGCCTGAAGACCTCGCCCAGCGCACGTATGAACTCGTGAAGAAGATGGTTACGGGCCAGCCGTTCCCGGCGGAGACGCTGGATCCCCTCGTAACGATCAAGTGCGAGAAGTAGGGCTTTAGACCACGGCTTGTCGCCGGGTCATCTGCTCACGCGGCTAGGGGGCGGGCCGGGCCCCCTAGCCGGTATCCTCTGGGATGGGTTGGAGCATGGATTCTGATATCGTCTTGTCGCTCAGAAACCTTGTCAAGCGGTACCCTGGGGTTCTGGCGCTGGATCACGTTTCGCTGGACTTCCGCAAAGGCGAGGTGCATGCGCTGCTGGGCGAGAACGGCGCGGGCAAATCCACGCTGGTCAAGGTGGTGGGCGGCGCGATTGAACCCGACAGCGGCGTGATCCGCGTCAACGGGCGCGAATTCACGCGCATGAACCCGCATCTCGCCCGAAGCCTGGGGATTGAGGTCATCCACCAGGAGTTCAACCTGGTTCCGCCCCTGTCCGTGGCCGAGAACATCTTCCTCGGGGACAAGGTCGGGGGCCGAAGGTTGGTGGACTTCAAGGTCATGCGCGAACGCGCAGTGGCGCTGTTCCAGCAATTCAACATTGCCATAGATCCCGATAAGCCCGTCCGCGAACTGTCGCCCGCGCAGCAACGCCTGGTTGAGATCGCCAAGGCCGTCTCCAAGAATGTGCGCATCCTCATCATGGACGAGCCCAGCGCTCCCCTCTCGGTGTCCGAGGTGGAGCACATGTTTGAAATCATCCAGCGGTTGAAGCAGAACGGGGTTACGGTCATCTACATCTCGCATCGGCTGGAGGAGGTCTTCCGAATCTCGGATCGCGTGAGCGTGATGCGGGATGGCCGCTATGTGGCCACGAGGCCCACGGCGGACACGAATCGCAAGGAACTCATCAGCCTGATGGTGGGGCGCGAACTCACGGAGCAGTATCCGGCTGGCACGGGTGCCCCGTCCGACGTGGCGCTTGAGATTCGGCATCTATCGGGTAACGGCGTGCGGGACATCTCCTTCTACGTGAGGAAGGGGGAGATTCTCGGCCTGTCGGGGCTGGTGGGGGCGGGCCGCACGGAACTGGCGATGGTGATCTTCGGGGCGGCCCCAGCCGAGGGCGGCGAGATTTGGGTGGACGGGAAGCGCGTAACCATCAATTCGCCCGCCGACGCCATACGGCACGGTATCGGTCTGCTACCCGAGGATCGGAAGGGCCAGGGGCTGTTCCTGGAGATGGGCGTGAAGTGGAATATCTGCTTTCCCATCGTGCGGCGCATCTCGCGGCGCGGGCTGGTGGACACAAAGGCCGAACAGGAGATCGCCGCAAAGTACAAGGCCCGCTTGGACATCCGCACGCCGAGCCTGGAGCAGCGCGTGAAGAACCTGAGCGGCGGGAACCAGCAGAAAGTCGTCCTCGCCAAGGCGCTTGCCGCGCAGTCGGACATCCTGATCTTTGATGAGCCCACGAAGGGCATTGACGTGGGCACCAAACAGGAAATCTACAAACTCATGCGCGAACTCGCCGACAACGGGATTGCCATCATCATGATTTCCTCGGACATGCAGGAATTGCTGGGGATGTCGGACCGAATCGTCGTCCTGTGCGAGGGCGCGTTCGCGGGAGAGGTGCATCGGGAGCAGTTTAGCCAAAACTACATTCTGGATTTGGCATCGGGAACACATTGATGGAGGTACTTGGGTAATGGCGAAGGTTCAGCCATTTGCGAGGAACATATACAGGAGCGCGACCGATTTCGCGAGAAAGTACGCGCCCCTGCTGATTCTGACGGGCCTGGTGCTGTTGTTCACCTTCATTTCGCCCAACTTCATGACGGTCAAGAACCTGACCTTGATGCTGCGTCAGGTGTCGTTTGCCACCATCAGCGCCGTGGGGATCATGTTCGTGATGATCTCCGGCGCGATAGACCTGTCCATCGGGTCTCAAATCGTTTTCACCAATATCGTTACGGCGATTCTCATGGTGCGGTACCACGTCCATCCAGCGCTGGCCATCCTCGTCTGCCTGACGATGGGGACGTTCTTGGGGACGATGAACGGCGTCCTGAGCGTGAAACTCCAGATTCACCCGCTGATCATCACGCTCGGCACGGCCACCATCTACAAGGGCCTGGGGTACATCGTGGCGAACGGGAAGAACATCATCGGCTTGCCCGAGTCGTTCAAGGTGTTCGGCCAGGGATACGTGGGCCCGGTGCCCATCCCCGTGATCATCATGGCCGTGGTTGCCCTCATCGGGAATTTCGTCCTCACGCGGACGTACTTCGGCCGATACGTGTTCGCCATGGGCGGCAACCCGGAGGCGGCGCGCCTTGCCGGTGTGAACATCAACAAGATGCGGGTGATTACTTTCGCCATCTGCGGGTTCGCGTCGGGAATCACGTCGGTGCTGTTGCTCTCTCGCGTGTTTTCGGGGCAGGTGTTCACCGGCCAGGGGGTTGAGTTTGACTGCCTGACGGCGGCGCTTCTGGGCGGCGTGAGTTTCGTCGGAGGCGAAGGGACGATCTTTGGGCTGATCACGGGCGTCCTGATCATCGGCGTCTTGAACAATGCCATGCAACTGGCCGGACTCCCGGACTTCTACCAGAACGTGGTGAAGGGCACCGTGCTGCTGGTGGCCGTGGGGTTTGACGTGTACCAGAAGCGGCGGAAGGCGAAGGAGACGATCGCCCGTGTGTCTTCATAAGAGTTGGCCGTGCGCGGCGAAAGAATACAGAGAGGTGCGAACATGATGCAACCCATACCCCCCTTTCCAGGACATTACGCGGTGCAGGATCCGCACCCGCCCGCGAACACCGATCACATCAAGCGCAAGTTCCTGGACGTGCCCTACGCGACCCTGTCGCCGGCCCAGAAACTGGACATCTACCTGCCCGACGAGGGGGATGGCCCGTTTCCGGTCATCGTGTCCATCCACGGCGGGGCTTTCCTGGGATGCGACAAGGCGGACGCCCAGGTGATGCCCATGCTGGAAGGGCTGAAGCGAGGCTATGCCGTGGTCGCGGTGAACTACCGGCTGAGTTGGGAGGCCAAGTTCCCGGCGCTTGTCCACGACGTGAAGGCTGCCGTGCGCTGGATTCGGGCTAACGCCGCGCGCTACGGGTTTGACCCCAAGCGGATCGCGGCCTGGGGCGGGTCTGCCGGGGGATACCTGGCGGCGATGCTGGGCACAACGGCCGGAGTCCGCGAACTGGAGGACCTGAGCCTGGGCAACCCGGACCAGCCCAGCGATGTGCAGGCGGTCGTGGCGTGGTTTCCCCCGACCGATTTCCTCAGGATGGATGAGTGGCTGGCCGAATCGGGGCTTGGGCCGACGCCCGGGATGGAGCACAACGGGCCGCACTCGCCCGAGTCGCTGCTGCTGGGCGAGCAGATTACGAAGATTCCCGAGCGCGTGAGGGCCGCCGACCCCGCTACCTACGTTACGCCCAAGGCGCCGCCCTTCTTCCTTCAGCATGGCAAGGCGGATTCCACCGTGCCCATGCAGTCGTCCATCCACCTGGCCGAGAAACTGGAGCGGGCGATTGGCAAGGACAAGGTGAGGCTGGAATTGCTGGACGGGGCCGCCCACGCCGACCCGCTTTTTGAGACGCCCGAGAACGTGGCCAAAGTCTTCGCCTGGCTGGACGAGCACCTGAAGGGGTCCTGATCGTCTGTCCCAGAGCCGCGCGGGCGGGCCATTGGACTTGCCCGCGAGCGGGGTGGTGGCTTCGCTGTCTGGAGGCATGGCGCGGACGACGGGGCGCCCATTTGACGGCGCCGGGGATGCGCCCTATGATGGAACCACTCTTGCCGAAGGGAGCGTGCTCGTGCAAATCATCCAAGACTTGCTGCGCGAAGTGCAAGAAGGGCGCATCCTGGACGTGCGTGTGGGGGTCTTCTGGACGGCGGTCGTCGCCGAGGTGGAGGGCGCTGTGCGTTGCGGCCTCGCGTCCACGCTGTACGGCGGACACACCGACGCCGAGCCACCCGTGCCGCAGGCCGGTCATCTGCTGGACATGTCTGCCCGAGAACTGGCGAACATGGCCCTCGCTGGCTGCCCGCCTCGGAGCAGCATTGGGTTGGCCGCCATCAATGCTCTGTTGCCGCCGTATCTTGAGGGGGCGGTTGAACTCAATGCGGAAGCGATCCTGTCGGACCTGGGCCGCAACCGCAAAGTGGCGCTTGTGGGCCACTTCCCGTTCGTAGAGCGCCTGCGCGAGAACGTCGGGGAACTATGGGTGTTGGAACTGCAGCCCCGAGGTGGCGACCTGCCGGCGTCGGCTGCCGCGCAGGTGATTCCCCAGGCCGATGTCCTGGCGCTCACAGGGACGACGCTGCTCAACGGCACGTTTGAAAGCCTGATGCGCCTCAGACGACCGGATGCGCAGGTCCTGGTTCTGGGGCCTACGACGCCCCTGTCGCCGGTGCTCTTCCGGCACGGCGCACACTACCTGTCTGGCTCGGTGGTGGACGATGTGGCCGCCGTGGTGAAGGGCGTGTCGCAGGCCGCGGGCTTCCGCCAGATACACCGGCTCGGCGTGCGGCTCGTTACCCTGGCAAGGCCGGGCGCAGGACTGTGATCCGCGGCGAGGCCCCCGTTGTGAGGGCATGTTCGCTGCTGCAGAGGCGGTCGCAGTCCCGCGCCAGGCCCGCGCCCTGTTGGGCCGATTAGCGTACCTGATAATCCAGCGTGCGGTTGAGTTTGCCGTTCAGGTACACGTCCACCTTGTACTTGCCCACCGGCCATGGGCCGTTGTTGGTCAGGTTGAACGTTAGCGTGCCGTCGCCGGTGGTCAGCGAAGCCTCGTCAATCAGGGTGTTGGGGTCCACGCCTTCCACCTCCACAGCCGTCCACGCCGTTTTGACAACGGTGTCGTCCGGCGCATTCGCCAGTTGGACGATGCAGTACACGGTCGTGTCGTCGGGGCTGAACACCGTGGCCTCCGGATTGCCGCTCTCGTTGGGCGACAACTTCGCGCTGCGGATGTTCGCCGTGCTCACGCTGACGTTGACGCTGCACGCGGACACCAGAACGGCGAGCGTGAGGACCGCGAGGGCGATGAGAATCTTGCTCCTGGTCATTGCC
Source organism: Anaerolineae bacterium (assembly GCA_034436295.1). Lineage (GTDB taxonomy): Bacteria > Chloroflexota > Anaerolineae > DTLA01 > DTLA01 > DTLA01. The sequence continues at coordinate 9,231 of DAOTVT010000045.1, read as the reverse complement.
TATGCTCCTTCCCTTGCTTGGGCGACCGCATGGCGCAGGTCATGTGCGATTTGGCCTGCCCCGGCCTGATGGCCTTTGACGCTTGCCGGCGCGGGCGTGGTCGCCAGGTTCACTCATCATACGCCGGAAATGCCCCGCCGTATATGACCTCCATCACATTGGGGCGGATGGGGCGCGGCGGGCCTGTTGTGGGGGGCCTGGGTTGGCCGAGAACGCATCAAGTTGCACCTACCTGGTCTACCGTTGTGATCGGCGCCCGGGCGGGGCTAGAAACTTACGGGCGAGCCGTCGGGGCATTCCAAAGGGTTCTGATCAGGACTGACTTGACCAAGTCGTTGACGAGCAGGGAAAAGAATAGCGCATAGGCGATGACGAAACCTATCTGGCCTATTGGAAGCGGCCGCAACGCGGCCAGGCCCAGCAGGCCAATGGCTATCCCAATACAGGCGTCCCCGGCCAGTGCTGTGGTAAGCACCCAACTCGGCCACGAAGCCCAGAAGGCGTGCCGCTCCCGGATTGAGACAATTGAGAACAAGGCGAAGAAAAGCAAGGTCAGGAACGTGAAGGTTTGCAAGCGGCCTGCGTCGTGCGACAGGCCGAAACCGCGCCACCCGATGGCGAGTAGGCCAAGGGTTTCAATCAACATGAGCAAACCGATGATCACTGCGACCTTCACGAGCGGGCCGATGTTCCAGGTCTCGGGGCTCTGTGAGAAACGTGTGCGGTCAGTTGCCAGCGCGATCTTCACAAAGTCGGTCATGAACGCGAGCAGCACCATCCCCAGCGTGGGGATGACGAACTGGCCGGTCAGCAAGAAGGCAATCACCACGAACCCCGATTGTAGGATGGTGCTGCTGACCTTGTTGACAATCCAGGTGAGCACTCGTTGATAGATCGCCCGGCCGTTTTTCACCAGGTCAACGATACTTGTCAGACCCTCACTGGTCAGCACGATACTGGCGGCACCTTTCGCTACGTCGGTGCTACCAGCCACGGCGATGCCCACCTCTGCCTGACGGAGGGCCGGGGCATCATTGACGCCGTCACCCGTCATGCCCACAATGCGCCCCGCTGTCTGCAGGCCCCTCACAATCAGGAACTTGTCCTCGGGGAACACTTCGGCAAAGCCGTCCGCAGCGAGGACCGACTCGGCCTCTGGTGTCCCGCTCTTCCCCAGTGTGGCCCTTAAGTCGGGTGCGCGGACAAAATCGCCTAAGGCCAATTCCTGCGCGACCGCGCGCGCGACGGGCAGGGCATCGCCGGTAAGCATTTTGACGGCGACGCCCAGTGACCGAAGCTCGGCGATGAGCTGTCGTGAATCGGGGCGTGGCGCATCCCGAAGGAGGGCTAGGCCGACAAGCCGCCAAGGGGCCTCTTCCTCTGCGTGTGCCACGGCTAGGGCGCGCATCCCGCTCTGCGCTTCCGCCTTTGCGCTCGCTTCAAGGGCCACCACCGCCGGTTCTTCAAGCCCGACAATCTCTGCCACGCTGCGCAACGCGCCCTTCATAACGCGCATCTTGCGACCGTTGACCTCCACCAGCGCTTCTGTCCGGCGGGTGCTCGGGGAGAAGGGCACAAACGAGATCTGTTTCTCTTGTCCGTGGAGCAAGCCGTGCTCTTGCGCAGCGTGCAGGAACGCTAGGTCAATGGGGTCTTGGTCGGCAGCGTTGGATGCAAGGGCGCCTGTTGTCACCACATCGTCCTGGGTGAATCCTTCCTGGGGGAGGACAGAGCTGAGCGAGAGGCGGTTCATCGTGAGCGTGCCCGTCTTGTCGGCGCACAAAACGTTCATGCTGGCCGCGTCCTCTGCTGCGCTGAGCCGCGTGATCAAAATCCCGCGGCGGGCCAGCTCAACCGAGCCCACCGCCATACTAACCGTGAACATCACCGGCAGCGCTACGGGCACAGCGCTCATCAGCAACACGAGGGCGAGCGGAAGGATTTCAAGCAGTGGCAGATATTTGGCAAGCGACACCGCCAGAGCCACGGCGACCTGAATGCCGACAATGAGGAGGAGCCACTTGACGACGCGCGTTATGACCTCCTCCACGTGCAACTTAGGTCGAGCACTCTGCACGAGTTCCGTGGTACGGCCAAAGTAGGTTTTCGTGCCGGTCGCCACCACTACGGCTGTCGCTTCACCCTGGCGCACGATTGAGCCGGAATATATGGGATCATCCGTCGTCTTGCGCTGTTCCTGAGACTCGCCGGTCAGCGCGGATTGGTCTATGCGCAATTCGCCGTCCAGGATCTGCACGTCCGCGGGGACGAAGTCGCCCGTGCGCACCCGCACGATGTCACCTGCGACGAGTTCGCGGGCGGGTAGCGCAAGCCAACTGCCGTCGCGGAGCACACGCGCGCTGACCCGCAGTTGGCTGCGCAGCGCCGTGACCGCCGCCGAGGCGCGCTGCTCTTGGACAAAACTCAGGATCGCGTTGACGACCAGCAGCGCCAATGCTACAGCCATATCCGCATACTTATGAAGGATGAAGGAAAGTAGGATAATTAGTTCAATCATCCATGCGGACAGGCTCCAAAACTTGCGTGCGAAGCCGGCGAGGGCGTGAACACGCTGCTCAGGGGCCTCATTCGCTCCGTCCAGGGCAAGCCGAGCTTTCGCGTCAGTGCTGGCAAGACCAGTTTGGGGATCCGAGCCGAGAGAGCGTACCATCTCGGCGGCGGTCTTGCTCACGCCCTGGGCAGAGGCCTGGTTGTTCAGCCTTCCTTGGGTCATGCCTGCGCTCGCACCACCAGAACGGGACAGGGTGCATGGCGCATTACTCCCTCAGCAACACTGCCGAGAAGGAGACGACTGACGCCTCCACGCCCATGGCTGCCGATGACGATGAGGTCCGCGTGCCATTCCGTGGCGGCGTCCACAATTTCGGCTGCTGGCGTGCCAACCCGAACAAATTCCATGGGAGGCGCCTGGAGAGTTGCGCGCGCACGGTACTCCGCCAGTAACCTGCTGCCATTTTGCTCGGCCACCGCGATGATGTCGGTGGCGGGAATTCCGCTCTCCGATGCCACGTAAGGCGCGGGATCAACGACGTGAATGAGAGCCAGGTTACTCCCGAGCGACCGTGCCAGTTCAATGCCCACATCGGCGGCATGCGCGGAAAGCGGACTGCCATCCACCGCAATGAGGATGCGTCGGAAACTCACGGATGCCCCTCCTTGACAAGAGATACAGGCGACAAACCCTGCAAGATCACGTAAGCCCGCCGTGCAAACGTCATCTGCAACGGGACGAACCACGCTGTATATGATCTGCCCCCTGTAGAAGTTATTCTAGTGGGCCTCTGCGCGGATGTCAAACGCGCTGGTCAGGTCACACGACACGGGCGGTCAATCTGCGCTCGGTAACATTGTCATTTGACTTGACACGCCGCGCACCTGGAGCCACGCGCCGTCAGGGGTCTGGCCGTACACGGCAAGCGCGTCGCCGCACATCAGGGCGCCCCTGAGAGGCTGTGCGTCGCCTGGCGCCGTGTGAATGGTCAGCGCGTTCACCACGACCATGGCGTAGGGGAAGGCGTCGGGGCCGCCGGCCCAGAACCCGCGCCGCGCCGCCCACGCTTCCCGCGCCGCTGCCTCAAGCCGCCATCGGTGGCGCGTGTCGGGCGGGTAGGCCACCGGCAGCGCCACGCCCATGCGCACCAGTTCCTCGTTCACCATGCGCCCGTCGGCCAGCCAGACGTAGCGCAGGAGGCGCTCGCCGTCGTCCTCGCGGCAGTCGCGTTCCAGGTACACCACCTGTCCGGCCACCAGGCTGGCGTTGGCCTGGGAGGCGGCTTCGTACCCGCGCTGGTTGCGCTCGGGCGTGTCCATGCCGATGTAGCGCACCGCGCGGACCCGCCCGCCGACGCGCACGCGGATGGTGTCGCCATCGGTGATGCTCACCACCGTGGCCCGCGCCCACTGCTCGCGCGGCGCGGGGGTGCAGGCCGAGCCGGCGGGCGGCAGGGTGGGGGCCGCGCACGGGAGCGCGCGGGCGGGCGTGGCCGAAGCGGGCGCGGGCGTGGCGACCGGCGTGGGTTCGCACGCTGCGGTGAGGGCGGCGGCCACGAGCAGCATGGCGAACAGAAGGGAGCGTGCTGACTTCACAACGGTTTTCCTCTCGGGAAGTTTGGGGAGCATTGTACTCGGCAAGCGCGAAGCCGCCGCATCACGGGGCCGGGACGTTGAAGTCGGCGGTGAGCGATTGCCCGGCGCGGACGATGAGCATGCGCTTGGCCAGGACGGTGTCCTCGCCGCGCACAACCTCCAGCAGGTACTGCCCGTAGGCGAGTTGCACGTTGTACTTGCCGTTGGCGTCGGGGATGAGTTCAAACAGCGGCTCGCCCTGGATGAAGACGGGCTGGCCGCCCGAGTACTTCGGCTGCTCCAGCAGGCGGATGCGCACCTTCACGTCGGTGGCGGGCCGGCCGATGTTGGATTTGTCGGTCAGGGGCTTGTCGGCCGAGCGGGCGTAGGTAACCGTGCCCGACACCGTGCCGTAGATGGTGTTGGTGCCGCTCTTGCAGGCGACGGCAAGGGCGGCGCAGATGACCAGCAGCAACAGCGCGGATTTCCTCATGATGTCGGTCCCTCCGAACGCGGCGCGGGCTTTGCCAATCCCGCGTCTTCAGGGTATGATTGCGGCACGGATTATAGCACAGGGGCGCGGATTGCGAGAAAAGCGGAGGCGATATGCGGCTGGAGTTTGACATCCTGACCCTGTTCCCCAACATGTTTCAGGGGCCGCTCCAGGAGAGCATCGTGAAGCGGGCGGTGGAGGCCGGCCTCGTCGCCGTTCGCGTGCACAACATCCGCGACTACGCGCCGGGCAAGCACCGCCAGACCGACGACGCGCCCTACGGCGGCGGGGGCGGGATGGTGATGAAGCCCGAACCCATCTGGAACGCCGCCGAGGCCGTCCTGGGCGAGGACATGGCCCGCAGGGGTCAGGATGTGGCCGTGGTGCTCATGAGCCCGCAGGGGCGGCTGTTCTCGCACGCGGTGGCGCGCGAGTTGGCCCGCTTCCGGCGAATCGTCCTCATCTGCGGGCGGTACGAGGGGGTGGACGAGCGCGTGCGCGAACTCCTGGCCACCGACGAGATTTCCATCGGCGACTACGTGCTGTCGGGGGGCGAACTGCCGGCGATGGTGGTGGTGGAGGCGGTAACGCGGCTCCTGCCCGGCGTGCTGGGCGACCCGGGCGCGACCTTTGAGGACTCGCACGCGGAGGGCCTGCTGGAGTATCCGCAGTACACGCGCCCGGCCGAGTTCCGCGGGCTGAAGGTTCCCGACGCGCTCCTGTCGGGGAATCACGCGGAGGTGGTGCGATGGCGGCGGGAGCAGTCGCTGCGGCGGACGCTGGAGCGGCGGCCCGACCTGCTGGAGCGGGCCAACCTGACGGCGGCAGATCGGGAGTTCCTGCGGCGTCTGGGCTGGGGCCAGGGCAAGGACGCAGACGAACAGCGGTGATTTGCGGAAATGGCAACAAGAGACTATAATACGTCTTTGCCATTATGACCGGAGGTTGCATAGCATGAGCGAACTGCTGAAATCCGTAGAGCGGCTTGAGCCGAATCCGAATATACCCCCGTTGGCCCCGGGCGACACGGTGCGCGTTCACAGCCGCATCGTGGAGGGCGACCGCGAGCGCATCCAGTTGGTGCAGGGCGTAGTGATCCGCGTCAAGAAGGGCGGGCCCGCGGCGAGTTTCACGGTGCGCCGAATCGGGGCGCATGGCGTGGGCGTGGAGCGCACGTTCCCCTTCCATTCGCCTCGCGTGGAGAAGGTAGAGGTGCTGCGCCACGGCAAGGTGCGGCGCGCCAAACTGTACTTCCTGCGCGAGCGCGGCGGCAAGTCGGCGCGGCTCCGCGAAAGGCGAGTTGAGACTCCCACGGCCGAGCAGGCCGGCGACTGATTCCCCCGCGCGCCTATGACGCCGCGCCGCCTGGTTCCAACCCTGTCGGAGGAGCAGGCCCTGCTGGAAGCGGGGTACCGCGCCATCGCGGGCGTGGACGAGGCGGGGCGCGGCACCTGGGCCGGCCCTGTGGCGGCGGCGGCCGTGGTGCTTCCCCTGGACTGCGCGGAGGCGCTGGCCGCGCTGGACGGCGTGTGCGACTCCAAGATGCTCCCGCCGCGCAAGCGCGAGGCGCTGGAGCAGCGCATTGTGGAGGAGGCGGTGGCCGTGGGGTTCGGCCTGGCGTCGGCGTCCGAGATTGACCGCATGGGGATTCTGCCGGCGACGCGGCTGGCCATGCGGCGCGCCATCGCCAACCTGGGCATTGCGGCGGACTTCCTGCTGATTGACGCGGTGAGACTGCCGCAGGAACCGATACACCAGAAGAGCATCGTCCGAGGCGATGCTCTTTGTTTTTCTGTGGCGGCGGCGTCCATCGTGGCGAAGGTGCGCCGCGACCGCCTCATGGCCGAACTGGATGGCCTGTATCCGGGGTACGGGTTCGCGCGGCACAAGGGGTACGGCACGGCGCAGCACCTGGAGGCCCTTCGCGCGCTGGGGCCGTGCCCCATCCACCGCCGCACCTTTGCGCCGGTGCGGGCGTGCCTGGACGGGCGCGGGGCCGCCGCGCAGGACGGGCCGCGATGAGCACCGCCAGGCAACGGCTGGGGGCGTTCGGCGAGGAGGTGGCCATCCGCCGCCTGCGGGAGTTGGGCTATCGGGTGGTGGAGCGCAACTACCGCTGCGCCGCTGGCGAGATAGACATCGTCGCCATGGACGGCGAGGTCATGGCCTTCGTGGAGGTGCGCACGCGGCGGGGCGACCGCATGGGCACGCCCGAGGAGTCGGTGGGGCCACGCAAGCAGCGCAAGATGATAGAAGTGGCCCAGACCTACGTGGCCGAGCGCGGCTACGCGGGCGCATGGCGGCTGGACGTGGTGGCTGTGGCGCTGGACGAGCGGGGCCGCGTGGCGCGGTGCGAGGTGATCCCCAATGCGGTGGAAGGGTGAGCGGCCGCTGATCCTCATCGTGGGGCCGACGGCGGTAGGCAAGACGGCCCTATCCATTCGTCTGGCCGAACGTTTCGGCGGCGAAATCGTGTCCGCCGATTCGCGCCAGATTTACCGCGGCATGGACATCGGCACGGCCAAGGCCACGCCCGAAGAGCGCGCCCGCGTGCCCCATCACCTACTGGACATCGTGTCGCCCGACCGCTGGTACACCGTCGCCGAGTTCCAGGAGGCGGCGCTGCGAGCCATCGCCGACATCCATGCCCGCGGGCATCTTCCCTTCCTGGTGGGAGGCAGCGGGCTGTACGTGCGCGCCGTGGCCGAAGGGCTGGACATCCCCCGCGTGCCCCCGAACCCCCAACTCCGCGCCGAACTGGAGGCCGAGGCGGCGGCGAACCCCGACGCGTTGCGCGCGCGGCTGGCGGCGCTGGACCCCGAGGCGGCGGCCCGCATTGACCCCCGCAACGTGCGGCGCGTGATTCGGGCGCTGGAAGTGTGCCTGGCGACGGGCAAGCCCATCTCGCAGCAGCAGACCAGGCGCCCGCCCGCGTTTCGCTCGCTGTGGATCGGGCTGACGCTTCCACGCCCCGAGTTGTACAGGCGCATTGACGCGCGGGTGGAGCGCATGCTAGAATTGGGCCTGGTGGACGAGGTGCGGCGTCTGGCGGCGCAGGGCTACGCGTGGGACGCGCCCGCCATGACCGGCGTGGGCTATCGGCAAATCGGCGCCTACCTTCGCGGCGAGTGCGCGCTGGACGAGGCCGTGCGCGAAATCAAGCGGGCCACGCGCCGATTTGTGCGCCAGCAGGCCAACTGGTTCCGCGCGGACGATCCCCGCATTCACTGGCTGCGCAGCGACGAGGATGCGGAGGCCCGCGCGGCCGCGTTGATCCGGGCGTTCCTGGAAGATAAGGAGGGCCTATGAGAAAACTCCTGGCGGGAGTTTTGGCACTGGTGTTCGTGTTGGGGTTTGCCCTGGACGCCATCGGGTGGGGCGCGCTGCAGACGCTGTTCTCTCCGAACACGTACGTTACCATCATCCGAAGGCCCGAATTCGTCGGCGCGGCGACGGAACTGGCGCGCGATCAGGTCGCCGCGCAGGTGCTGAAGCAGGGCGCCGCGCTGGGGTCGCTGTTCACCGCCGACGACGCGGATTGGGTTGCAAAGCAACTTGTCAGCGAACCGTGGCTGACCGCGCAGATGGAGCAGTGGCTTGGCGTGCTGTTTGACTACCTCAAAGGCGCCGAGCCGCAGCCCGAACTCATCTTGTCGCTGGCCGAACTGAAGCATAAGGTGCCCGACATCGCCGAGACGCTCCTGGCCGACAAACTTCGCCGCCTGCCCCTGTGCACGATGGAGAAGGTGGCCGAGGCGCTGGTGGCGCTCCTGAGCGGCAGCGAGATTCCCCTGTGCCTGCCGCCCAACTTTGACGTGGACGGGTTCGTGCGCAGCGACACCCTGAACCTGCGCGGCCACGTGGACGCGGCCATGCAGTCGGTGCCCGACAGCGTGGACATCCTGGCGCTCGCCGACGAGGCCGACCGCGAGTCGGTGATTGCGGGGCTGAATGAGATTCGCCAGGCGCGGCGGCAGGCTCAGGACTACCTGACCGTGCTGAGCGCGGCGCTGGTGGGCGCGTTCCTGCTCATCGGCCTGCTGCGATGGACGCCCACGCGCGCCCTGTTGCAGTGGTGGGGGTGGACGCTCGTGCTGAGCGGCGGGTTGGCGCTGACGGCGTTCGGCCTGCTGTTCGTGGTGCGGGGCGCGCTGTGGACGTGGGTCGCCACGTCGCCCAACGGCGCGCTGCCCGCGAACCTGTTGCCGATGGCGCAGGCGGCCTTTGAGGGCATCTTCTCGGCGATGGGGGGCTGGATGCTGTTTGTGGGCGGCGCGGCGGCGCTGGCGGGGCTGGCGCTCGCGGCGCTGTCGTTGGCGATGCCGCGCGGCGGTGCGGCGGGGAGCCGGTAGCCGGCAGCCATTAGCCGATAGCCGTCAGCGATCAGCCGTCGGCGGTCGGCGGCGAGTCGTAGGGCGGCTATCCCCAGCCGCCGGTGGCCGTCGGCGGTCGGCGGGGATTCGTAGGGCGGCTATCCCTAGCCGCCGGTGTCCGTTGGCGGGCGGCGGTCGGCGGGGAGTCGTAGGGCGGCGATCCCTAGCCGCCGGTGGACGTCGGCGGGCCGTCGGCGGGGAGTCGTAGGGCGGCTATCCCTAGCCGCCGGTGGCCGTCGGCGTTGGCGGTCGGCGGGGAGTCGTAGGGCGGCTGTCCCT
>DAOTVT010000044.1:0-2143 GCA_034436295.1 Anaerolineae bacterium | reverse complement strand
AAATGCGGATTCACGCGAATAAACGCGAACGGCATTTCTATTCGTGTGGATTCGCGTCCATTCGCGGTTACCACCGTCAGGCGGGGGGAACTGCGGATTCACGCGGACAAGCGCGGAGGGCATTTCTATTCGTGCAGATTCGCGTCCATTCGCGGTTACCACCGTCAGGCGGGAGGAACCGCGAATTCAGGCGAATAAACGCGAAGGGTATTTTCTATTCGTGAGGATTCGCGTCCATTCGCGGTTACCAGCGTCAGACACTCACAACGACAGGAGGAAGGCATGGGCGTATATGCAGGGCAACTCCTCAACGTCAACCTGTCAACCGGCGAGATTTCCCAGGAGCGGATTCCGGAGGAGCAGGTGCGAACCTGCCTGCTGGGCAGCGGGCTGGCGGCCGAACTGTACTACCGCCAGATGCGCCCCGACCTGGCCCCGCTGGATGTGGCAAGCCCCGTGTACGTGGTCGCGGGACTGCTCACCGGCACGATGCTGCCCACGGCCTGCAAGTTCTCGGTCTGCGGGCGGTCGCCCCTCACCGGCGTCTGGAACGAATCCACGGGCGGCGGCTACTGGGGGGCGGAGTTGCGTTTCGCCGGCTACGACGGCATCGCCATTACCGGCAGCGCCACAGGACCGGTGTACCTGTGGATCACCGAGTCGGGCGTGGAGATTCGGGACGCCAGCCACCTGTGGGGGCTGGACTGCTACGAGACGGTGGAGCGCATCCGCCAGGAGACGGACGCCAAGGCGCGCGTGATCGCCATCGGGCCTGCGGGCGAGCGCCTGGTGCATCTGGCCGCCATCATGGTGGACGGGCACGAGGCGCGCGCCGTGGGTCGCGGGGGCATGGGCGCGGTCTTCGGGAGCAAGAACCTCAAGGCCATCGCCGTGCGCGGACGCAAGCGGCCCGCCTACGTGGACGAGGCACGCCTTCGGGCCTCGGTGCGGGAGAAGAACAGGGTCATCCAGGAGAACACCGTCGGCTTCACGAAACTGGGCACGGCGGGCGGCGTCGCGCGGGCCGAGCAGAGCGGCGACCTCCCCATCAAGAACTGGCTGCAAGGGTCCTGGCCCGATGGCGCGGCGAAAATCACGGGCCAAACCGTCGTGGAACGGTACGAGGTGAAGCACTACCACTGCTTCGGGTGTCCCATCGGGTGCGGCAAACTCGTGCCCGCGGGCGCGGGGGGCGAGTACATCCACGCGCCGGAGTACGAGACGGCCGGCGCCATGGGCTCCATGTGCCTGGTGGACGATTTGGAAAGCATCATCCGCGCCAACGACATCTGCAACCGCCTGGGGCTGGACACGATTTCGGTGGGCGCGGCCATCGCCACGGCCATGGAGGCCGCCGAGCGGGGGCTTCTGCCGCCCGACATGGCGCGCGATCTTGACCTGCGCTGGGGCAGCGGGGCGGCGCTGGTGGCGCTGACCGAGCAGATCGGGATGCGAGAGGGGCTTGGCGCGTGGCTGGGCGAGGGCGTGCGCGCCTTCTGCCGTCGGCTTGGGCCAGCGGCCAGGGACATGGATGTAACCGTCAAGGGCCTGGAGTTGCCCATGCACGACCCCCGCGCGTACATCAGCATGGGCGCGAACTACGCCACCGCCAATCGCGGCGCGTGCCACCTGGAGGCGATGTGCCACTGGCGGGGCGCGGGCGGCCTGCAGTTGGAGGACGTGTGGTCTCCCGAACCCTACGACCCCCACACGAGCGCGGGCCAGGGCAAGATGGCGGCCATCTGGCAGAACTACCTGGCCACGTTCAACCCGCTGGGCCTGTGCAAGTTCAGCATTCGGGGCAAGGTTGAGCCGAAGGACGTGTGCCAGTGGCTCAACCTGGCGTTGGGGTGGGAGATCACGCCCGCCGAACTCCTCCGCATCGGGGAACGCCTGTTCAACCTGAAGCGTCTTATCAATGTGCGGCTGGGGGTAACGGCCCGCGACGACACCCTGCCGCCGCGCATTCTCACCGTGGCGCGAGATAGCGGCGGGGCCGCGGGCGTTCTGCCGGACCAGCCGCTGCTCCTGCGGGAGTACTACCAGGAGCGGGGCTGGGACGCGAACGGCGTTCCTACCCTGGAGCGGCTGAAGGCGCTGGGGCTGGCCTAGGGCTGTTCGGTGGTTGCTTGGCGGGGCGTCG
>DAOTVT010000043.1:0-5006 GCA_034436295.1 Anaerolineae bacterium | reverse complement strand
GAGGATGGGGCATTCGGGTTGCCCGTGCGGATTTCACCGCCGAGGGCGCGGCGCACACAGGGGATGACGCATTGGGTCGCATGTCCGCCCGACGCTGAAGCATCGGGCTGAAGGGGCGAAGGCCTGCGGGCTATTTTCAGCCCCGAAGGGGGCTTGGTCCGTTCAGCGCGGGGGTTCAGCCCCGCGCGGCGATGCGGCGATTCACCCCCACCCGCGTGGAGCAAATTGCCAATTTGCTCTACATCCCCGCCCGCGGCGAAGAGGCGGACGCGCGGCCGTGCGCCCACTCACCTCACCCCCTCAATCCCACTCTCCGCTCGCATGAAACACGTGCGACGCACCTCCGAGGTGCGTCGCACGTTGTGCCCCGCCGGCCCGACGCTGAAGCGCCGGGCTAAACGGGCGAAGCCCTGCGGGCTATCAGCGAGCGTAGGGCAGGTTTCCGTACCTGCCCTCTGCCTTCGGCGGCTATGGGAAGCCGCCCCACGTGTCTATTCCCCCGCGGCGAGGGTTCGCGCACAGCCTGCCGCCCCCTGCGCGGCACGTGCAGCGCGGCTACCACACCCCCGGCACGAGCCGCCAGCGGACTTTGGCAGCATATTCGGCGTAGCGCGGGAGTTCCTCCTGGAGCGTTCGGTCCTCCAGCGCCGTGCGAATCACGACAATCAAATTCGTGAGCGCGGCGGGGATGAACGCCCACCATGAGCCTAGCACCAGCGGCGTGCCCCAATACGTCAGCGCCGCGCCCGCGTACCCCGGATGCCGCACGAGGCGGTACGGTCCGCCGGTAACCACCGTGTGGCCACTCCCCGCGTCCACGCGCACAACCGGCGCGAAGAAGCGGTTGACGATGACCGCCCAGTCGGACAGGGCGTAGCCAATCGCCAGGAGAACGAAACCCGCGACGACAAGCGCCGGCGACATCGGAGCCGACCAGCCGAAGCGCCTGTCCAGTCCCGCCACGAGGAACATGGCCATCGGGCCGAGCCGCCCCACAATCAGCGCCAGAGGGATGTCCCACCGTTTGGCTCCGGCCTGCTCCACTGTCGTGCGCTGGCGGAGCAGCGCGGGGTCCATGCGGGGGACGACGATGAGCGTGTTGGCCGCCGCGATGCCGATGTAGGCCCAGCCCATCGGCCAGCGGAGCGTTCCCGCGGCCAGGAACAGGACGACTGCGAACAGGACGACGGCGATGAACGCCTTCGCCAGCGATCCCCGGAACCCGCCGTTTCGCTGCGACCTCTCGCTCATCTCCCGCCTTTCGCTGCAAGGACAGAGACCGCAGAGAGGGCATCGGTTCGCGTCATCTCTGCGGTCTCAGCGTTCTCGGTGGTGAGTCTCCCTACTCTGCGCTCGCGATGGCGCGGCGACGCCGGAGACGCAGCCCTGGCACCTTCCACCCGCCCTCGCCGCCGACGCGGATGTCGCGCCGCAGGAATCGCCACCAGGCCAGGAGCACAAACGCCACTCCCACGCCCATCAGCCAGGCGAACCACTCCCAGTTCATGCCCTTGGCTGCGAGGCCGCCCTGGTAGTATTTCATCGGGAGATATTTCGCAACTTTCGCCACGTCGGGACTCAACTCTGCCATGCCGTTGATGAGGAAACTGACTGCCAACAGCCCGCCGGCTACCGAAGCCGCCAGCCGCTGCGACGGCAACACCATGCTGAGGAAAAGCGCCAGGCCGCCGAACAGGAGCAGCATCGCCAGCAGCGACAGATTGGGGAGCCACATCTCGCCCCAGCCGATGTCCATGTACGTGGACCACTGCGCCCCGATCATCGTTCCGAGCCACATGAGCGTCAGAATCGCCAGCAGGATGACCAGGAAGCCCAGAACCCGCCCGAAGAACAGGCCCGTCCGTCCGAGGGGATGCCCCAGCAGCAAGTCCATGAACCCCTTCTCCTCGTCGCCCGCCAGGAGGGCGCTGCCCGCCAGCACGGCGAAGATGCCCAGCACCAGCGGCATGTAGGAGTAGAGTTCCATGTTGATGAACGCTTCGGGCGAGAAGAAGTCCGACGTGCCGCCGAAGAAAGCCCAAATCTCTTTCGGATAGGCTGCAAACAGTTTCTGCAGCATCTCCTGCTGCTCGGCCAGCGTGTCGTAGAACGACGTGAGCCACATGCTGAGCAGGCCCAGCGAAAGGCCCCAGCCCAGGATGGCTCCTTTGGACCGCGCCACCGTATGCTTGAACAGGGTCAACATCGTCCAGCCCTCCTTGTCTCCACGGTGCAGCGCCTTCTACACGGCGTGGCGCGCTTCGGCGGGCCGCCTGCGTGCGGGGCGCATCCGCGCGGGCAGGGCCACACCCCAGCCACCCTCGCCGGCCACGCGGATGTCGCGGCGCTCAAACCGCCACCACGCCAGCAACACGAATGCCGCCGCAGGCAGGACCAGCCCCACAATCCAGCCGACGTTCAGGCCGAAGGCCGCCTGGCCGCCCTGATAGTACGTGAACGGCGAGAGTTTGGCGATGCCCTTCAGGTCCGGGTCCAACTCGGCCATGCCCTTGACGAAGAAACTCGCCACGATGAGGAACGCCACGGCCGACGAAGCCATGCGCCGCGATGGGAGCAGCATGCTCAGGAGCAGCCCCAGCGACCACCACAGCACCACCGCCGCCAGCACCGACACCATGGGGCCGATCATCTGCGTCGGCGTTACCTGGAGCGATGCGCGGTCCATGCCGACCACCAGGCCCGCCCACATGAGGGCGACGATGAGGACCATGGCCGCGAGAGCCGCCAGGGCCTTGCCGAAGAACAGGGCCTTGCGGCTCACGGGGTGTGCCAGGATCAGATCCAGCAGCCCTTTTTCCTCGTCGCGCGCCAGCATGGCGGTGCCCGCGCCCACGGCGAAGACGCCCAGAATGGCCGGCATCAGCGAGAAGAATTTCACGTCCAGGAACCTGTAGGGCGTCAGCGAGGCGATGTCAAGGCCGAAGAAGGCGAACAGTTCCTGCGGGAAGTACTCCATGGCTTGCCGCAATTGCGCCATCTGCGCCTCAAAGGAACTGAAGACTGACGAGAAGTAGGCCCCCAGCAGCCCAAGCCCGAGGCCCCAGCCCAGGATTCGCCCCCGCATGTGAGCCAACTCATGCCGAAAGGTCGCCCACATGTTACTCCTCCGTCTTGTGGCTGTTGCGCTCGTCCTCGTAGTAGGCCAGGAAGATCTCCTCCAGCGACGGGCGCTCGGTCTCAAAGTCCACCACCGGGAAGGCCGCCACCGCCTTGAGCAGGCCGTCCATCTCGCCCTCCACCTGGAGCGTTACGGCTCGGCCGTCGTCGCGCTTGAGCAGGGCCACGCCGGGCACCTGCAACAGCGGCGCGGGGTCCACGTCGTGGCGGAACTGGATGCGGACGCGGCGCATGGAGCGGTGGATGAGCGTCTGGACGCCCGCCACCTCCACGATCTTGCCGCGGCGGATGATGCCCACGCGCTCGGCCACGGCCTGCACCTCGCTCAGGATGTGCGACGAGAAGAAGACGGTCGCGCCGTTGCGCTTGGCCTCCACCAGCAGGCGGAGCACCTCCTGCTGCATCAGCGGGTCCAGGCCGAAGGTCGGCTCGTCCAGCATCAGCAGTTCGGGGCGGTGCATGAGGGCCTGGATCACACCCACCTTGATCTTGTTGCCCTTGGACAGGTTGCGGATGGGGCGCTTCAGGTCCAGGTCCAGGCGCTCGGCGAGTTCGCGGACGTAGGTCCAGTCGGCCTTGCGGCCGCGCAGTTCGTTGAGGAAGCGCAGTTGAGCCTCGCCGGTGAGGTTGTCGTCCAGTTGCAACTCGCCGGGGAGATAGCCGGTGCGGGCCTTGACGGCCACGGGATCGGCCTGGGGGTTGATGCCCAGCACGCGGATGCTGCCGCCGTCGGGGCGAATCAGGTCCAGGGCGCAGCGGATGGTGGTGGTCTTGCCCGCGCCGTTGGGGCCCAGGAAGCCGAAGATTTCGCCCTGTTGCACCTCCAGGTCTATGCCGCGAAGAGCGCGCACTTTGCCGTAGGATTTGGTAAGCCCGTGGATTGCGATGGCGGGTTGGTTTTCCATACGCCCCTCCTCAGGATGCGATGCGCGCCGAAGCGCGTGGCGGATGCACAGCGGCGCACGCCATGCGGTTCCCGCCAGCCATGTGGGCTATCCGGCGAGACGCCGCCCGCAAAGCGCCGACAGTTGAATATCATATCCAAAACGGTCAGGGGCGCAAACCGTGGCGCTGGCTCCATTGTGGAAGCAAGAGACGGGCTAGTTGCAGCGGAACATGTCCCAGAACATGAAGTCGCGGGCGACTTCTACCACGGAGGTGGGAACCGCGTCATTGCCGTTCGCCAGCGCCCAGAGCCACACCAACTCGTCCGGGGCAGGCTCAAAGCGGGCCTCGCCGAGCCAGTCGCGGGCCAGGTGGACGGCCACGAGGTGGAGGTCGCGCCTGTCCGCGTACAGCACCAACTCCATGAGAAAGTTGATTTGCTCTCGTGTCATCTCTGCTTCACGCCGAGGTGAGGACTTTTCCCTGTGCAGGGGGCAACATTACATAACATTTCGCGTCGTCCGGACACGGGCGCATTATATACGATTTGCGCGCGGGCGAAAATACGGGGCCTGAGGATGGGGCATTCGGGTTGCCCGTGCGGATTTCACCGCCGAGGGCGCGGCGCACACAGGGGATGACGCATTGGGTCGCATGTCCGCCCGACGCTGAAGCGCCGGGCTAAACGGGCGAAGCCCTGCGGGCTATTTTCAGCCCCGAAGGGGGCTTGGTCCGTTCAGCGCGGGGGTTCAGCCCCGCACGGGCGGGTTCGCGTGTAGGGGCAACGCATGCGTTGCCCCTACCCAACGCACGCGTGGCCCCTACCCAACGCATGCGTGGCCCCTACCCAACGCGTGCGTTGCCCCTACCGAAGGCCAACGGCCAACGGCTCACGTAACAATCGTCGGGTACAGGCGCGCGCCGATTCCCACCAGCGCCGCCACCACCGCGAACAGCACCAGAAAGTCCATGCCCAGGCCGAA
>DAOTVT010000042.1:0-11402 GCA_034436295.1 Anaerolineae bacterium | reverse complement strand
GCTCAGGCCGTTGCCCAGGTTATTCAAGTACATGGGCAAGTCGGGGGAGCCTGCGGGGGTTGCCTTCACCGCCTGCTCCCAGGCCTGGATGGCGCGCTGGAGGTCGTGCAGGTCGCCGGAGCGGGCGTAGCGGTCGCGCAGGCCGTTGCCCAGGTTATTCAAGATAGCGGCGCGTTCGGGGGAGCCTGCGGGGGTTGCCTTCACCGCCTGCTCCCAGACCTGGATGGCGCGCTGGAGGTCGTGCAGGTCGCCGGAGCGGGCGTAGCGGGCGCGCAGGCCGGAGCCCAGGTTATTCAAGATAGCGGCGCGTTCGGGGGAGCCTGCGGGGGTTGCCTTCACCGCCTGCTCCCAGGCATCCATCGCTTTCGCCAGGTCTTCCATGCGGCCCCGCGCCCGGTGGCGGCGCAGGAAGGCGCCCCCGCCGTCGTTTAGCGCGGCCAGGCGGAAATCCTGCGGCGCGGCGGCGAAGTCCGGGTGCGCCCAGATGCGCTCCCAGGCGGCCACGGCCTCATCCAGCGCCTGCAGGTCGCCGGTGCGCAGATAGCGGGCCTCGGCCTCTTTGGCGCGGCGCAGGTCGTCGCGGAAGGCGGGGGGGATGGGGATGCCCTCACCCCCGGCCCCTCTCCCAGCGGGAGAGGGGGGAATGGGAATGCCCTCACCCCCTGGGGGAACGGGGATGCCCTCACCCTCGCGGGGAGAGGAGAGGGCGGCGGCGAGGGCCTGCTCGGGGGCGGCGCGGAGTGCGGGCCGTGCGTTGACGGCGGCCTCCAGTTCCGCGGGGGAGTGGACGTTTCTGTCAATTTCGGCGAGGGCGTTGCGGTGCTCCTTCGGCAGGGCGGCCAGTGCCTCGGCGAGAGGCCGCATTTCTGGGGGAATCTCCTCGGCAATCTGCGGCTTCTTCCTTTCCGCAAACGCCTGCTCTATGCCGGCGTCGCGGCAGCGGCGGAGGAGGGCGCGGTGCTCCTCAAAGATGCGGACGGCGTTGGCGTCATTCTGGGCGCGCGCGCTTTCTATCAACTGCTCCAGCAAGGAGTCGGCGTCGTCGGTGAGGAGTTCGGGGTGGGCCTCCACGATGCGACGGGATTCCGCCCAGGTGTCGGCAGAGACGAAGGCGAACAGGGTCTGCGCCAGGGGCGCGGCTTCCGAAGCCTGCTTCACCTTCTCCTCCAGTTTCGCGTAGGTCTCCGGATCCTCGGTGCGCAGGCGTTCCAGTTCGGCCTGGGCCTCCGAAGCCAGTTGGCGCATCGCGGCTTCCGGGCCTTCGGCCAGGAACGTGGGCAGGGCCTCTCGCGGCACGGCGGCCGTGCGCTGCAGCCACTCGTCCCGCCACGCGCTGCCCAGGCGCTCGCGCAGGAAGCCCACCAGCACGCCTGCCTGCGTCTGGTCCTGCTCGGCGGTGGTGGCGCGGGCGGGGGAGAACAGCAGGGGCGGGTCCTCGCCCGGGCGGTACAGGAGGAGCGGGGCGTCCACGGTGCGGGTGTGGCCGTTGGGGCAGGTAACGTCGTGCAGGGTTCCGGCGTGGATGCGCTCCAGCAGGTCGGGGCGTTCGCCGACGTCCACGATGAGCCACACGTCGGCGGCGAACGGCGCCCCGCATTCGGGGCAGGTGAAGTCGGCGCGCTGTGCGTAGGAAACCGACATGGCGTCCTCCTTGTTGGGTCGGCAGTGGGCGGTCCGGCGCAGGCCGAAGCGCCCGGACGGACCGATGCCCGCGACGATTCTGCGCCCATTGTACATGAGTCCGCGCGCGACGTCAATGGCGTTCACGGCGCGGGCGGGGGGAACGCCGCGGCGGCTATGGAAAGCCGCCCTACGTGTTCCGTCGGGGCGGGGCGGGGGGACGCCGCGGCGGCTATGGAAAGCCGCCCTACGTGGTCCATCGGCGCGGGCGGGGGGAACGGCGCGGCGGCTATGGAAAGCCGCCCGACGTGTTCTGTCGGCGCGGGCGGGGGGGACGCCGCGGCGGCGACGGAAAGCCGCCCTACGTGGTCTGTCGGCGCAGGGGATTGGCGACCCCTCACCCCAGCCCTCTCCCCGCGAGCGGGGCGAGGGGGGTGGGCGAGGCGGGGCTGCGTTTGACGCGCCTGTGGGAAGGTGTTATACTTCGCACAAGCCGCCAAAGCCTGCAAGGATGCAAACAATAGACTGCACGAAGGAGAGTAGTCGTATGGCTGAGAAAATGCGCGCGGTGCGCAAGGTCCGGCCCGGCCCAGGGCTGGAAATGACCGAGATTGACATCCCCCGCATCCGACCCAACGAAATCCTCGTCAAAGTCCGCGCCACCTCTATCTGCGGCACCGACGTTCACATCTACAAGTGGGACGCCTGGTCGCAGAGCCGCATCAAGCCGCCCATCACCATCGGCCACGAGTTCTGCGGCGACGTGGTGGAGGTGGGCAGCGAGGTGCGCTCGCTACGGGTCGGCGATTTCATCTCCGCCGATTCCCACATCTTTGACGGGACATGCCACGTTTGCCGCAACGGCCAGCCGCACATCTGCCAGAACCTGGTCATCTTCGGCGTGGACACGAACGGCTCCTACGCCGAGTACGTGGCCGTGCCCGAGACCTCGGCGTGGAAGAACGACCCCGACCTGGATCCGGCCATCGCGTCCATCCAGGATCCGCTGGGCAATGCCGTGTACGCCGTGCTGTGCGAGCCCATCACCGGTAAGTCCGTGGCCATCTTCGGCGACGGGCCTATCGGTCTGTTCGCCATCGGCGTGGCGCGGGCGTCGGGCGCGAGCCGCATCTACCACGTCGGCAAGTATCCGGCCCGCATCGCCATCGGGCAGAAGATGGGCACCGACATCGCCATCAACGTAGCCGACGGCGGCGTGGTGGAGCGCATCATGGACGACACGCACGGCCTGGGCGTGGATGTGGCGATAGAGATGACGGGCAACCAGACGGCGGTGGACCAGTCGCTGGCCGTGCTGCGCAAGGGCGGGCGCTGGGTGGCCTTCGGCATCCCGTCGCAGCCCATCACCATTGACCTGAACAAGAGCGTCATCTTCAAGGGCATTACCATCTACGGGATCAACGGGCGGCAACTGTGGCAATCGTGGATGCAGATGCAGGGGCTGTTCCGCGCGGGGTTTGACCCCTCGCCGGTCATCACGCACAAGATCAAACTGGACGAGTTCCAGACGGGATTTGACCTGATGACGGCGGCCAACCGTCAGGCTGCCAAAATCGTGA
Organism: Anaerolineae bacterium; assembly: GCA_034436295.1. Taxonomy (GTDB): domain Bacteria; phylum Chloroflexota; class Anaerolineae; order DTLA01; family DTLA01; genus DTLA01. The sequence continues at coordinate 8,202 of DAOTVT010000042.1, read as the reverse complement.
TGTACCCGTAGCCGTTAGCCCATAGCCCATAGCCCATAGCCATTAGCCATTGGCTAAAGGCCAAGGGCTAATGGCCAGACGAAAGGAGTGATTGTACACCGATGACTACTGACAAATTCGCGTTCATTGACGAGGAAGTGGCCGCGCTGAAGGAGCAGGGGCTGTACATCCACATTCGCACCATCGGCTCGCCGCAGGGCGCGTGGACGGTGGTGGACGGGCGCAAGGTGCTGAACTTCTGCGTGAACAACTACCTGGGGTTCGCCAACCACCCGAAACTCAAGGAGGCCGCCAAGAAGGCGATAGACGAGTGGGGCGTGGGGCCGGCCGCCGTGCGCTCCATCGCCGGCACGATGAGCCTGCACGTGGAGTTTGAGAAGCGCATGGCCGCGTTCAAGGGCGTGGAGGCGGCCGTGTCCTTCCAGTCGGGGTTCTGCGCCAACCTGGCGGCGATTCCCTCGCTGGTCGGCCCCGAAGATGTGATCTTCTCGGACGAACTGAACCACGCCAGCATCATTGACGGGTGCCGCCTGTCGCGCGCGAAGATCGTGCGCTATCCCCACTGCGACCCCGACGGGCTGGAGGAGGTCATCCGCGCCGAGCCGAAGACCTACCGCCGCGCCCTCATTGTTACGGACGGCGTCTTCTCCATGGACGGGGACGTGGCGCCGCTGGACAAACTCTACGAGGTGGCCCAGCGCCACAACTTCATCCTGATGGTGGACGACGCGCACGGCGAGGGCGTGCTCGGCAAGGGCGGGCGCGGCATCGTGGATCATTTCCACCTGCATGGCAAGGTGGATGTGGAGGTGGGCACACTGTCCAAGGCCTTCGGCGTCGTGGGCGGCGTGGTGGCCGGAAGCCAGCGGGTGGTGGACTACATGCGCCAGAAGGCGCGGCCGTTCCTGTTCTCCAGCGCCGTAACTCCCGCCGACGTGGCCGCGTGCATCGCCGCCGTGGACGTGCTGGAGGAGTCCACCGAACTGGTGGATCGCCTGTGGGAGAACACGCGCTACTTCAAGGCCGAGATGAAGCGGCTGGGGTTCAACACCGGCGTGAGCACGACGCCCATCACGCCGGTCATGCTGGGCGAAGCGCCGCTGGCGAAGGAGTTCTCGCGCCGCCTGTTTGAGAACGGCCTGTTCGCCATGGCGCTGGGCTTCCCCACCGTGCCGCGCGGCAAGGCCCGCATCCGCGTGATGATCTCCGCCGTGCACACGAAGGACGACCTGGACAAGGGGCTGGAGATCTTCGCGAAGGTGGGCAAGGAGTTGGGGGTCATCTAGGATGCCCGCTGCGGCGTGGCAGAGGGTACACAGCCCGGGCGGGCACGCGGGTTCGCGCCCGCGGCGGTGGAACCTCGCGCCCGTAGGCCAGGCAGCGGTTGGCGATCCGCGGTCAGCCTTTCGCGTGAAATCCGCGCGTGAGGGATGTTTGGATCGCGAAGGGCACGAAAGGGCGCGAAAGCCGCGAAAATCGCGGCCGCGCATGGCCGCGCGGGGCTGAACCCCCGCGCTGAGGGATTTTGGATCGCGAAGGGTGCGAAAGGGCGCGAAAGCCACGAAAATGGCGGCCGCCTGCGCGGGCGTTGGCGTCGTCCGCGGGGGTGAACCCCCGCGCTGAGGGATGTTTGGGTCGCGAAGGGCACGAAAGGGCGCGAAAGCCGCGAAAATCGCGGCCGCGCATGGCCGCGCGGGGCTGAACCCCCGCGCTGAGCGAACCAAGCCCCTTCGGGGCTACTCCCAGCCCGATACTTCGCGTCGGGCGCAATACCCTTCGTGTGAATTCGTGTTATTCGTGGATGACCACAGCCCGCAGGGCTTTGCCCCTTCAGCCCGATGCTTCAGCGTCGGGCGGCAGGCGCACGGCCGCGAATGTCCTATTCGCGCGCGTTCGCGTTGTCGGCGGGTGCGGCCTCGTCCAGCCGCTTCTTGACCCGCTGCAGCCAGTACACCGCCAGCGCGTAGAAGATGGCCACGACGGGCACCCCGAACAGCAGTCCCCAGAAGCCCAGGAGGATCACGCCGAGCAGTGTGGCGGCGATGATGAGGAGCGTGGGCAGGCCCATGGTCTCGCTCATGATGCGCGGGATGATGACGTGAAGCAGAATCTGCTGGAAGGCGGTCATGGCGATGATGAGCCAGATGGCGGCGCCCGGCTGCTGGAACAGGGCCACCAGCCCTGGCAGGAGCATGGCAATGGGCGCGCCTACCAGCGGGACGAGCATGATGATGCCGCTGATCCACGCGACGACCAGCGCCGAAGGGACGCGCGCGATCAACATGGCCACGAGGGCAACCCCACCGTAGATGATGGCCATTAGCGCCTGGCCGCGCACAAACCCGCCGAACACCCGATCCACCGTCCGCGCCGCGAAAGTCAGTTCGTCCTGGTACCTTTGCGGCACGAGGGCCGACAGTTCGGCCATGAGTTTGCGGCCATCCAGCACGGTGTAGAAACTCACGGCTAGCACCAGCAGGGACAGGGTTACGACCGATGCGACGGCGCGCGCTGCCGTGATCATGTACTGAATCGCCTGGGCCACAAGCACCTCGGCGCGCTGGCGCAAGATGGTCTCGTCGTACAGGGACGACAGCGAGATGCCAATGTTGCGGTCGGCCAGCCAGCGGTCCACGGACGCCAGCAGGCTTGGGGCGTTGGCGATGAAGTCGGGGATGCGTGCGCCGATTTGGGTCAGTTGCTCCACGGTCAGCGGCACGAGATACACGGCGCTGAGGATGATGCCCGCCAGGAGTCCCAGATAAACGACGGCGAGGGCGGCCCCTCGGCCGATGCGCAGTTCGCACAGGCGCGCCGCGCGCGACTCGCCGAACAGGCGGCACAGCGCCCTCCGCAACCATCCAGGCGCGCGCAATTCCGCCAGCCAGCGCACGAGGGGCTCCAGCACGTAGGCCACCAGCAGCCCCAGGCCGAAGATCAGGATCACCTCGCTGACTGACGCCAGCGCGCCCCAAATCTTGTCAATCAGGTACAGGGACGCGATGATGATGAGGAGAACCAGGGCGATTTTCGCCAACTTCTCTATGCTCATGCGCGCCTCCGCGGCTGTTTGGGGCCATTGTACATGAATGGGGCATATCTATCAACTTGCCTGCGACGCGGTAATGCATACGTCTCGGCGGACATTGCGTGCCCCAGGCCATAGAGGTCAGGGGCAGGTATGGGAACCTGCCCTACGCCCGGTATCCACGAATAACGCGAATCCACGCGAATGGGGAATAGACCCCAAGGGTCTCCGAGACCCTTGGGGTCTTCGCGGGTCTCCGATTGGGGCGTCAAGGGCGGGTGCATCTGGGCCTTGACGCCCGTATGTGGATGTGCTATGATGGTGGCGGTTGAAAACAGGCCAAACCACCGTGCTGCATGACAGCGGAGGAGGACGCCATGTCCACGAAGAGGATACGGTTCATCCTGGCGATTGTTCTTGTCCTTGTGGCGGGGCTTACCGCGTGCACGCGGCCCAAGCCCCCTGTGGCCGAGACGCCCGTCTCCACGGCGGCGGCCGTGCAACCGCGGGCGACGGTGCCGCCTGGCACGCCTGCCGTTGTGCCCACGGGCGCCACGGTCATCGCCGTTGGGCCGACGCCGACCTATGAGATGCCCACATTGACGCCATCGCCCGCGCCTGGGGCCACGGCCACACCTGTGCCCACGGCCGTCCCGATTCCCCCGACGGCCACGCCCGCGCCGACGGCCACGCCTGTGCCCATCCAGCACGTGGTCCAGTGGGGCGACACGGTGTACTCGCTGGCGCGACGGTATGGCACGACGGTGGAGGCCATCGCCCAGGCCAACAACCTGCCGCCCAACTATCTCATCAAGGTCGGGCAGGTCCTGACGATTCCGGGCCAGCCGATTTCCGCCGACGTGTACGTGGTGAAGCCCGGCGACACGCTGTATAGCATCGCGGCGCGGTACGGCGTCCCGTGGCAAACCCTGGCGTCGGTGAACCGCATTCTGAACCCGTCGCTTCTGCAGGTCGGCCAGCGGCTCATCATCCCGTCGGGGGCGACAACTCCGCCGCCGGGGGCCAAGACTCACGTGGTCAAGCCCGGCGAAACCCTGTACCGCATCGCGCTCATGTACGGCACGTCGGTGCAGGCCATCGCTCTGGCAAACAACCTGTCCAACGTGAACATCATCTACCCCGGACAGCAGTTGATCATCCCGTAACGTGAAAACCGAACGCACACTCAGCAGCCGCCTCGTCTACGAAGGAAGACTTGTCCGCTTGCGCGTGGACGAGGTGGCTTTGCGCAGCGGGCGGCGCACCACCCGCGAGGTTGTGGAAGCGCGGGGCGCGGTGGGCATTGTGGCGCTGGACGACGAGGGCCGGGTGCTCCTTGTGCGGCAGTTTCGCAGGCCCGCCGGGCGCGAACTGTGGGAGATTCCGGCGGGGACGCTGGAATCGGGCGAGGCCCCCGTGGATTGCGCCCGCCGCGAACTGGCCGAGGAGACGGGCTTTCGCGCGCAGGAGTTCCGCCCGCTCGTCGGGTTCTACACGTCTCCCGGCTTCTGCGACGAGTGGCTCCATCTGTTCCTGGCCGTGGGCCTGTCGCCGGGCGAGCAGGCTCCGGAAGATGACGAGAGCATCCAGGTGGCGCGGATTCCCCTGGCCGAGGCCCTGAGCATGATTCGGGCCGGCGAAATCTGCGACGCGAAGACGATCGTAGGACTGCTCCTGGCGGCGGGAATCGTGCGGTGGCCGCCAGGCGCTGATGCAGAGGAGGGAACATGAACCCCAAACGCAAATCCAATCTGGCTGGTGGCCTGGTGCTCATCCTGCTGGGCGCCTGGTTCCTGGCCGCGCAACTGGTGCCCGGCCTGGAGGCGCGCATCTTCGGCCCGGGCGGCTGGCCGCTGATCATCGTCAGCGTGGGCGTCATCCTGCTGCTCATCGGCCTGCTGACCGGCGTGCCCGAGATGGCCGTGCCCGCGTGCATCGTCGGGGGCATTGGCGGCCTGCTGTACTGGCAGAACGCGACGGACGACTGGGGGTCGTGGGCCTACGCCTGGGCGCTCATCCCGGGGTTCGTTGGGGTGGGCACGCTCCTGTCGGGCCTGATTGCGGGCAAGCGCGGCGAGATTTCGGCGGGGGCTTGGCTCGTCTTCATCAGCCTTGTCCTGTTCGCCGTGTTCGCGTCGCTCTTGGGTGGCCCCAACTTGTTTGGCGCGTATTGGCCCGTGCTGCTCATCGTGTTGGGGCTGGTCATCCTGGTGCGCGGCTTTGCCCGCCCGAGGAGGTGAGGATGCCAGAAACGCGAACCTGGCGAATGCCTGCACGTGTGGTCGGGCTATTCGCATCGTCGCGTTTGTCGTGTTCCAGATGCATCTTCGTGTTGTTGGCGGTTCCCATCGGGCGAAAATGACCGCAAATCTACGCGAGTCCGCATGAATACCTGTAGGAGGACGTGGCATGAAGCGGCTTGATGTTCGGTTGGTGTTCGGCGCGGTTCTTGTCCTGGCCGGATTGCTGTTCCTGCTGGACAATCTGGGGGTGCTCGCCGGCGCGGGGGATCTGTTCTGGGCGGCGATGTTTGCCGTGGGGGGCGCGGCGTTCCTGTATCGGTACGCCACGGATCGCATGCACTGGTGGGCGCTCATCCCGGGGTTCACGCTGCTCGGGCTTGCGGCGGTCATCGCCCTGGAGGCGCTCCCCCTGGGCGACACGGGCGCCATCAGCGGCGGGATCTTCCTCGGCGCCATCGGCCTGGCCTTCTGGGCCATCTACCTGACGCGGCGCGACTTCTGGTGGGCGCTGATTCCGGGCGGGGTGCTGGTAACGCTGGGCGTGGTGGCGGCCCTGGGCGACAAGGCGCAGGGTGAGGCCGTGGGCGGCATTTTCTTCCTGGGGCTGGCGGCGACTTTCGGCGGGCTTTACTTCCTGCCGACGCCGCAGGGGCGCCAGACCTGGGCGGCGATTCCGGCGGTCATCCTGGGCGCCATGGGGGTGTTCCTGCTGGTGGGCGCGGCGGTGAGCCTGTCGTACGTCCTGCCCGCGGCGCTCATCCTGGCGGGCCTTGTGCTCCTGTGGCGGGCGCTTGTCCCACGCGGGGGCGAGTAGGAGGCGGACATGGAAGGCAAGCGGCTGAGCCGAAGCGCCAAGAACCGCGTCATCGCCGGGGTGTGCGGAGGCCTGGGCGAGTACCTGGGGATTGACCCGGGCCTGGTGCGCGTCTTGTTCGTCCTGTTGGGCATCGGGCGCGGGGTCGGGGTGCTGGTGTATCTGCTGCTGTGGCTGCTCATCCCGCGCGAGGACATGGAGACCGCGGCGGCCACCGAGGCCACCATCCGCGCGGGCGCCGACGAGATGGCCGAACGCGCCCGCACCGCCGGCTCCGAGTTCCAGAAGGCCATGGCGAGCGATTCGCATCCGCTGCTCGTCGCCATCGGCGCGGGGCTGATCATCCTGGGCGGGCTGGCCCTGCTGGAGGCGCTCCACGTCTCGTGGCTCTGGTGGCTGACGTTTGACACGCTGTGGCCGGTCCTGCTGATTGCGGTCGGGCTGGTCCTTATCTTCCGCCGACGATAGGCCGACGGAACCCTGGGGAGGAGGTACATCATGGAGAAGAAGCCGCGCCGAGGCGGGCTGGTGTGGCCCGTTATTCTCATCGGGCTGGGGGTTGTGCTCCTGCTGAACAATCTGGGCGTCCTGCCGTGGGATGTGTGGGGGACGCTCCTTCGCATGTGGCCGGTGATCCTCATCGCCATCGGGCTGGATTTGGTCATCGGCCGGCGGTCGGTGTGGGGTTCACTGCTGACGCTGGTGCTCATCCTGGCGTTGCTCGTGGGCGGGGTGTGGCTGGCGTCCACGTCCAGCGGACCGGCCGTGGCGACGACGGAGACCGTGGCGTATCCGCTGGGCAACGCCGCGCGGGCCGACGTGGAGATCGCGCAGGCCGTAGGCGATATGCGCGTGCGGGCGCTTCCGGCGGGGTCGGCGAATCTGGCCGAGGGGTCGTTGCAACTGGCGCGGGGCGAGACCGTGTCGCGCGCGTTCACCGGCGGCGACGTGGCCCGGCTGTCCCTGTCCAGCGACAAGAAGCAATGGGGGCCGGCGTTGGGGTGGAAGGATTCCCGCGCGTGGGACTTGGCTCTGACACCCGACGTGCCCCTGACGCTGAAGTTGGATTTGGCGGTGGGCAAGATGACCGCCGACCTGTCGGCGCTGGACGTGAGCGCGGCCGAGGTGAACCTGGCCGTCGGGGACGCGACGGTGCGGCTCCCGTCGGAGGGGCGCGCCGCGGTGAGCGTATCGGTGGCGGTGGGCAACCTGGTCATTGAGATTCCGCGCGGGGTGGAGGCCCGCATCCGAGCGGGCGCAGCGCTGGCCGGTCGGTCGTTCCCTGCCGGCTACGTGCGCGACGGCGACACGTATACCTCGCCCGGCTACGCGACGGCCCCGAACTGCGTGGAGGTGGAGGCCAATGTGGCCGTCGGCAACCTGACGGTGCGGGTGGCGCCGTAGCAGGATGCGGTGTCGGCCCCACGCTGAAGCGCCGGGATGAAAGGGCGAAGCCCTGCGGGCTATTCCCAGCCCCGAAGGGGGCTTCGCTCGTTCAGCGCGGGGGTTTAGCCCCGCGGCGCGGGTTTGCCCGACGCTGAAGCATCGGGCTGAAGGGGCGAAACCCTGCGGGCTATTCCCAGCCCCGAAGGGGGCTTCGCTCGTTCAGCGCGGGGGTTCAGCCCCGCGGCGCGGGTTTGCCCGACGCTGAAGCGCCAGGCTGAAAGGGCGAAGCCCTGCGGCTATCCCCAGCCCCGAAGGGGGCTTCGCACCCGTATCACGGAGGTTTAGCCCCGCGCGGCCGTGCGCCCACTGACCTCACCCCCTCAATCCCCCTCTCCGCTCGCATGAAACACGTGCGACGCACCTCCGAGGTGCGTCGCACGTTGTGCCCCGCCGGCCCGACGCTGAAGCGCCGGGCTGAAAGGGCGAAGCCCTGCGGGCTACCCACAGCCCCGAAGGGGCCTCGTTCGTTCAGCGCGGTGGTTCAGCCCCGCGCGGGCGGGTTCGCGTGTAGGGGCAACGCATGCGTGGCCCCTACCCAACGCACGCGTTGCCCCTACCGAAGGCCAACGGCCAACGGCTCACGTAACAATCGTCGGGTACAGGCGCGCGCCGATTCCCACCAGCGCCGCCACCACCGCGAACAGCACCAGAAAGTCCATGCCCAGGCCGAA
>DAOTVT010000041.1:0-14624 GCA_034436295.1 Anaerolineae bacterium | reverse complement strand
GAACGAACTTTGGAGCCGAGTCGGCGTATCCGCGCGCCCGCCTGCCGCGTTACAGTTGGTGAGCCCCCCACGGGGCGCGCTGCGTCCACCGCCGGCCGTGGCCCGCCCCGATGCGTTTGTAGTACCTTTTCCCCATTGTTGCGATGACCAAACCGAATAGACTGTATCCTAGAGGCTTCACATCCGATGCCAGGAGCGATTGCCAAATGAAAACTCGCCGATCTCGCTTCCTCTGGATCGCGGTGGTGCTGCTGTGCTGCACCGCCAGCGGCCTGAGCGGGCGCAACTACAGTTCGGCGCAGGGCATCCGCAGCAACGCGGCCCCTGCAACGCCGCGCCCGGGGGTGTACATCGCCCGCGACAGCGCCAACCTGGACCCGAGCCAGTGGCCCATCGTGGGCGGGCATATGACCTTCAGTTGGAAGCAACTGGAGCCCAGCGAGGGCCAGTACCGCTGGGATTTGATTGAGAACTTTCTGGCGGCGCAGTGGGCCAAGGGCAAGCCGGCGGCGCTGCACTTGCAGACCTACGCCGGACAGGCCGGCGGGCTGATGGTCCCATCCTGGTTCCAGAGCCGCTACCCCGACGCGGTGCTCACGTGCGGCACGGAGCAGATTCCCAAGTACTGGCACTGGGCGTATCTGCAGAAATACGCCAACTTCGTGCGGGCGCTGGGGCAGCGGTTTGACGGCGACCCGCGCCTGGAGTTCGTCATCATGGGCGTTGGCGTGTATGGCGAGACGCAGCCGTGCGTGGAGGCCTACGACCAGTGCATGCGCGACAACGGCCTTTCGGGGCCGCTGTGGGTGTCCACGGTGAAGCAGATTGTGGACATGTACGGCCAGGCGTTCCACACCACCCGCGTCGTGATTCCAGGCACGCCGCGGTTCCAGCACATCTGCGAGCGCAAGGAATGGACGGACTACGCGGCGCTCACCTACGGCATCGGCGACTTCCACGCGGCCATGCAGGCCGACGCCGATTCGCAGTACATCCCCGACAAGCCCGGGTTTGAGGGCTGCGGCACGGTGGACCCCATCCACAAATGGAGCCTGACATACCCGACCGGCCAGGAGGCGTACCAGTACATGACGCCGACAGAGGAGGAGACGTACTGGGGCGTGTTGGGCGTGCTGCACCGCCACAACACGTGGCTCACCATTGACTACTCGCCGCAAGACTGGCGGGGCTGGCTGCTTCAGGATGCGCAGGGCAACATCCGCTACTACAACTTCCCCATCCTGGAGTTCGCGAACCGCTACCTGGGGCGCACGCTGCAGAACACGCCCAGCGTCTGGGTGGCGCTGCGCGAGTCGGGCTACTCGTGGTATCCGGAGTGCGGCAACTTTGACTTCTGGCTGTATCAGGACGACTCGGTGCCTGGAGGCAAGACCGTCGTCGTAACGTACCGCACGGGGTTGAATTTCCCCACCACGACATCCGGCTGCACCATCACCAACAAGACGGAACAGGGCGTGAACCTGGGCGGCTCGTGGGTGGGCAAGGAGTCGTGGATCACCCGCCGCACCGACGCGGCCTCGGGCAACCCGTACATGTTCTTCAAGGTGGATGACGGCTATCTCTACAACACGAACCAGACCGTAACCGTAACGGTTACGTACTTTGACCGCGGAACCGACCGCTGGGAACTGTTCTACGATTCCACGACGGGCCAGCGGAGCGGCGGCAGCGTGTCCAAGGCCAACAGCCTGACGTGGAAGAAGGCCACGTTCGTGCTGCCGAACGCCCGATTCGCCAACGGCCTGACCGGTGGGAGCGATTTCTACATTGACGGGCGCAACGACGGCGACGAGTACATCCACTTCGTGGACGTAACCAAGAGCGGGAGCGCCGACCCGACGAACACGCCCGCACCAACCCCTAGCGCAAGCCCGCTGCCATCGGCCACGCCCACGCCGACCCCGACGTTCACCTCCGGCCCGACGGCGACCCCCACCCGCACGCCCACCGCCTCGCCGACGCCGACCCCGACGTTCACCCCCGGCCCCACGCCCGCCGCCACGACGGTAACGTTCCAGCAGGGGCTGGGTGGGTACGCGGGCGTGCGCGATACCTACATCTCGCACTACAGCGACGATTCTAACTACAACTGGGACACCATCCTCATCGTGCGCTCCACGGACATCATGGCGTCGCTGTTGCGGTTTGACATAAGCAGCATCCCCACGAACGCCACGGTGCTGGGGGCGCAGTTGCAGGTGTACACGGTGGCGCAGAGCAACAGCGCCTACATGTGCGCGCGGCCCTACGCGGTTTTGCGCCCGTGGGTGGACTCGCAGGCCACGTGGGTTCGCCCCCGCACCGGCGAAACATGGGCCACGCCCGGCTGCAACGGCATCGGCACCGACCGCTCAGGCGTCGGCGGGGAGGAGGTTTGGCTCCAGTACACCAACCGCTGGTACACCTTTGACGTTACGGACATGGTGCAGGCGTGGGTGCTGGACCCGAGCAGCAACCAGGGGCTGGTGCTCAAGTCCACCTGCAACATGGCGGAATTGGTGCAGTACAGCCTGGCTGGCTCCGACTACGAGAACAGCAGTTTGCGCCCGAAACTGATTGTGCAGTACACGCTGGAGGGGACGCCGCCCACGCGGACGCCGACACCCGCCCCCACCGCTACGCCCACGCCCACGCCGTCCACCCCGCCCACGGTGCTGACGCTCCAGCAGGGGCTGAACGGCTACGCGGGGACCACCGACACGCTGATTGACTGGTGGGCCAAGGACACCAACTACGGCAACGAGCCGACGTTCAGCATTCGGGGCGGGAACTACGACTACGGGCGGCAGGACATCCACTCGGCTCTCCTGCGGTTTGACCTGTCGCCGCTGCCTGCGGGCGCGTCGGTCGCGTCGGCGAGGCTGGAAATCTACCTGACGGCGCGGAGCAACGCCGGTTCGGCCTACTTCAGCCCGTACCAGGTGGTGCGCTCGTGGACGGAATCGGGCGCCACGTGGAACCGCGCCACAAGCAGCGTGCTGTGGGGACTGGCCGGGTGCAACAGCACCGAGCCGCCGAATCAAGACCGTTCGGCCACGGCCACGGACATGGTGCAACCGCCGCCCAGCGTTACCAATGTGTGGGTAACGATGGACGTTACCGACATGGTGCGGAACTGGGTGGCCGCCCCCGCGACGAACCTGGGGCTTCTGGTGCGGGATGCGGGCGGCAACTCGGTGGGCTACACCTTCGCGTCGTCGGAGAACACCAACGCCTCCATCCGGCCCAAACTGGTCATTGAGTACTGGCCTTCCGGCGGGGCCACGGCGACGCCTACCCGAACCGCGACGGCCACGCCCACCGCGCAGGCTTCGGCCACGCCCACGCGCACCGCATCGCCCACGCCGACGGGCACTGCCCAGCCCACGGCCACGGCCACGCCGACGCCCAGCCTCACGCCCACGCCCGTGCCGCCCACACCCACGCCGGGCGGGCCGGTGCAGACGGCGACCTTCCGCGTCGGGGTCAACGGCTACACGGGGAGCGTGGACACGTACATGGATCAGTGGCAGCCCACGAGCAACTTCGCGGGCCTCACGTCCGTCAGCGTGCGCACCTACGACGTTATGGCGGGGCTCCTGCGGTTTGACCTGTCGGCGATTCCCGCGGGCGCGAACGTGGTCAGCGCGTCGCTCACGCTGTACGCCACGTATCAGAGCAACGGCAACATGTTTGACGGGAGCGTGCACCGCGTGCTGCGGCCCTGGACGGCTACCCAGGCGACGTGGCAACAGCCGCGCACCGGCGAGCGCTGGGAGGTTGACGGCTGCAACGGGACGACCTACGACCGCACCGCGACGGCCTACGCCACCTTCCACCTGAACGCGGCCAACAGCGCGGTTACCATGGATGTCGCCGACCTGGTCAGGTATTGGGTGGCCCATCCCGACGAGAACTTCGGGATGGTGCTGAAGGGCGCGTCGGTGGGCGGTTCGGTGGAGTACCGCTTCGCTTCGGCGGAGTATCCGGACGTGTCCAGGCGGCCGCTGCTGGAGGTGGCGTACTCGGTGGCCAGCGCCACGGCCACACCCACGAACACGCCCACGCGCACGGCGACGAACACGCCCGCACCGACGAGCACGCCGACACGGACGGCGACCGCGACGCCGACGCCATCAGCCACGGCAACGTTCACGCCTGCGCCCACGGCCACGGCAACGTTCACGCCTGCGCCTACGGCGACCGCGACGCCGACGCCATCGGCCACGGCAACGTTCACGCCTGCGCCCACGGCCACGGCAACGTTCACGCACACGCCCACCGAAACGCCAACGCCCGCCCCCACGACCACCGCGACCCCCGGCGTGCCGCTGCGCGAGGGATGGAACCTCATTTCGCTGCCGGTTGTGCCCGATTCCAACAATCCGGATGTCGTATTCGCGTCGGTCTCGCACGTGCTGGTGAGCGCCTACTACTGGGACGCGAGCGCCGGGACGTGGAAGACGTACAGTCCGCTGATGCCGCCCGGCGCCAACTCGCTGACGTTCGTGGATGAGCGCATGGGGATGTGGGTGAAGGTCATCGCGCCGGCGACCCTGACGGTGGCGGGCCGCGCACCCACCGGAGCGCAAATCCCGCTGTACGTCGGCTGGAACCTGGTGGGGTTCCCGTCGTCCGCGCCGTGCAGCCCCGAAGTGGCGCTGGCGCCGATTGCGGACAAGGTCGTCGCCATTATGACCTACGAGGCGGGCGAGTGGGGCGGCACATGGCGGCGGTACAGGCCGGGCGCGCCCGACTTCGCCAATGACCTGCGCGTGTTGGAGCCGGGGAAGGGGTACTGGGTGCTCGCCGCCGAGGGGTGCACCTGGGAGATTCCGTAGTCTGGGGCCGCCTGCATCCGGCTGCCCAGGCGCGGCCGGCCTTGCGGAGTAGGCAGCCCGTTGGAGTGAGTTCCAAAGTTTGTTGGCTACGCCATGGGCATAGGCGCCACGCGCTTCCAAAAGTGCGCCGCACCTTGGTCGCCAACACAAGGCGAGCCGTGTCAATGGATACGGCCGCTTTTCGCTTCGCGCCGCTTCTGGTACAATAGGGCCGTGCCGGGCGCGGCGACATCCTCACAGGTGCCCGCGCGCATCGGCAAGTCCGCGCTTTCGGGAAGGAGGCGAGCGATGGAGACACGACCGTTCGGCAAGACCGGCGCCCATTTGCCCATCTTGAGCCTGGGCTGCCAGCGATTGGTGGACGAAGAGGGCTGCAGCGAGGAGCAGGCCGTCGCCATTCTCAACACGGCCATTGACCGAGGCATCCGCTATTTTGACACCGCGTGGATTTACTCCAAAGGCCAGAGCGAGCAGCGCGTGGGCCTGGTGGCCAGGCACCGGCGCAAGGAGATGTGGATCGCAACCAAGACATGGGACGTAACGCGCGATGGGGCGCGCCGCCAACTGGAGCAAAGCCTGGCCCGCCTTCAGACGGACTATGTGGACGAGTGGCGGCTGCACAATGTGTACGACTTCGCGCGGCTGGACGCCATGACCGGCCCGGGTGGCGCGCTGGAGGCGGCCATCCGCGCCCGCGACGAGGGGCTGGTGCGGTTCATCAGCATCTCGGGCCACAGCGACCCGCAGGTGCAGATTGAGGCGCTGCGCCGCTTCCCGTTTGACACGGCGCTGGTGGCCGTCTCGGTGCTGGATCACTTCATCTACTCCTTCGCCGAGGAGTTCTTGCCTTTCGCCCAAAGCCGTGGGGTCGGCGTGGTGGGGATGAAGATACTCGGCTACAAGGCGCTGGCCCACGTGGCCGACAGGGCGCTGCGCTACGCCCTGGCGCTGCCGCTCACCACCGTGATCGTGGGGTGCTCTACGATGGCGGAGTTGGAGGCAGACCTGGCGGTGACCGAGAACTTCACGCCGATGACAGGGCCGGAGCGCCTGGCCTTCTTCCGCGAGGTCTTGCCGCTGGTGCGGCCCGAGAACATGCCGTGGAAGGCCGCCGACTGGGGCCATCCGACGGAGTGGAAGCCGCGCAAGGAGCCGTGGGGGTTCACGCCTGCGTAGCACGGCCGCGCATGGGCGTTCGGAGCATGCAAGGCCCGCGGGTCAACGGGCAGGCGCTGTCCCGCGCGCATCATTTTTGACAAACCCCTGTTTCCGTACATAATAACGGCAACAATCCGAGACATCCGCAAAGGCTGTGACGGAGAGGAGTAGGCGGCGGGGAGTCCGCCAGGGAGGGATGGCCCAAGACTGCAAGCCATCCTCGGGCCAGCGCCGCTGAAGTTCGCTCCCGAGCCGACGGGTGAACGCCAGTATCTGGCCAGTAGTCCGCTCCGGAGGCCCGCCGTTACCGGGCAGCCAGTAAGCCCCTTGCGGGGCCGCTGGTGGTGAGAGGGCTTGTGGAAGCCAAGCAGGGTGGTACCGCGGAGTGCGATTCAGCCGCTTCGTCCCTGAGGACGGCGGCTTTTCTTTTTGTGTCAGTCGGACGCATCACAGGAGCAAGGAGAGGGACATGCTAGAGCAACTGCACGACATCCGAGAGCGCGCGATGGCGGCACTGGCCGGCGTGGACAGCCTGGCGGCGCTGGAAGCCTGGCGCACCGAGTACCTGGGCAAGAAGAGTTTCGTTACCACGGCGCTGAAGGGCATTGGCCAACTGCCGCCGGAAGATCGGCCCGTGGTGGGCAAGGCCGCGCATGAACTGCGCCTGGCGCTGGAGGCGGCGCTGGAGGAGGCGCGGCAGCGGGTTCTGGCCCTGGAGCAGGAGCGCGCCGCTCAGGCCGAGCGGGTGGACGTTACCCTGCCCGGCAGGCCTGCCACCGTGGGCCGCCTGCACCCCATCACCCAAATCCTGTACGAAATCTACAACATCTTCGGCGAGATGGGGTTCCAGGTGTACGACGCGCCCGAGGTGGAGACCGACGAACTCAACTTCCAGTTGCTCAACTTGCCGCCCGACCACCCGGCGCGCGATATGTGGAGCACGTTCTACACCACGCGCGAGGGCATCCTGCTCCGCACGCACACCTCGCCCGGCCAGATTCGCGCCATGCGCCAGTTCTGCCCGGAGCCGATTCGGGTCATCCTGCCCGGGCGCGTGTACCGCTACGAGGCTGTTACGGCGCGCTCCGAATCCATGTTCCATCAGGTGGAGGGGCTGGCGGTGGGGCCGCGCATCACCATGGCCGACCTGAAGGGCGTGCTCACGGATTTCGCGCGTCGCCTCTATGGGGAGCGGCGCCAGGTTCGCTTTCGGTGCAGTTACTTCCCGTTCACCGAGCCGAGCATGGAGGTGGACGTGAGTTGCGCGCTGTGCGATGGCGCGGGGTGCCGCGTGTGCAAGCATACCGGCTGGGTGGAGATCGCGGGGGCGGGCATGGTGCATCCGCAGGTGCTGCGCAACGGCGGCTACGACCCCGAGCAATTCACCGGCTTCGCCTTCGGCATGGGGCCTGACCGCATCGCCATGCTCCGCTACGGGATTGACGACATCCGATACTTCTACAGCGACGACCTGCGGTTCCTGGCGCAGTTCTAGCAGGACAGAGGAGACGAACCCATGAGAGTGCCGTTGAGTTGGCTCAAGGAATACGTGGACATCACGCTGCCGGTGGAGGAATTGGCCGAGCGCCTGACCCTGGCCGGGCTGGAGGTGGCCAGCATTGAGCGCATCGGGGCCGAGTGGGACCGCGACAAGATCTTCGTGGGCGAGATTCTAGAGGTCAAGCCGCATCCCAACGCGGACCGCCTGGTGCTCGCCGTGGTGGATTACGGCCGAGGAGCGCCCATGACGGTGGTAACCGGCGCGCCCAACATCCGCGTGGGCGAGAAGGGGCACAAGGTGGCCTTCGCCACGGTCGGCGCCCGCCTGATAGACGGCTATTCCGAGGAGAAGCGCTACATGACGCTGAAGCCGTCCAAGATTCGCGGCGTGCCCAGCGAGGGGATGGTCTGCTCGGAGAAGGAACTGGGCATCTCCGACGATCACGAGGGAATCATCCTGCTGGAAGACGACGCGCCGGTGGGCGTGCCGCTGGCCGACTACCTGGGCGACGTGGTGCTGGACATTGACCTGACGCCCAATTTGGCGCGGTGCCTGTCGGTCATCGGCGTGGCGCGCGAGGTGGCGGCGCTCACCGGCCAGAAGGCGCGGGTGCCCGATCCGATGGTCTTGGCCGAGGGCGCGCCCATTGAGGGCCAGGTGGAGATTCGCATTGAGGATCCCGACCTGTGCAACCGCTACTCGGCCATGCTGGTGCGCGACGTCAAGATCGGGCCGTCGCCCAAGTGGATGCAGCGGCGGCTGACCCTGGCGGGGATGCGCCCCATCAACAACATCGTGGACGTTACCAACTACGTGATGCTGGAATGGGGCCAGCCGCTCCACGCCTTTGACTACGACCTGCTGCGGCCAGCCCGCGCGGGAGGCCCGCCGACCATCATCGTCCGCAGGGCCAGGCCGGGCGAGCGCATGACCACGCTGGACGGCGTGGACCGCGACCTGACGCCCGAAATGTTGCTCATCACCGATGGCGGCGGGCCTGTGGCCATTGCGGGCGTCATGGGCGGGCTGGAAAGCGAGGTTACGGCGCAGACCCGCAACGTCCTGATTGAGTCGGCCAACTTCCACGCCATCAACAATCGGCGCACGTCCCAGGCGCTGAAACTCGTGAGCGAGGCGTCCATCCGCTTCAGCCGGGGCATTCCCGCATCGCGGACGGAGCCTGCGGCCACCCGCGCCGCCGAACTCATGCGCACGCTGGCGGGCGGCGTGGTGGCGCGCGGCCTGGCCGACAACTACCCCGTCCCGCAGAAGCAGAGGACCGTCCGCCTGCGACCGCCGCAGGTGGGGCGCGTGCTGGGCGTGGAGATGACCGCGGACGAGGTCAAGGCCACGCTGGAGCGCCTGGAGTTTGAGTGCGTGCCCGCCCCCGACGGGCTGGACGTGAAAGTGCCGCTCCATCGCCTGGATGTGGAGATAGAGGCCGACCTGCTGGAGGAAATCGCCCGCATGGTGGGCTACGACCGCATCCCGACCACCCGCCTGCGCGACGAACTTCCGCCCCAGCGCAATAACCCGCCGCTGGAACTGGCGCGAAGGGTCCGAAGCGCCCTCGTGGGGTGCGGGCTGTACGAGGCGTTGACCTACTCGTTCGTCGGGGCCGAGGATCAGGATCGCCTGCTGCCGCCAGTCTTCAGGGCCGACCCGTCGGTGCGCGCCGTGGAGCCGGGGCCGCATCTCCGCGCCATGCTGCCGTGCATCCTGTCGGCGGACGCCTGCATCCGCCTGGCGAACCCGATGACGCCCGAACGCACGACCATGCGCACGACGCTGCTGGCCAGCCTGCTGGCGATCACGGCGGCCAACCTGCGATTCTCGGCGCGGGTGAACCTGTTTGAGGTGGCGCGGGTGTACCTGCCGATGGACGACAAGGGCTTGCCGGCGGAGGTAACGCACCTGGGCATCGTGATGACGGGCCCGCGCGATGAACGCTCGTGGCTCACGCCCGAGCCGGAGTACCAGGACTTCTTTGACCTCAAGGGCGTGGTGGAAGCCCTGATGGCGGCGTTGGGGATCGGCGATTGGCGCGTGGAAGCGGCCACGCACCCCACGTTCCACCCGGGGCGATGCGCGAATCTCCTCGTCGGCGGCAACCGCGTGGCGGTCTTCGGCGAATTGAACCCGGCCCTGCGGCCCGACTGGGATCTGCCCGCCCAGCGCGTGTGCCTGCTGGAGATGGATTTGGACGCCGTGCAGGGCCACGTGTCTGCCGCCGTGAAGTTCCGGCCGGTGTCGCGCTACCCGGCGGTGGTGCAGGACATGGCCATCGTGGTGGACGAAAGCATCCCGGCGGCGGAGGTGGAGCGCGTGATCCGCGAGGTGGGCGGGCGGATGCTGCGAAAGGTGGTGCTGTTTGACGTGTACAAAGGCCCGTCCATCCCCGCCGGTAAGCGGAGCCTGGCCTACTCGCTGACGTATCAGTCGGACGAGAAGACGCTGACCGACGCCGAAGCGGCGAAAGTGCACAACAAGATCGTCCAGCGCCTGGCGGCTGTCTTCGGGGCGCAGTTGCGGGGGCCTTCGGGGGTGAGCGCGTAGGGGAACAGCACGCGGCATGTCTGCTGTTTCCGTTCACATATCGCGGCTTCCGCTGGCGGGTCGGCCCTTCTTGCAGTTGCCGCCCGACTGACGTATAATGCGTGCGTCGCTGGGCACAGAACCCGCCGTCGGAGGACGCGTTGAAGGCGCTGATAACGGGCATATCCGGCTTTGTCGGCAGCCACCTGGCCGAATACCTGCTCCAGAACCGGCCCTGGAAGGTTGCCGGCACGGTGTACGGCCCTACGGATAACATTGCGCACATCCAGGGGCAACTGGAACTGCACCCGCTGGAACTATCGGATTTGGACGCGGTCGTGAGCCTGCTGGAGCAGACGAAGCCCGACTTCATCTTCCACCTGGCCGCGCAGCCGGTGGTGCAACTGTCGCGCAAGGATCCGTGGTTCACGCTGTCCAACAACATCCGCGCCCAGTTGAACATCCTGGAGGGGGTGCGGCGCGCCGGGGCCAAGGCCCGCGTGCTCGTTGTCGGCTCCAGCGAGGAATACGGCCTGGTGTACTCCGACGAGGTGCCCGTTCGGGAGACCAACCCGTTCCGACCGATGAGCCCCTACGCGGTGAGCAAGATCGCGCAGGACATGCTGGGCTTCCAGTACTTCCTGAGCGATGGGCTAGACGTGGTGCGCGTGCGGCCGTTCAACCACATCGGGCCGCGCCAGGGTCTGGGGTTCGTTGCGCCCGACTTCGCCAAGCAGATCGCCGAGGCCGAAGCGGGCCTGCGCGCGCCCGTCATCCGAGTTGGCAATCTGCATGCCAAGCGCGATTTCAGCGACGTGCGCGACGTGGTGCGCGCCTACGTGCTGCTCATGGAGAAGGGCGAGTCGGGCGAGGTGTACAACGTCGGCTCGGGGCAGGCTCGCGAGATTCAGGAAGTGCTGGATGTGCTCCTGTCGCTGGCGTGCGTGCGCATTCGCGTGGAGCAGGATCCCGAACGCATGCGGCCGTCGGACATTCCGGCCGTTGTGGCCGACTGCACGCGCCTGCGCGAGCGCACGGGCTGGGAGCCGGAGATTCCCTTTGAGCAGAGCCTGCTGGATGTGTTGGAGTATTGGAGACAGAAGGTTGTGGGCCGTTAGCGATGAGCCGTTAGCCGTTAGCCATTAGCCATTAGCCGTTAGCCTATAGCCATTAGCCTATAGCCTTTGGGCGCAAGCGAGGGGCCAAAGGCTAAAGGCTAGAGGCCAAAGGCTAGAGGCCAGAGGCTAAAGGCTAGAGGCTGCTTGTAGGAGGATTGATGCCAACCGCTTTGATTACCGGAATTACCGGCCAGGATGGTTCCTATCTGGCCGAGTTCTTGCTGGAGAAGGGGTATCATGTCGTGGGCATGGTGCGGCGCACCAGCACCGTGAACTTTGACCGCATCAAGCACATTCAGGAGAAGATCACCCTGGTCCCAGGCGACTTGCTGGACCAGATGTCGCTGGTGGACTTGCTCCAGGAGTATCGCCCGCAAGAGGTGTACAACCTGGCGGCGCAGTCCTTCGTCCCCACGTCGTGGAAGCAGCCGGTCTTCACCGGCGAGGTTACGGCCCTGGGCGTTACGCGCATGTTGGAGGCGATCCGCATCGTGGACCCCAAGATTCGGTTCTACCAGGCGTCGTCCAGCGAGATGTTCGGCAAGGTGCGCGAGGTGCCCCAGAACGAGAACACGCCGTTCTATCCGCGTAGCCCCTACGGGGTGGCGAAGGTGTACGGCCACTGGATTACCGTCAACTACCGCGAGAGTTACAACCTGCACGCCACGTCGGGCATCCTGTTCAACCACGGGTCGCCGCGGCGCGGGCTGGAGTTCGTGGAGCGGAAGGTGGCCCACGGCGCGGCGCGCATCAAGTTGGGCCTGGACAAGGAGTTGCGGCTGGGCAACCTGGACGCGCGGCGCGACTGGGGCTTCGCCGGCGACTACGTGCGCGCGATGTGGCTCATGCTCCAGCAGGACAGGCCCGACGACTACGTGATCGCCAGCGGCACCACGCACTCCATCCGCGAACTGTGCGAGGTGGCCTTCGGCTACCTGGGGCTGGACTGGCGCGAGTACGTGGTGCAGGACGAGCGGTTCTACCGCCCCGCCGAGGTGGACCTTCTCGTGGGCGATGCATCCAAGGCGCGCCGAGTGCTGGGCTGGGAGCCGCAGGTCTCGTTTGAGGACCTGGTGAAGATGATGGTGGACGCGGACCTGGCCCTCCTGCGCCGCGAAAATGGGTTGTAGGGGCGACCGACAGGGGGCGACCGGCAGGTCGCCCTACGGCCGGCTGCCCCTACGGGCAAACCGCATACCGAGGTGTACGACATGACGAAGATCAAATTCGGCACGGACGGATGGCGAGCCATCATCGCCGAGGACTACACCTTTGACAACGTCCGCATCTGCGCCCAGTCGGTGGCGCGCTACTTGCTGGACCGCGGCGTGGCCCAGCAGGGCTTGGTGGTTGGGTACGACACGCGCTTTCAGTCCGAGGACTTTGCCGCGGCGGTGGCCGAGGTGGCGGCAGCCAACGGCGTGCGCACCTATCTGTGCGACCGATTTGCGCCCACGCCGGTGGTGTCGTGGGGCATCCTGGACCGCAAGGCCGCCGGCGCAGTCGTCATCACCGCCAGCCACAACCCAGGCATCTGGAACGGGTTCAAGTACAAGCCGGAATACGCCGGCTCGGCGTCGCCCGAAGTCGTGGCGGCGCTGGAAGAGCGCATAGAGGCCATCCAGGCGGGGCGGGATTCGGTGAGGCGCATGCCGCTGGACGAGGCGCGGCGCAAGGGGCTGGTGGAGATGTTTGACCCCACGCCCGCCTATTTCGCGCAGGTGGCGCGGATGGTGGATTTGGCCCCCATCAAGGCCGCGGGCCTGAATGTGGTGGTGGATGCCATGTACGGCGCGGGCATGGACTACTTCCCCCATCTGCTGGATGGCGGCGCGACGCGCGTGTTCCAGATTCACGGCGAGCGCAACCCGCTTTTCCCGGGGCTGGATCATCCGGAGCCTATCGGCCATAACCTGCGCGCGCTGGCCGACGCCGTCCGCGACCGCAGGGCCGACGTGGGGCTGGCCAACGACGGCGACGCCGACCGCATCGGCGTGATGGACGAGCACGGGGGCTTTGTCAACCAGTTGCAGGTGTACGCGCTGCTCCTGCTCTACTTGCTGGAGGTGCGGGGCTGGCGCGGGCCGGTGGTGCGCTCCATCACCACCACCGTCATGGCCGACAAACTGG
The DNA here is from genome assembly GCA_034436295.1 of Anaerolineae bacterium. GTDB lineage: Bacteria > Chloroflexota > Anaerolineae > DTLA01 > DTLA01 > DTLA01. The sequence continues at coordinate 1,341 of DAOTVT010000041.1, read as the reverse complement.
CGGCGCGCTACGGGCTGGAGGTCATCCGCACGCCCGTGGGGTTCAAGTACGTGGGCCCCGCCATGATTGAGAAGGACGCCATCTTGGGCGGCGAGGAGAGCGGCGGGTTCGGCTTCCGAGGCCACATCCCCGAGCGCGATGGCATCGTCGCGGGGCTGTTCATCCTGGACTTGATGGTGCAGACCGGCAAGAAGCCCTCGGAACTCATTGACTACCTGTACTCGCTGGTGGGGCCGCATTTCTACGACCGCATAGACGCATCTTTCCCCGCCGAGCAGAAGCAGGCCATCATCGCGCGGGTGCGCGACAACATCCCCAAGACGCTGGCCGGGATGAAGGTGGTGGGGCTGGACACCCGCGACGGGTTCAAGATGGACCTGGAGGACGGCGGGTGGGCGCTCATCCGCTTCTCGGGCACCGAGCCGATTTTGCGGGTGTATTGCGAGACCACCCGCGCCGACAAGGTGCAGGAACTGCTGGACGAGGGGCTGCGCCTGACGGGCCTGAAGCGGTAGGCGCGGCGGCATCACGCGGAGTTGGGGGGCGGCTTGGGCGCTGAAGCGACGCTGCGATGGATAGATACCCACGCGCACCTGGACTTCTCGGAGTTTGACGCGGACCGCGAGGAGGTCCTGGGGCGGGCGTGGGCTGCGGGGCTGGTGGCGATTGTGAATGCCGGCGCGGATTTGCCATCCAGCCGGGCCGGGGTAGAATTGTCGGCGGAGCACGGGCGCGTCTTCGCGGCGGTGGGCGTGCACCCGCACGACGCGAAAGACCTGACGGCGGAGGCGCTGGCCGAGTTGGAGGCGCTGGCCCGCGCGCCCAAGGTCGTGGCCATCGGCGAGATCGGGCTGGATTTCTACCGCGACCTGTCGCCGAGGCCCGCGCAACGCAGCGCCTTTGAGGCGCAGTTGGCCCTGGCGGCGCGGGTGCGCAAGCCCGTCATCGTGCACGACAGGGATGCCCACGGCGAGGTCATGGGCATCCTGCGCGAGTGGGCGCCGACGCTGCCCCTGGCCGAGAAGGGCGTCCTGCACTGCTTTTCGGGAAGCCTGGAGATGGCGCTGGAGGCGGTGGAGTTGGGGTTCCTCATCTCCATCGCGGGGCCGATCACCTACCCGAACGCGCGCAAGTTGCCCGAGGTCGCGGCCGCGCTGCCGCTGGATAGACTGTTGGTTGAGACCGACTGCCCGTTCCTTGCGCCGCACCCGTATCGCGGCAAGCGGAACGAGTCGGCGTATGTGCCGCTGGTGGGCGAGGCGGTGGCGCGCGCCAGGGGCGTGCCCGTGGCCGAAGTGGCCCGCGCCACGACCGCCAACGCGGCGCGGGTGTTTGGGTTGG
>DAOTVT010000040.1:0-58408 GCA_034436295.1 Anaerolineae bacterium | reverse complement strand
ACTACGAACACATCATCCGCGACGAAGGCGAACTGAGCCGCGTTCGCAGGTACATTGCAGAGAACCCCCTGAAATGGGCACTTGATCGCGAAAACCCTGCGTGTAGCGGAAAGGGCCTGTGATGTCCCCCATCCTCATCTCCGGCCTCATCAACGTAGAGACTACCCTGCGCGTGGACGGGTTCCCGCTGGAATACGCGCCGGTGCGGTATCCGTTCTTCGGCGTCAACTCCACCGTGTGCGGCGTGGGCTACAACATCGCCAAGGCGCTCGCGACGCTGGGCGACGCCGTGCGGCTGATGTCCATCATCGGCGACGACGACGCAGGGTCGCTGGCGCGGCACGCGCTGGCCGCCGATGGCATCTCGGACGAGTTTGTCATCGCGGGCGCGCCCCACACCGCCCAGTCGGTCATCCTCTACGACCCCGACGGGCGGCGGCAGATTCACGTGGACCTCAAGGACATCCAGGAGCGCGCCTACCCCGAAGCCCTGTTTGACCGCGCCGCGCAGGGGTGCGACGTGGCCGTGCTGTGCAACATCAACTTTTCCCGTCCCTTCCTCCGCAAGGCGCGGGCAATGGGCATGACCGTCGCAACGGACGTCCACGCCATCGCCGACCTGGACGACCCCTACAATCGCGACTTCATGGCCGCGGCGGACATCCTGTTCATGAGCGACGAGCGGCTGCCGTGCGGGCCGGAGGAGTGGGCGCGGCAGGTGATGAGCCGCTACGGGCCGCGGGTCGTCGTCATCGGGCTGGGGGCGCAGGGCGCGCTGCTGGCCATCCGCGGCGGCGCGATGGAGCGCATCCCCGCCGTCCGCACCCGGCCTGTGGTCAACACCATCGGCGCGGGCGACGCGCTGTTCGCATGCTTTCTGCACTTCTACTCAAGTGCGACGCACCTCCGAGGTGCGTCGCACGTAGAGGCCCTCCGCAAGGCCGTGGTCTTCGCATCATACAAGATCGGCGCCGCGGGCGCAGCGGAGGGGTTCTTGACCGAGGCTGAACCGGAGCGCCTGTGCGCCGGGAACCACTCCGTTCACCACCGAGGCCGCGGAGACCCCAGAGAGTGATAGAAACTTGCCCCCTCCACGTCCCTCGGCGGTGAGATGCGGCGCAAGTTGCCAATTTGCCCCGCGGTGGTAGAATGGATGGCGCATTTCAATCTCGTCCTAGAGGAATGAGGAAAGGTGGATATGGTCCAGATTCTGCTGTTCTTGCTCTTGGGGCTCGTCGCCGGCGTGTTGAGCGGGCTGGTGGGAATCGGCGGCGGCACCATCATCATCCCCACCCTGGTCTTCCTGTTCGGGTTCACGCAACACAAGGCCCAGGGCACCACGCTCGCCCTCATGGTCCCGCCCATCGGCATCCTGGCCGCGTGGACGTACTACAAGCAGGGGTTTGTGGACCTGAAGGCGGCCGTGTTCATCGTGCTGGGATTTTTCCTCGGCGGGCTTCTGGGCGCGCGCGTGGCCGTGGGCATCCCCGAAGCCGTGCTGCGAAAGGTGTTCGGGGTTTACCTCCTCGTCGTCGCCGTGCAGATGTTTTTCGGCAAGAAGTAGAGACCCTTCGCGCGAAAGAGAGGAAACGCTATGAAAATGAGACCCATCGGCTCCAATGTTTACCTGTTAGGGGCGGTGGACTGGGACAGGCGGCTGTTTGACTCGCTGATTCCGCTGCCCGACGGCACGAGTTACAACGCCTACCTGGTGCAGGGCAGCGAGAAGACGGCGCTGCTGGACTCCGTGGACCCCGCCATGACCGAGGTCCTGATGGCGCAACTGGCCGACGTGCCCAAGGTGGACTACGTCGTGGCCCACCATGCCGAGCAGGATCATTCGGGTTCCATCCCCGCCGTGCTGGCGAAATACCCCGATGCGCGGGTCATCGCCACGCCCAAGGGCAAGGACATGCTGATGGATTTGCTCTTCATTCCCGACGAGCGGTTCATCACCGTGGGCGACGGCGAGACGCTTTCGCTGGGCGACAAGACCCTGCAATTCGTCCACGCGCCCTGGGTGCACTGGCCCGAGACGATGGTTACGTACCTGCCCGAGGATCGGATTCTGTTCTCGTGCGACTTCTTCGGCTCGCACATCGCCACCAGCGACGTGTACGCAACCGACGAGGGGCGCGTGCGCGAGGCGGCCAAGCGGTATTTCGCCGAGATCATGATGCCATTCCGCGCCATCATCGCGAAGAACCTGGAGAAAGTGCGGGCGCTGGATGTCGGCATCATCGCGCCCAGCCACGGCCCCCTCTACGACAGGCCTGGGTTCATCCTGGAGGCCTATGCCGATTGGGTGTCGGGCGAGCCGAAGAACGTCGCCGTGGTGGCCTATGTGTCCATGCACGGCAGCACGCAGCGGATGGTGGACGTATTGGTGAGCGCGCTGGTGGGGCGGGGCGTGCGCGTGGAGCAGTTCAGCCTGCCGGTTACCGACATCGGCAAACTGGCAATGTCGCTGGTGGATGCGGCCACGCTCGTGGTGGGCACGCCGACGGTGCTGGTGGGGCCGCATCCCGCTGCGGTGTACGCGGCGTACCTGGCGAACGCCATCCGCGCCAAGGCGAAGTTCGCCACGGTCATCGGCTCGTATGGCTGGGGCACGAAGGCGGTGGAGACCATCGCGGGGATGATCCCCAACCTGAAGGCCGAAATCCTGCCGCCGGTATACTGCAAGGGCCACCCGCGCGAATCGGATTTTGCGGCGTTGCGCGCGCTGGCCGACACCATCGCGGCCAAGCACAGAGAACTCGGCCTCATGGGGCCCGCATAGAGCGAGCACGCCATCCGTCCCATTGCCATCTGCGCGTTCCGCAGGGGCGACGGCGTTTGTGCTCCGATGGTCCGCTCCGATCGCGGAGCGACGCGGAACCCGACCGACATTCCGCCACAGGGCAAGGAGCGGAAACCCTCTGACCTCGGTGTGGAATAGTTTTCTCACACAAAGGCACAGAGAAAACCCTTTGTGCCTTTGTGTCTCTGTGTGGGATAGTTTTTCACACAAAGGCACAAAGACACAAAGGGATAAAGGCACAGAATCTCTTTGTGCCTTTGTGTCTCCGTGTGGGATAGTTTTTCACACAAAGGCACAAAGACACGAAGGGATAAAGGCACAGAATCTCTTTGTGCCTTTGTGTCTCCGTGTGAAATAGTTTTCTCACACAAAGGCACAAAGACACGAAGAAAACCCTTTGTGCCTTCGTGTCTCCGTGTGGGGTATTCCCCTCACGGCGCGAAGCGGCTGATGCCCGCATCCGTCGCGAACCACACCGCCCCGCGCCCGTCGGGCAGGATGGCCCTGACGCGAGCCGACGCCAGGCCCGAGTTCTCGGGCGTGTACACCTGCCAGTTGTGGCCGTCGTAGGCCGCCACGCCCCCCTCCACGGCAATCCAGACGCGGCCGCTGGCGGCATCCACCGCCCACAGGCGGTTCGGGTTGTTCAGCGTGCGCAGGATGCGCGCGTAGTCGTAGCCCACGGCTTCGGGCAGGTGGCGGTAGTTGAACCACCCCTCCGCGACGAACCGACGCACGGCCCTGCGCGCGCCGAACCAACGTGCGCCGCCGTCGTCCAGCGCCAGGCCCCAAATCTCCTGCTCGGTGGGCGGCATCGCCGAATCGGTGAAGGTCTGCCAGGACTTGCCGTCGTATCGGGAGACGCCGCGGTTGGTGGCGCACCACAACACGCCCTCGCCGTCCACCGCGACATCCCGCACCCAGCCCCCCGCCGGGCCGTTTGCGCCGGGCGCGTAGGACGCCCAACTGTCCTTCCGGCGCACGCTCAGCCCGTCCTCGGTTCCAACCCAGAGCGCCCCCGCCGCATCCCACGCCAGCGAGAGCGCGCGCCCCGTGGCCAGCCCGCCTTCGCCGCTCTTGAACCGGGTCCAGCGCTGGCCGTCGTACAGGGCCACGCCGTCGTCCGCCGCGAACCAGATTTTGCCCGTGGGGTCGGCGAGGATAGCGTTGACGTTGGCGGGGGCCTGCTCGCGGCCGGGGAACGTGGTCCAGCGCCCGGCGTCGTATCGGGCCGCGGGGCTGCCGGTGAACCCGGCCCAGAGCGCGCCGTCCGGCCCGATGGACAGTGCGCGCACGCGGTTGGAAGGCGGCGCGACGCCGGTGGTGGAGCGTCGTGTCCACATTTGCCCGTCAAAGTTGGCCAGGCCGCCGTCCAAAATCGCCCAGATTTTGCCGCCCGCCGCCAGGATGGGCCAGCGTTTGCTGCGGACCGTCGGCTGTTTCCACAGGGCCGCATATTGCGCCGCCGCTTCGCGCACCGTCCCGACGCGGCTCCATGCGCCCTCGTACCGATAGATTCCCAGCGGCGACGCGGCCCACAGCGCCCCGTCCGCCGTCTGGGCCAGCGCCATCGCCGCGCCCGGCGCGCCGCTCTCCGGCGGGTACGCAGTCCACACGCCGTTCTGGAAGCGCGCCAGGCCGGTGTCCGTTGCGGCCAGGACGGCGCCATCGGTGAGGACCAGCAGGGCGTTGACCATGCCCGGCGGCAGGCCCGAGTTCTGGGCCGTGTAGGTGATGACGCCGCCATCGGAAAGGACGGTTACGCCCAGGCGGGACGCCACCCATCGTCGCCCTTCCGCATCCAGCGCCACCTCGCTGATCGGTTGGCCCAGGCGAAACGCCTCTTGGAAGTCAGACGCCTCTTCGCCATCTGGGCGCGACACGTACAGCACGCCATCCTGGCCGCCAGCCCAGATTCTGCCATCGGGGGCCACGGCCACCGCACGGATGTCGCGTCGCGTCAATCCGCTTTGCGTGCTCCAACCCGCGCCCCCATAGCGGCTCAACCCGGCGGCCGTCGCCGCCCAGATGCCTCCGTCGGCCCCCAGGTCCAGGGCATACACGTTGTCGGAGCGCAACCCATCCTGCGGCGCAAGAAACTGGCGGAAGGTCTCGTCGGCGGCGTCCCAGCGGACCACGCCGCCCGTCGTCGCCACCCACACGTAGCGGCCGTCGGACAAGAACGCGCGCGCCTCGTCGCCGCTGGCGTAGGTCGTCCATGCCGCAAGGGTCGTCGTCGGCGAGGTTGTGGGCAGGGGGAGCGCCGTCGGTTCGGGCTTCGGCTCCGTCGTGGCGTCCTGGATGGCATAGACGGTGGCCTGCTGCGAACTGCACGCGAAGACCCGTTGGCGCGCGGCGTCGGCTACCAAGAGGTGAGACGGCCCGCCCGCGGCCACCTGCGACAGGACATCGCCCATCGCGCCATCCACAACGGCCACCGTGCCGTCCAGCAGCGCCGCATACACGCGGCCGCGCGGCTCGTCCAGGGCAAGCGTAGCCACCCCGGCCCCGAGCGACACCGTGTCGGACACGCGGCTTCGGCTATCCAGCAGGAGCAATCGGCGATCGCCGTAGACGCCCACGAAGGTCTTGCCCGAGGTTCTGTCGCCCACGACGGTGAAGGGCGCGTACTCGTTGGGGATGTCCTCGGGGATGGGGATTTCGGCATAGAGGCGCGCCTGCTGTGCCGACAAATCCACCAGCACAACCCGCCCGCCGTGCGCAAGCACCGCCACTCCCCGCGTCCCATCGGCGTGGGCGGCTACGCGCTCATCTGCGCGGATGGGCAGCGCGATTTGCAGCCGCGATTCCTCCAGCGAGCGGCCGTCCAGCAGCGACAGGGTGAGCGTGCCCGGCGTGGCCAGCGACTGCCAGACCGTGAGCAGTAGCCCGGCGGTCTCGTCCACATCCAGGGCGACCAGCCTGCCGCCGCTCACGACTTTCAGCAGGCGGTGGCCGGCGCCCTCCAGGACCTGCACCGAGGACTGCGGCCCCGGTAACCCCACGTAAACCTGATTGAGCGCGCTGTCCACCCCCAGCATCGGCGCGCCGGCCCACTCCACCACGCGGCTTGCGGTTCGGCTCCCCGCGGCGGCCACATAGACACCGTCGGCGCAGGAAGCCCACACCTCGCCGGTGGCGCGGTCCACCGCCAGGGCCGAGGGCCGAGGGCCGACAGCGATGGCGCGGACCGCCTGCTCTCGCTGCAGGGAGAAAACGTACACCGTCGCCCCGACGGGGTCGGCAAGGTACACCTGACCGTCGGCGGGGTGCACGACGGCCGCCGACGGCACCAGCGCATGCGGAATCAGGTCCTGGGTGCGCGCCGTCAAATCTATCACGGCCACAGCGCCCGAACCCGGCAGGGATACGAACAGGCGGTCCTGCCCCGAATCCAGGGCCATCGCTTCAGGCCGCGACGGCACAGTCCACCGCAAGAACTCGGCTCCGTCGGGAGCCAGCGCCAGCACCAGGTTGGCGCCGGGGATCGCGACGTAGGAGACGCCCGTGGCGGGGTGGATCACGGCGGCGCCCGGCGCGCCCGGAAGGTCAAGCAGCACTACCCGCCCCCGGTCCACCAGCGCGGCCTGGGTGCCCCCGGCCTGTGCCACGATGAGGCGGCGGGCTGAAGCCTGCGCCTGGAGAAAATGCGCGGACGGGAAGATGTCCAGCGCCGTGGGGCTTGCCGGCCGGCGCGTGTCGGCCATGAGCAACCGCCCCTGACGCCAATCGCTGATGTACAGGGCGCTCGTGCTGGCGTCCAGCGCCATCTCCACCGGCTCGCCGCCCAGGTCGTACACGCCCAGGATGCCAGAGTCGGGGGCATAGACCGTCATTGCCGCCTGGTACTGGTGCAGGATGAACAGGCGGTGGGTGCGCCCATCCACCGCGAAGGCGGTAGGCGCGGCCTGCAGCGGCACAACGTCCACCCGGCCCGTGCGGGCGTCCAGCACCGACAGAGCGTTGGCGATCTCCTGCCCCTGCGGGCCTTTCGCCCCCGAAAGGTACACCTTGCCGGCGTCGGCATCGGCCTCCATGAGCGGCCGCGAACCCCCCGCACGCACGACCACCATCAGCGCCGTGTCCACGTTGACGGCGGCGACCTCGCCGGACGCCAACGCGGCCACGGCCAGGTTGTACGCCGGCAGGAAAACGGTCCTCCATGGCGGGGCAGAGAGGGACACGGTGCGGGCGATGACCCCCCGCTCGCCGTCCAGGACGTACAGGGCGGCAGGCCCGCTTCCGCCGGCGCCCCCCAGCAGCACCTGTTGCGCGTCGGAATCCAGGCCCAGGATGCGGGTGTCGCGCGGCGTGAGGACGCGGGTTACCCGCAGCGTGCGCGTGTCCACGATGTCCACCTCCTCGGCGCACAGCACGTAGAGGCGGTGGTGCTTGGCGTCCAGCGCCATGTCCGTGGGGTTGGCGCCGATGCCCTGGCGCAGCGGGATGAACCCCGCGAGGATGGGGCCAACCGGCGCCGGCGTGGGGCTTGCCTGGGGCAACGGGGTGCGCGGGGTGCGCAGGGCCGTCTCGGGCGTGGCCGTGCCCACCTCGGCCTGGCACGCGCCGAGAATCAGCGCCGCCGCGACCGCGAGCGCCGCCCACAACAGTCCTGTGCGCAACCTGGCTTGTCGGTGCAAGAGGGCCGACTTCATCCCACGCCTCCAGCGCCATTGTAGCATAGGTTGCCCCGTCGCGGGAAACGACGCGCGGGTATGACAGATCAGGCGCCGCGTGGTATAATCAGCGCGGAACGAAACAAGATGGCGAATCGGGAGGTTCCGATGCAAGAAGACCAGACCTACATCCAGGACATCGCCCAACACGAGGGCCAGGAAGTAACGCTCAAAGGATGGCTCTTCCGCAGCACCGACAAGGGGAAACTCCAATTCCTCATGGTGCGCGACGGGACGGGGTTCATCCAATGCGTCGTATTCCAGAAGGCGGTCTCGCCCGAAACCTTTGAGGCGGCCAGGCGGGTAACGCAGGAGTCCTCGCTCATCGTGCGCGGGAAGGTGCGCAAGGAGCCGCGCGCCCCTGGCGGCTACGAGGTGGACGCAACGGAAGTCCAGATCGTGCAACTGGCCCAGGACTACCCCATCACGCCCAAGGAGCACGGCGTGGACTTCCTGATGGATCGGCGGCACCTGTGGCTCCGGTCGCAGTCGCAGTGGGCCGTCATGCGCGTGCGCGCCACCGTCGTGCGGGCCATCCGCGACTGGCTGGACAGCCACGGCTTCCTGAACCTGGACACGCCGATCCTGACGCCCACTTCCTGCGAGGACACCACCACCCTGTTCGCCACCGACTACTTCGGCGAGCCGGCCTACCTTACCCAGAGCGGGCAACTCTACAACGAGGCCCACATCATGGCGTTTGGCAAGGTGTACTGTTTCGGGCCGACCTTCCGCGCCGAGAAATCCAAGACGCGCCGCCACCTGATGGAGTTCTGGATGGTGGAGCCGGAAATGGCCTACGCCGACCTGGACGACTGCATGAAGGTGGAGGAGGAGTTCGTCTCGTACATCGTCCAGACCACCCTGCGCGAGCGCGCCTACGAGTTGTCGCTCCTGGGGCGCGACACGACGGTGCTCCAGAACGTTACGCCGCCTTTCCCGCGCATCTCCTACGACGACGCCGTGAAACTGCTGAACGAGAAAGGCGTGAGCATTGAGTGGGGCGAGGATTTCGGCGCGCCCCACGAGACCGCCATCGCCGAGAGTTTTGACAAGCCGGTGTTCGTTCACCACTACCCGGCCAAGTGCAAGGCGTTCTACATGGAGGTGGAATCCGACCGACCGGAACTCTCCAAGTCGGTGGACCTTCTCGCTCCCGAGGGGTACGGCGAAATCATCGGGGGCGGCGAGCGCACCGCCAGCCTGGAACTGCTGGAGCAGCGCATCCAGGAGCACAGGCTCAAGCGCGAGGCGTACGAGTGGTACCTGGACCTCCGACGCTACGGCTCGGTGCCGCATTCGGGCTTCGGGCTGGGGCTGGAGCGAACCGTGGCGTGGATTTGCGGCCTGTCGCACATCCGCGAGACCATCCCGTTCCCGCGGATGCTCACGCGGCTGTACCCGTAGGCGCGGCGTTTTGCCCCGGCGTTTGGGGCCCGGGCGGGGACACCGGGCGGGGGGCGTCTGGATCGCGAAGGACACGAAAAGGCGCGAAAGCCACGAAAACACGGCCGCCCGTCGTTCCCTCTCCCGCCGGGAGAGGGCCAGGGTGAGGGTGAGGGCCGACGGCCGCGCGGGGCGGCGCGTAGGGGCGACGCACGCGTCGCCCCTACGATTTGTGCCGCACATGCCCGCACGGGTCCAGACCCCAAGCCTTGGGGTCTTCACGCCAGCCCGATGCTTCCGCGTCGGGCGGGCTTGTTTGACGAACTGTCATCTCCTGCGGCCGGTTTTGTCATCGCGAATTCATCTGCGGGCGCTACAATGGGGTGCAAGACCCCCGTGCTACCTGTTTGCGCCAGACCAAAACCCTTCTTCCCAGGGAGCCCGCGGGGCACCAAAAGGGCCGCGCCCGCACATGAGGAGCGGCCCTTTTGCTTGACGCGCCCCCGTGCTGTGCTATACTTCGCCCAGCCTTTGCGCACTCAAACCGAACCGCCCATGCGATGCCAAGTTCACTCTACGGGAGAGAGACGATGACACGCGAGACCAAAGATGCACGTCTGCAATTCCCCGACGGCTTCCTCTGGGGCACTTCCACCGCCTCACACCAGGTGGAGGGGAACAACACCAACAACGACTGGTGGGATTGGGAACAAATCCCCGGCCACATCCATGACGGCTCCAAATCGGGCCTTGCCTGCGACCAGTGGAACCGGTACGAGCAGGACTTTGACTTGGCGAAGGCGCTGAACAACAACGCGCACCGGTTCTCGTTGGAATGGAGCCGCATTGAGCCGGCCGAGGGGCAGTGGAGCGCTGAGGCGATCGCCCACTACCGCCGCGTGCTGGAGGCGCTGCGGGAGCGAAACCTGGAGCCGCTGGTAACCCTGTACCACTTCACCCTGCCGCGCTGGCTGGCGGCCAAAGGCGGCTGGGAGAACCCGCAGACCATAGACCTGTTCCGCCGCTACGCCGCCAAAGTGGCCGACGAACTGGGGTCGCTGGCCCACTACTGGGCCACCATCAACGAGCCGGTGATCCTGGCGCTCATGAGTTACATCATGGGCCAGTGGCCGCCGGGCAAGCGGAGTTTCCGCACGGCGATGCGGGTGCTGCGCCACCTGATGCGCGGCCACGCCCTGGCCTATCGGGAACTGCACGCGCGGATCGCCGAGCCCCCGATGGTGAGTTTCGTGCACTACATGCGGCCCTTTGACCCCTGGAACCCGCGCTCGCCGCTGGATCGGTTCGTGGCGGGCGTGCTGGACTGGCTGATGAATGGCGTGGCGCTGTCGACGGCAATGGACGGCGTCTTCCGCCCGCCCATCGGCCGATGGGACAAGATGCCCGAGGCGGTCAACAGCCTGGACTACATCGGCATTGACTACTACGGGCGCGACATGGTGGCCTTTGACCTGCGGCAGCCGGGGATGTTTTTCGCGCGGCGCTTCCCCATGCCCGGAGCCGAATACAGCATGGACGGCTGGGGCGAGGTCTGCCCCGACGGGCTGTACCGCCTGCTCATGCGGTTGAGCCGATACGGCAAGCCCATCATCGTTACCGAGACGGGCATCCCCGACAACACCGACGCCCAGCGCCCGCGCTTCCTCATCACCCACACGGCGGCGGTGCACCGGGCCATCCGCGAGGGCGCGCCGGTCAAGGGATTCTTCCACTGGTCGCTGCTGGACAACTTTGAGTGGGCCGAGGGATACGCGGCCAGATTTGGGCTTTACCACACGAACTTTGAAACCCAGGAGCGGACGCTGAAGCGCAGCGGCGAGGTCTATCGCGACATCTGCGCGGCCAACGCCATCACGAAGGAGATCGTCCTGCAGTACGCTCCGGAGGTGGCAACTCAGGTGTTCGGATAACTCGGCGAAAGCGGCCGCGCCAGAGGGGAGCGCGGCCTGCAAACTTTCAGCAAAGGGAGGCAGTGCGATGAGAACCCTGAAGAAAGTCCTGCTGGGTATCCTGGTATTCCTGGTGGTCCTGGCGGTGGTCATCGGCGGGGGCGGGGTGTATCTTGTGCGGCGCAACTTCCCGCAGACGAGCGGCACGCTCACCGTCCCTGGCCTGCAGGCCGAGGTGCGTGTCCTGCGCGACGAGTGGGGCATCCCGCACATCTACGCGCAGAACAACCACGACCTGTTCTTCGCCCAGGGATACGTCCACGCTCAAGACCGCATGTGGCAGATGGAGTTCTGGCGGCGCATCGGCATGGGGCGGCTGGCCGAAATCCTGGGCAAGAGCGCCCTGGAGTCCGACAAGTTCCTGCGCACCATGGGGTTCGCCCGCATCGCCGAGGAGGAACTGCGGCGGATGGATTCCCAGACGCGCGAAATCCTGCAAGCCTACGCCGATGGGGTAACAGCCTACATTCAGCAGCGCAAGGGCTGCCTGGGGATTGAGTTCACCCTGCTGGGGCTGACGGGCGCGAAGTTTGAGCCGGAGCCCTGGTCTCCGGTCCACACGCTCACATGGGCGAAGGTGATGGCCTACGACCTGGGCGGCAACATGGATTCCGAGATTATGCGCGCGGTCGTGCTCAAGAAGTTCGGCGCGGATGCCGTGCAACAGTTGCTGCCCGCCTACAGGCCCGATCATCCGGTCATCGTCCCCACGGGCGTGGCGTGGCAGGACGTGGACACGTCGCTGCTGGCGGTGCTGGATGACGTCAACCGCTTCGCGGGCCGCGAGGTGCTGGGCACGGGCAGCAACAACTGGGTCGTCGCGGGCAGCAGGACCACCACCGGCATGCCGCTCCTGGCCAACGACCCGCACCTGGCCATCCAGATGCCGTCCATCTGGTACGAGATCGGCCTGCACGGCGGCGATTTTGACGTGGTGGGGTCATCTTTCCCGGGCGCGCCAGGAGTCATCATCGGCCACAACCCGTACATCGCCTGGGGCGTTACCAACCTGGGGCCCGATACGCAGGATTTGTTCGTGGAAAAGATCAACCCCAACAACCCGAATCAGTACGAGTTCAAGGGCGAGTGGCGCGACATGCAGGTGATCCAGGAAGAAATCCGCGTGGCCGGACAGAGCGAGCCGGTGAGCCTAACCGTGCGGATCACGCACCACGGCCCCATCGTCAATGACGTGATGGGGCCGCTGCCCACGGGCACGGCGCTGCGGTGGACGGCGCTGGAGCCGAACACGCTGTTCCGCGCCGTGATCAAACTGGACCTGGCGCGCAATTGGGATGAGTTCCGCGACGCTCTGCGCGACTGGGACATCGCCGGCCAGAACTTCGTGTACGCGGATGTGCAGGGCAACATTGGCTACCAGTCCACCGGCAAGTGGCCCATCCGCGGCAAAGGCGACGGGCTGATGCCCGTCCCGGGCCACACCGGAGAGTACGAATGGCTGGGCTACGTCCCGTTTGAGGAGATGCCCTACCTGTTCAATCCGAGCCAGGGGTTCGTGGTTACGGCCAACAACGCCGTCGTGGACGAGAAGTATCCGTACCTGGTGTCGCTGGAATGGGGCAGCGGCTACCGCGCCGCGCGCATCACGGAGATGATCCAGGCTAAGCCGAAACTGTCGGTGGAAGACATGCAGGCCATCCAGGCCGACACGCTGGCGCTGCCGGCGAAGGAAGTGCTGCCCTACTTCCTGAACCTGCAGCCCCAGGCCCAGGAATTGCGCCAGGCGCTGGAGATTCTGCGCGGCTGGGACTACCGATTTGACAAGGACAGCGCTGGCGCGGCCATTTTCGGGGCGGCGCTGCTCCACCTGATACGCGACACGTACCTGGACGAGATGGGCGCCAACATCCTCAAGCAGTACTTCGGCGCCACGTCCATGACGACGGTGGCCATGATCCGCGGGCTGGAAGACCCCAACTGGCCCTGGTTTGACGACAAGCGCACGGGGCAGGTGGAGACGCGCGACGACATCTTGCTCCGCGCCCTCAAGGACGCCGTGGACGACCTCACCAGGCGCCTAGGGCCGGACATGCCGCGCTGGAAGTGGGGCAACGTGCACACGGCCACCTTCCAGAACCAATCGCTGGGCAAGTCGGGCATCGCGCCGATAGAGGCGCTCCTGAACCGCGGGCCGGTGCCCGTGAACGGGGCCGGCGAAGTCGTGAACAACACGCCGTTCAGCGTGATGCGCCCCTACGGCGTTACCGTGCTGCCGTCGTACCGCCAGGTCATAGATGTCGCCGATTTCACCCGGTCCCAGTCCATGCACACCACGGGCCAGTCGGGGCATACGTACCACAAACACTATGACGACATGATCCTGTACTGGCGCGACGTGAAGTATCATCCCATGCTGTGGACCCGCGAGCAGGTGGAGAAGGCCGCGGTGGACACCCTGATTCTCAAACCGTGAACCTCCGCAACCCGTAAGGAGACGCTGTGGACGCCGACCTACTCATCGTCAACGCAAGCGAACTGCTCACCCTGGCGTCGGGGGGAAGCCTCCGGCGCGGGCCCGACATGAACGACCTGGGCCTCATCCCCGGGGGCGCGGTGGCCATCCGCGACGGCCTCATCGTGTCCGTCGGCCCCACCGACGAACTGCGGCGCACCTTCCGCGCCGAGCGGACACTGGACGCGGGCGGGCGCGTGGTCATGCCCGGATTCGTGGACCCGCACACGCACCTGGTGTACGCGGGCCACCGCGCCGACGAGTTTGAGATGCGGTTGCGGGGCGCTTCGTACATGGAGATCATGGCGGCGGGTGGCGGCATCATGAATACCGTGCGCGCCACCCGCGCCGCATCGGTGGACGACCTGGTGCGCGAGTCCATGCCCCGCCTGCGCCGAATGCTGGAGCACGGCACCACGACCGCCGAGGCCAAGACCGGCTACGGGCTGACCACCCCCGACGAGATCAAGATGCTGCACGCCATCGCGGCGCTGAACCGCGCGCAGCCGGTGGAACTGGTGCCCACGTTCCTGGGCGCGCACGCCATCCCCGCCGAGTACAAGGGCGACGCCGAGGGGTTCGTGCGCCTGGTAGCGGACGAGATGCTGCCGGCGGTGGCGGCGCTTCCTGCTGACCTGCGCCCCCGTTTCTGCGACGTGTTCTGCGAAGACGGGGCCTTCACGCTGGAGCAGAGCCGCCGCATTCTGGAGAAGGCCCGCGCGCTGGGCCTGGGCCTGAAAATCCACGTGGACGAGTTCAAGGCGCTGGGCGGCACGGCCCTGGCCGTGGAACTGGGCGCGGTGTCGGCGGACCACCTGGTGGCCACGCCGGAGCACGAGGTGCGGCTGCTGGCGCAGTCGGACGTCATTGCCGTGTCGCTGCCCGGGACGCCCTTCGGCCTGGGGCATCGCGAGTACACGCCCGCCCGCGCCCTCGTGGCCCAGGGGGGCGCGCTGGCCCTGGCCACAGACCTGAACCCGGGCACGTGCCCATGCGAGTCCATGCAGTTCATCATCGCCCTGGCGTGCCGGGCCATGCGGCTGACGCCCGCCGAGGCCATCGTCGCCGCCACCATCAACGCGGCGCACGCCATCGGCATGGGCCATCGGGTCGGTAGCCTGGAAGCGGGCAAGCAGGCCGACATCCTCATCCTGGATGTGCCCACGTATCGGATGCTGGCGTACCGCTTCGGGACGAACATGGTGCGGGTGGTGATCAAGCGGGGGACGGTTTGTTTGGGAGCGGGCGACAAGCGGTGATATAATCATGGTGTCCGGCTTCCTGCGCGGAGCGTGGGCAAACGGGTCCGGCGGAGTTCGCGCGGCTACAGCGTTACGGCTGCCATCCGGCCAGGGAGATGCGCATGCGTACTATCTACACAATCGGCCACAGCACCCATCCCATTGAGAAGTTCGTCCGCCTTCTGGAGGATAGAGGCATCACGCTTGTCGTAGATGTGCGGTCAACCCCGTACAGCCGCCACTGCCCCCAGTTCAACCGGGAGCAACTGGCGCACAGCCTCCAGGAGCACGGTATTGAGTACGCCTATGCGGGCAGGTACTTGGGCGGGCGGCCCGACAAACCCTCCTGCTACAAGAGGGGCGTAGTCCCTCAGGAAGGCAAGAGGGGGGAAGAAGAGCAGAAGATAGACTATCTACACGAAGTCAACTATCGGGAAGTGATGAAGCGGGCAGAGTTCCAGCAGGGTATCCGGCAACTGCTGGAACTGGCAGAGGAACATGTCGTTGGCATCATGTGCAGCGAGGAGGACCCGGCCAAGTGCCACCGTCACTATCTGATCGCCGTTTACCTCGCGGACCAATACCCCGCAGAGGTGGAGGTGATCCACATCCGCGGCGATGGCAGCGAGTTCCCCGCCCGCCAACTCCCCGACGACGTGCCAGAACCGATCCAGGCGGAACAAAAATCCCTGTTCTGAGGGTACAATGAAACTGTACACCATCGGATTCACCCAGAAGCGAGCCGAAGAGTTCTTCGGACTGCTCCGAGAACATGGCGTGCAGCGGGTGGTGGACATCCGCCTGAACCCCAACGGACAGTTGGCCGGTTTCGCCAAGAAAGAGGATTTGCCGTATTTCCTCCGGGAACTGGCCGATGGCTGCGAATACGTCCACATGGTAGAACTCGCCCCGACCAAAGAGATTCTGGAGGCCTACCGCAAGGATGGGGACTGGGAGCGATATGTGGAGCGGTTCGAGCGCCTCATGGACGAGCGCGGCATTCCCGATACGCTGGACCGTTCGGCGTTTGAGCGGATTGTGTCGTGCTTGCTGTGCAGCGAACCCTCGCCCCATCACTGCCATCGCCGCCTGGTCGCAGAGAGGCTGAAAAGGCGCTGGGCGGACGTGGAGGTCGTGCATCTGTGAAGACAAGCCTCATCATCACCGATATAACGCGCATGAACGAGGGCCGTGTCTGCATCGCAGGCTACGACCAGAACGGGAATTGTATCCGTCCCGTGCTCCCGCCTCCGGGCATCCTGGAAACGATGCTCTACGACGCGCAGGATCATCCGGTGATATTCCCCTTCGCGGATGTGGAGTTTGACCTGCTCCAGCCGGTCCCCGAGCCGCCGCATGTGGAGGACTATCGCTACGATCCGCATTCTGTGCGATTCTTGCGGCGCGTGGGCGATGACGAGAGGAGGAATGTCCTGCAAAGCACGCTGTTTGCGACCCTTGACGATCTGTTCGGGGTTGCTGTGCAGTCTGGCCCGGGATACTACATCCCCAAGGGCCAGGGGTGCCGTTCTTTGGGCACGATTCGGCCCAAAGTTGTGTCCAGGGTGGCCTACCAGGTTTCCGAAGACGGCAAGCCTACGTATCGGCTTGGATTCTTTGATGACGCGGGCGTGGAGCGGACGCTAACCGTTACAGATCTCACTTGGCGCTACTACCTTGAGTACGGCAGGCGGAAGGGGTTTTCGCCGAGGCGGATCAGTTCGGACCTGACCCGTGCGCTACAGCACCTGGAGGTTTACCTCAGGATTGGACTGGCCCGCGGCTGGGAGAAGTATCCCGACCGCTGCTACGTGCAGATTACGGGCATTTACACGTTTCCGGACACAATCTTGAAGGGGCGAACTTTCGCCGACTTCGCGGAGGGACCAGGCGCGGGCATGCCGTTCTGAGCGCGCGCCGGCTGTGGGGAGGTGAACATGTTCCGCGGGTTCCTACGCGCCCAGGTACAGGCCCTACAGAACCAAACCAATGTGCAGGTGGCGGGCCTCATCGGTTGCAACCTGCTGTTCAACATCGTCGCCAACTCCAGTTTCAAACTCTCCGCGGCCAGTCCCAACTGGCGCGGGTTCCTGGCGTGGCAGATAGTCGGGAACCTGGCCGGGCTGGCCACGGTCATTACCCTCACGTGGCTGCTCAAGTTTCTCCCGCTGTATGTAGCCTATCCGGTTACGGTGGGGCTGGCCGTCATCGGCGTGCAGGTCGTGGGCGCGGCCATCCTGTTCCACGAGGGCATCGCAGCCCGCCAGTGGGTGGGGACGCTGCTGGTGGCTGCGGGCATCTTTCTGATTGGAGGGCGGTAGATCGCGATTCTTGTGGGGTGGTGGCCCATCCGGCCTCTTTGCGCCTGGAACCCGCTCTGTTCTCCGATCCCATCCCCTCTACGAGACGCGCCCGCCGGTATTTGCAGAGGTTGGATTGTCCATAAGCCCAACTTGACGTACAGGGCGCTTTGTGATATGATATGCAAGGTCGTGATGGTTTTCCCAATTGTGCATGCAAAGGGGCGTGCGGGGAGAATGGACTCCGAATACCGGTGCTACGTCGCTCACATCGCAGCAGGGTCTAGTTGCGTGGCAAGGTCCACCTCGCAGTGAGCCTTGCCCTTTTTCATAGGGGCTTCCTGTCCGGGGGGTGAAAGCGTGAAGTTGAGAGACATCATCCGAGTGGTGGAAGGCAAGGTGCTTACCGAAGGCGTCAACCTGGACATGGAGATTTCTTGCGCTGCCGGCGCGGACCTCATGAGCGATGTCCTGGCCTTCGCCAAACCCAACGCGCTGCTCCTGACCGGCCTCGTCAACCCCCAAGTCGTGCGCACGGCCGAAATGGCCGACATCGCTGCCATCGTGTTTGTCCGGGGCAAACTACCCGGCCCCGAAACCATAGCCCTGGCGAAAGAAAAAGGCATCCCGCTTATCGCTGCGCCCTACACCATGTTTGAAATGTGCGGCAGGCTCTACGAGGCCGGGATGGCCAGTTGCGACCTGGATTCCAAACAGGGGTAACGCACCGCATCGGGAGCGCTCGTGTCGCAGGTTCCTCAGATCACAAGGATACAGGAACTTATCTACGAACTGCCCATAGAGCGGGTGATGACCAAGGACGTCATCACCGTGTCTCCCGATACGACCATGAGCGAACTCAAGGAGATCCTCAGGATCAACCGCATATCGGGCACGCCGGTGGTGGAAGGCGGGCGGCTCGTCGGGATTGTCTCCATTGAGGATCTCATCAAGGCGCTGGAGAAGGGCGACATTCACGCGCCCGTGCGGGAGCGGATGGCCACGCGCATCATCACGGTACAGGCCAATGAGTCCGTGGTGGAGGCGGTGAAGAAATTCGCCCAGTACAAGGTGGGGCGGCTGCCGGTCGTCAACGAGCGCGGGGACCTGGTGGGCATCCTGACCGGCGGCGACATCACCCGCGGGCTGCTGGAAGCCATCGGGCTGGACTATCACGCGGAGGAGATCAGCCGCTACCGAGCGCGGCACATCTTTGAGGACATCGTATCGGACCGTACCGGGCTGATCCTGCGCTATCGCATCAAGGCGCGGGACTTCAGCGGCGGCGGCAGCGCTTCCAGCAAGATCAAGCGGGCACTGGATCGGCTGGGGGCTCCGCCCATGATCCAGAGGCGGGTGGCCATTGCCGCCTACGAAGCCGAGATGAACCTGATCATTCACACCGACAACGGAGGCGAACTCATCGCGGAAATCCAGCCGGAGGTCATCCGCATCGTCGCGACGGACAACGGCCCGGGCATCCCGGACATTGAGCAGGCCATGCAGCCCGGGTTCTCCACCGCACCGAACTGGATTCGCGAGTTGGGATTTGGCGCTGGCATGGGCCTGGCCAATATCAAAAAGTGCTCCGACTCCATGAAGTTGGAGTCGCAGGTGGGCGTGGGCACGCGGCTGGAAATCGTCATCAAAGTGTCGCCTGTCATCAGCAGCGGCAATTCCGGAAGCGAGCCCGCTGCAAGCGACGGCAAGGAGAAACCGTGATCACCCTATCGGAAATCGTGCAGAAACTCTCCCTGGAAGTGGCGGGGAGCGAGGGGAACCTGGAGCGGCGCGTTGTAGCCGGATACGCGTCGGACCTGCTCAGTTGCGCCATGAACCGCGCCAAGAAGGACTATGTCTGGGTTACGCTGCAATCGCACGCCAACGTGGTCGCGGTGGCGAGCCTGTTGGACCTGGCCGCGGTCATCATCACCGAAGGCAATCGGCCCGACGAGGAGACCCTCGCACGCGCGCAGCGGGAAGGCGTCAGCCTGCTGCTCACGCCCAAGACGACGTTCACCGTCGTGGGCGAGTTGACTGCCCTCGGCGTGCGCGGCGAGCCAGAGCCGTCGTCGTAGCCGCAGACCTTATGCTGCGACCGTTTCTCGCGGACTTGCACATTCACACGGTGCTTTCGGCGTGCGCCGAGGTGGAGATGATCCCGCCGCTCATCATCAGGCGGGCGTGTCGCCTGGGCCTGGGGATCATCGCGGTTACCGATCACAACGCCTGCGCCAACGCCGAGGCCGTCATACGCGCAGCCGATGGGACCGGCCTGGCCGTGCTCCCTGGCATGGAACTCCAGACCCGCGAGGAAGTCCACCTCCTGTGCCTGTTTGACACGGTGGAGCAGTGCGGGCAGTGGCAAGCAGAGGTCTGGCGTGCGCTGCCGCCGCTAGCCAACCGCGAGGAGTTCTTCGGCCCGCAGTACGTGGTGGACGCGGATGGCGAATGGGTGCGCACCGAGGAGCGCCTGCTGGCGGCGTCGGCCGACATCGGCCTGGAGCAGGCCGTCGCGCGGGTGCACGCGCTGGGGGGGCTGGCGATACCGGCGCACGTGGACCGGCCATCCTTCAGCCTGCTGGCGAACCTGGGCATGGTGCCGGCGAACCTCGGCGCCGACGCGCTGGAGGTTACGTCCAGGTTTCAGCCGGAGGAGGGCTTCTCGCAGTGGCCCGAATTGCGGGCCTGGCCGCTGGTGGTCAACGGGGATGCGCACAGGTTGAGCGAGATTCAGAACCGCACCCTGTTCAAAGTGGCTGCGCCGACCGTTTACGAACTTTCCCTGGCCCTTCGGGGCGCGGAGGGCCGGAAAGTGGCAGTGGACTGGCACCCAACCCAATCGTAGAACAAGGAGGAAAGTCGCATGAGCCAACCCGAAACCCTGGACTTGGCGCCGCTGGACGAGGTCATTGACGAATTCGCCGGAGCCAAAGGGGCCCTGATTCCAATCTTGCAGCGGGCTCAGGAGATTTTCGGCTACCTTCCGCCAGAGGTGCTCAAACACATTGCGGAGCGCACCCGCACACCGCTCAGCCAGGTGTATGGCGTCGTAACGTTCTACGCCCAGTTCTACCTCACGCGGCGCGGGAAGTACATCATCCGCCAGTGCGACGGGACCGCGTGCCATGTGCGCGGCGCGGCCAAGATCATTGACGCCGTGCAGCGTGAGTTGGGCCTCCGCCCGGGCGAGACGTCGCCCGACTACAAGTACACGTTTGAAGTGGTCTATTGTCTGGGTTCCTGCGGATTGTCGCCGGTGGCGGTCATCAACGAGAAGGTGCATGGCCGCCTGACGCCCGAGGAGATGATCCGCACGATCCGTGAGTTGAAGTAGGCGTGCGAGAACTTTCCCTTCATGTGCTGGATGTGATGGAGAACGCCGTAGAGGCATGCGCAACGCGCATTGAGGTGCGCATTGACGAGGACTTGGGAGCAGACCGATTGGTCATTGAGGTTGCCGACAACGGGCGCGGGATGAACAAGGAGATGGCCCAGCGCGCGCTGGACCCCTTCTTCACGACGCGGAAGACCCGCCACGTGGGCCTGGGGCTTCCCCTGTTCGCCGCGGCCGCCCAACGCTGCGACGGCGACCTGACGATTGAGTCGGAGCCGGGCCGGGGGACGCGCGTCAGGGCCACGTTTCGGCATAGCCACATAGACCGCGCCCCGCTCGGCGACATGCCGTCTGCTCTCATGGCGATTCTCCTGTCGGGGCGGCCCGTTGATGTGGCCTACACGCACCGAGTTGGCGAAGCCGAGTTCTCCTTTGACTCGGCAGACGTGCGGCGCGAACTGGGAGACGTCCCGCTGACTCATCCGGCCGTGCGGCAGTGGCTGTTGCAGACGCTGCGCGAAGGGGAAGAAAGCCTGCACGCCGGTCCGTTTCAACCGTCGTAAACCGTTTGACGCAAGGATAACTGGCAAAGCGAGGAGGTGGCAGAATGCCCAAGATCAAAAGCCTGGAGGAACTCAAGAGAATCCGCGAGGAGGCCCAGAAGGATCTCAGGGTCCGCACCGAAACGGGCACCCGCATCATCATCGGCATGGGCACGTGTGGGATCGCGGCGGGCGCCCGCGATGTCATGCACGCCATCCTGAAGGAACTGGAGCGGCGGGATATTGAGGCCCACGTGGAGACGGTGGGGTGCATCGGCATGTGCGCGAAGGAGCCCCTGGTGGACATTGAGCAGGCGGGCAAGCCCAGGGTTACCTACGCCAACGTAACCCCCGACATGGTGCCGCGCCTGATTGAGGAGCACCTCGTTCACGGCCGCGTCGTTCAGGAATGGGCGCTGGGCCGCCTGGACTCCAAGGGGATTCAATAGAAGTTTCGGACCGAGAACGATTGAGACCCACCCATGAGCGTTACACCGTAGACTGTATAGAACAAGGAGGAACCCGATATGGCCGAACCATTCTATAGGGCCAACGTGCTGGTATGCGGCGGGACCGGATGCACGGCTTCCGGGTCGGCAGAGGTCATGACGGCCATGGAGGCGGAGATCAAGCGCCGCGGCCTGCAGGACGAGGTGCGACTGGTGCACACCGGCTGCCGCGGATTCTGCGCCATGGGGCCCGTGATGATCATCTACCCCGAAGGCATCTTCTACTGCCAGGTGCAGGCCAGCGATGTGCCCACCATCGTGGAGGAGACACTGGTCAAGGGGCGCGTGGTCAAGCGGCTCACGTACACCGAGCCTGAAACGCACAAGGCCCTGCCGTTCTACAAAGAGATTCCGTTCTACAGCAAGCAGATTCGCATCGCCTTGCGCAACTGCGGCATGATTGACCCCGAGAAGATAGAGGAGTACATCGCGCGGGGCGGCTACGAAGCCCTGTCCAAGGCCCTCACCAGCATGACCCGCGAAGAGGTCATTGAGGAAGTCAAGCGGTCTGGGCTGCGCGGGCGCGGCGGCGCGGGGTTCTTGACCGGCGTCAAGTGGGAGTTCACCGCCAAGGCCCCCGGCGATGTCAAGTACGTGGTCTGCAACGCCGACGAGGGCGACCCGGGCGCGTTCATGGACCGCTCCATCCTGGAGGGCGACCCCCACAGCGTCATTGAGGGCATGATCATCTGCGGGTACGCTGTGGGCGCGAAGGAGGGGTACATCTACTGCCGCGCCGAGTACCCGCTGGCCATCAAGCGGCTGAAGACGGCCATCGCCCAGGCCGAGGAGTACGGATTGCTCGGCGACAACATCATGGGCACCGACTTCAGTTTCCACTTGCACATCAAGGAAGGCGCGGGCGCTTTCGTCTGCGGCGAGGAGACCGCGCTCATCGCCTCCATTGAGGGACGCCGCGGCGAGCCGCGTCCGAGGCCACCGTTCCCCGCTGTGTCGGGCCTCTGGGGCAAGCCGACGAACCTGAACAACGTCAAGAGTTACGCCAACATCCCGCAGATCATCGTCAACGGAGCCGAATGGTTCAGCAACATCGGCGCCAAGCGCAGCCCGGGCACGGCCATCTTCGCCCTGACCGGCAAGGTGAACAACACCGGCCTGGTGGAGGTGCCCATGGGCATCACCCTGGGCGAGATCATCTTTGACATCGGCGGCGGCATCCCCAGGGGCAAGAAGTTCAAAGCCGTGCAGACCGGCGGCCCGCTTGGCGGGTGCATCCCGGCCCAGCACCTCAACGTCAAGGTGGACTTTGACTCGCTCAAGGAAGTGGGCGCCGTCATGGGTTCGGGCGGCATGATCGTCGTGGACGAAGACACCTGCATGGTGGAGTTCTCCAAGTTCTTCCTGACCTTCGCCCAGGCGGAATCGTGCGGCAAGTGCGTGCCCTGCCGCGTCGGCGGCAAGCGGATGCTGGAAATCCTGACGCGCATTACCGAGGGCAACGGCAAACTGGAAGACCTGGACACCATTCGCGAAATCGCCAAGGGGATGGAGACCGGCGCGCTGTGCGCCCTGGGCCAGTTGACGCCCGGCCCCGTGATGGCCGCCCTGCGCTATTTTGAGGACGAGTTCCGCGCGCACATCCTGGACAAGGAATGCCCCGCCGGAACGTGCAAGGCCCTGGTGCGCGCCCGCTGCATCAACGCCTGCCCGTCGGAGGTGGACGTGCCCGCCTTCGTGGCGCTGACCGCGCAGGGGCGCTACCAGGAGGCGCTGGACATTCACCGCGAACGCAACCCGTTCCCGCTCATCTGCGGACGCGTGTGCCCGGCCTTCTGCGAGCAGAAGTGCCGCCGCGGCGACGTGGACGAGCCGGTGGCGCTGCGCCAGGTCAAGCGGTTCATGGCCGACCAGGAGAAGGATCACCCGTGGACGCCGCCGAAGAAGGAAGGCCCCAAGGACAAGAAGGTGGCCGTCATCGGCGCAGGCCCCGCTGGGCTGACGGCGGCGCTGCGCCTGGCCCAGTTGGGCTATCCGGTAACCGTCTTTGAGAAGTTGCCCGTGGCGGGCGGCATGATGGCGGTCGGCATCCCCGAATACCGCCTCCCGCGCGACATCCTGAACATTGAGATTGAGAACATCAAGCGGGCGGGGGTGGAGATTCGCTTGAACCAGGAGATGGGCAAGGACTTCACCCTTGACGACCTGATGAACGGCATGGGCTACAGCGCCGTCGTGCTGGCCATCGGCACGCACAAGAGCCGCAAACTGGGCATCCCCAACGAGGACCTGCCCGGCGTGTACCACGGCGTCAACTTCCTGAAGGATGTGGCCCTGGGCAAGAAGCCGGACGTGAAGGGCAAGCGGGTGGCTGTCGTGGGCGGCGGCGCGGTTGCCGTGGACGCGGCGCGCACGGCCCTGCGCCTGGGCGCGAGCAAGGTGCACATCATCTACCGCCGCACGCGAGGCGAGATGCCCGCGTGGGAGGACGAGGTCCACGCCGCGGCGCTGGAGGGCATCCAGTTCCACTTCCTGACCAACCCGGTGCGCGTCATCGGCACCGATCACGTTACAGGCGTGGAGTTGCAGGCGCAGCAACTGGGCGAGTTTGACGCCAGCGGCCGCCGCAAGCCCGTCCCGATTGAGGGCTCCGAGTTCGTGCTGGATGTGGACTTGCTGATTCCGGCTATCGGGCAGGCGCTGGCCGTGGAGTGCCTGGACTCCTGCGGCGACATCAGTTTCAACCGCGATGGCACCATCACCACCGGGCCCGACCTGGCGACAACCCGCGAGGGCGTGTTCGCGGCGGGCGACGCGGCGCTGGGGCCGGCGACGGTCGTAGAGGCCGTGGCGCAGGGCAACAAGGTGGCCGTGGCCGTGGATGCGTACCTCAAGGGCCAGAAGGTGGAGCGGCCCAAGTACGTAACGCCCTACCATGAGGTGCCGCAGATGTTCAATATGGACGACTACGCCGAGGCCAAGCGGCCCGAAATGCCCGAACTGCCCGTGGAGCAACGGGTCCGCTCCTTTGACGAGGTGGAACTTGGGTTTGACGAAAAGACCGCCCGCGAGGAATGCAAGCGGTGCCTGCGGTGCGACCTGGAATGGCTGGAGTCCATGGGCCTTCTAGCCGTTACGCAGTCCGATAAGGACGCCGTTGCCGCGCAGACGCGGGCGTAATTCTCACGCGATGCACAGAAAGGAGGCGATTTGCCCGATGGCAACCGTCAACATCAAAATCAACGGAAAGCCGATTCAAGCGCGACCGGGCATCACTGTGCTGGACGCAGCGAAAGAGGCGGGGATTGATATCCCCACCCTTTGCCACCACCCTGCTCTGGCGAACATCGGCGCGTGCCGCCTTTGCCTGGTGGAGGTGGCCAAGCAGCGCACGTTGCAACCCGCGTGCACGTTCCCCATCTCCGAAGGGATGGAGGTGGAGACCGAATCGCCCAAGGCGGTGGAGGCGCGCAAGTTCGTCCTGGAGATGCTCTTCTCCGAGCGCAATCACTACTGCATGTACTGCGAGATGAGCGGCGATTGCGAACTCCAGGCGATGGCGTACCGGTACGGGCTGGACCACTGGACCTACCCCACGCCCTTCCCAAAGATGCCGGTGGATGGCACGCGCAAGTACTTCATCATGGATCACAACCGCTGCATTCTGTGCCGGCGCTGCATTCGGGCGTGCTCGGACCTGGTGGCCAACCACACGCTGGGCGTCCGCTTCCGCGGGGCCAAGACCATGATCAGCGCCGACATGGATGCGCCGTTCGGCGAATCCAGTTGCGTCTCGTGCGGGACGTGCCTGCAGGTGTGCCCCACCGGCGCGCTCATTGACCGCAAGAGCGCGTACATGGGCCGCGAGGTCCATGTGGAGCACACGGCCAGCGCGTGCACATTCTGCAGCGTGGGCTGCGGCACAAGCATCGTTACCCGCGCCGGCCGCGTGCTTCGCGTGGAGGGCGACTGGGACGCGCCCAACCAGGGCGTGCTGTGCGTGGCGGGCCGCTTTGAGCCGCTCTACGACACGCGCGAGCGCCTCACGTCGCCCATGCTCCGCAAGGGCAACGCTCTTGTCCCCATCACCTGGGATGAGGCGCTGGATGTCCTCGTCGCGCGGGCGAAAGGGAACAACGGCAAGAAGACCGCCGCCTACGCCACCAGCAACGCGCTGAACGACGCGCTAGGCGCGTTCCTCACGGTCTTCCAGGGCAAGGTACACGCCACGGTCGGCGTGCTGGAGCCGACCCTGGAGGAACTGGACCTGCCGGCGGGCGGAACTCTGGCCGACCTGGACGCGGCCGACTGCATCCTGGTGGCCGGCGGCGACCTGCTCGCCGATCATCGGGTGCTCGGCTACCGCATCAAGCGCGCGCTGGACAAGGGGGCGCGCCTCCTGGTGGTGGCCGACGGAGCCAACGGAATGCTCCCCTTCGCGCATAGGAAGTTCCCCATGGCCGAACTTGCGGAGGCCGTGAAGATATGCCAGGGGAGCGTCGCGCCCGTGGTCATCTACGGCAGCCAACTGGACAGGGCCGATGCGCGCAAACTGGCGACGCTCACCGGCAAGGCCCGATTCATCCCGCTGTTCCCGGGCGTCAACGGCTACAGGGCCAGGGAACTGGGGCTGAAAGACGGCCTGCGCGCCAATGGGGCCAAGGTGCTCTACCTGCTGCTGGGCGACAAGGAACTGCCCGAGGATGCGGTAAAGGAAGCCCGGCGAGCCGCATTCCTGGTCGTGCATGCGGCCTACAAGAGCGCGGCCGCAGAGACCGCCGACCTGGTGCTGCCGGCGCCCCTCTGGTACGAGCAGGAAGGTACCTTCACCGCGCTGGACGGGCGCAAAGCGGTGGTCAGGCCGGCTGTGCCCAGGCCCGCGGACGTTCTCACCGAAGCCGAGGTGCTCGCACGGCTGGCGGAAAGACTGTAGTAGCCGACCTCGTGCGGGGTTGGCGGCGCCGATCCCGCACGAGAGGTAGACTTCAAGGAGGATAATCCATGGCGAAAGTCAAGGTTGCAACCGATTGGCTGGCCGCTTGCGCCGGGTGCCACATGTCGGTCCTGGACATGGATGAGCGGCTCGTCCAACTGCTGGACAAAATTGAACTCACGTCCACTCCCATCACCGACCTCAAGCATCCGCCCAAGGAGGGCGTTACGGTTGGGATTCTCACGGGCGCCATCTCCAACACCACCAACATTGAGGTCGCCAAGCAGATGCGCGAACGGTGCCAGATTCTCATTGCGCTGGGCGACTGCGCCGTGTTCGGCGGGATTGTAACCATGCGCAACTTCTTTGACATGAACGAGGCGCTGAAACGCGCCTACGTGGAAACCGAGAGCACGGTGGATGGCAAGATCCCCTGCTCCGAGGAACTCGGAACGCCCGTTCGCGTGTGCGCCGTCAATCAGGTGGTCAAGGTGGATATCCATATCCCGGGGTGCCCGCCATCGCCCGACGCCATCTACTACGCCCTGTCGGAGTTGCTGGAAGGCCGGATACCCGTCTTGACCGGCGACAACCTGAAGTACGACTGACGCATCATGCCTGCTAGGTCTCAGGATTTGACCCAGACAAGGAGCGCAACCATGCAAAAGATCACGATAGAGCCTGTAACGCGAATTGAGGGCCACGCCAAAGTAACGATCCATCTGGACGACGCCGGCAAGGTGGAGAGGGCGTTCTTCCATGTGAACGAATGGCGCGGATTTGAGAAGTTTTCGGAAGGGCGGCCCTTCTTTGAGATGACGCAGATCACCCCGCGCATCTGCGGCATTTGCCCCGTCAGCCATCACCTGGCGTCGGCCAAGGCGTGCGATGTTGTAGCGGGAGCGAAGCCTCCGCGCACCGCCAGTCTCCTGCGCGAACTGATGCACATGGGCCAGGTCATTCAGTCCCACTCCATGCACTTCTTTGAACTGGCTGGGCCGGACCTCTTGCTCGGCTTTGACGCAGATCCGGCCATCCGGAATGTCGTCGGCATCGTTCAGGCCAATCCCGAACTGGCGCTCAAGGCGGTGCGCCTGCGCGGGTTCGGCCAGGACATCATCAAGCGCCTGGGCGGCAAGCGGGTGCATCCCGTGTTCGCCGTGCCCGGCGGCGTCAATGCTCCCCTTTCCGTGCAAAACCGCGATGCCATCCTCGCCCAGATTGACGAGATGACCGAGGTCATCAAGACCGGCCTGGCCATCGCCAAGCAGTGGTGCGAGGCCAACATGGACCTCATCAACCGGTTCGCGGTGTTCCCGTCGTCCTACATGGGCCTGGTGGACGAGGAGGGCGGCCTGCAATTGTACGACGGCAAGGTGCGACTGGTGGACAAGGACGGCAGAAAACTGGAGGAGTTTGACCCGCAGGACTATCTCACCTACATCGGCGAACACGTGGAAGACTGGTCCTACCTGAAGTTCCCCTTCTACCGCAAGATGGGATGGCCCAACGGCACCTACCGCGTGGGCCCGCTGGGTCGGCTCAACGCCGCCACGAAAATCAATACGCCGATGGCCGCCGAGGAATTCAAGGTCTGGAAATCCATCAACGGCGGCAAGCCCGTGGAAGGCACGCTGTGGTTCCACTACGCTCGCCTCATTGAGGACCTGTACGCCATTGAGCGCGCCAAGGAGATTCTGCTGGATCCCGACATCCTGTCCACGGACATCCTCGCGGATTCCACGGGGTTGGTGGGCGAAGGCGTCGGGTGCGTGGAGGCCCCACGCGGGACCCTGTTCCACCACTACAAGACCGACGCCAACGGCATGCTCACGAAGGTGAACCTTATCGTGGCCACCGGCCACAACAACTGGGCCATGAGCAAGTCGGTGGAAATGGTGGCCAAGGCCTTCGTGGACGGGAAGAAACTGACCGAAGGCATGCTCAACCGCGTGGAGGCCGCCATTCGCGCCCACGACCCGTGCCTGTCGTGCTCCACCCACGCCATCGGGGCCATGCCCATCGTGATTGAGATGTACGGCCCGGACGGCAGCCTGCTCCAGCGCCTGGCGCGGGACTGACCTGCCCACACACTTGGGGGCACACTCCAAGACCTCCGAGGGTATCAGACCTCGGAGGTCTGCTTTTGACGCTTTCGGTTGGCGGGATACAATAGCCTTTGACACCGCAAGATGCGGGTGAG
Source organism: Anaerolineae bacterium (assembly GCA_034436295.1). Taxonomy (GTDB): domain Bacteria; phylum Chloroflexota; class Anaerolineae; order DTLA01; family DTLA01; genus DTLA01. The sequence continues at coordinate 30,077 of DAOTVT010000040.1, read as the reverse complement.
GCGCATCAGGAATATCGGATGAGACGAACTCTGGTCATCGGGTATGGCAACCCCTATCGCCGCGACGACGGCGTGGGATTCTACGTCGCCAATGCCCTGCGGGCACAGCAGGGGCTGCGACGGCTTGACTCGGACGAAGACGGCCTGGACGATTGCGGGCACCCCCTGGACGCCATCGCGCTGCACCAACTGCTGCCGGAGATCGCGCCCATGCTGGCCGATTACGAACTGGTGGTCTTTGTGGACGCGCATACGGGCGTCATCCCGGACGATGTCCGCGTGCTTCCCGTGCAGGAGGAATACGGGTTCCAGGCTGTTACGCATCACATGAGTCCCGGCATGTTGCTGGCGCTGGCGCGTGTGGCGCGGGGCCAATCGCCAGAAAGCGCGCTGGTATCCGTCCGCGGCGACGATTTTGACTTTGGCCTGGGGTTGACGGAAGCCTGCAAGGCGCGCGCGGAGACGGCGACCCGCATGATTCTGGACATGGCGCAAACCGAACGCGAAGGATAGCGCAATGCACGAACTCCCCATTACCGAGCAGATCATCAAAGTCGTGTTGGAACACGCGCGCCAGGCAGACGCAAAGCGTGTCGCCCAGGTCAACCTGGTCATCGGCGACCTGACCAGTTTTGTGGACGAGAGCATCCAATTCTACTTTGACTTCTTGTCCCGCGGGACCGAAGCCGAGGGCGCGACGCTGCACATCCGTCGCGTGCCCGCACGGGTGCGATGCCACGCGTGCCAGCACGAATTCGCGCCCGACGGCGTGGACTGGCGCTGCCCCCGATGCGGGAACCTCGGGGGCGAGGTCCTGTCGGGGCGCGAGTCGTACATAGAAAGCATTGAGGTGGAATGAAGCCCATGAGGAAGGTGGAAGTTGTAACGGACATCCTGAACGCCAACGATCAGATCGCCCAGGAGAACGCCGAAACCCTGCGGGCGCATGGCATCGTGGCGGTGAACCTGATGGCGGCGCCCGGCGCCGGCAAGACCAGCCTGATCGTGCAGACGGCGCGGGCGCTGGACGGGCGGCTGCGCCTGGGAGTGATTGAGGGCGATGTGGCCTCCCGCATTGACGCCGACAGGGTGGCCTCCGAGGGGCTGCCGGTCGTCCAGATCAACACCGGCGGCGCATGCCACCTGGACGCGCCCATGATCCGCCAGGCCCTGCGCGCCCTTCCGCTGGACGAGATAGACTTGCTCATCGTGGAGAACGTGGGCAACCTCATCTGCCCGGTGGAGTTCCGCCTGGGCGAAGCCCTGCGCGTCATGATCGCCAGCGTGCCCGAGGGCCACGACAAGCCCTACAAGTACCCGGGCATCTTCACGGCGGTGGAGGCCGTCGTCATCAACAAGATGGACCTGGCCCCCTATGTGGATTTCAACCTGGGCGCGCTGCGCGAGGCGATACGGGGCCTGAACCGCGACGCCGCCATCTTTGAGGTCTCCTGCCGCACCGGCGAGGGCATCGGCGAGTGGGCCGAGTGGCTGTGGGGCCAGTGGCAGGCTCGCCGCGCCCCATCCGCGGTGTAGGCGGAAGGAGCCCGCAGATGGCGCTTGTGGTCGCTTCGCGGTTCAAGGTAACCGGCGTGGTACAAGGGGTGGGGTTCCGCCCTTTCGTCTATGGCCTTGCGGTGAGGCTGGGGCTGCGCGGCTGGGTCATCAACACCTCGTCGGGCGTCGTGATTGAGGCTGAAGGCTCGCCCGAAGCGCTGGAAGCCTTTGCGCGCGACCTGGTGGCCAAGGCGCCCCCCGTGGCCCACATTGAGAGCGTGCAGCGGGTGGACATTCCGCCCAACGGCTGGGAGCGGTTTGAAATCCGCGAGAGCCGGGCCGAATCGGGGTACGTGCTCGTCTCGCCCGACATCGCCACGTGCCCGGAATGTCTCCGCGAGATTTTTGACCCCGACGACCGCCGCTATCGGTATCCGTTCACCAACTGCACGAACTGCGGGCCGCGCTTCACCATCATCGCCGACGTGCCCTACGACCGTCCCCTGACGACGATGGCCGCTTTTCGCATGTGCCCGGATTGCCAGGCCGAGTACGACGACCCGCTGAACCGCAGGTTCCACGCGCAGCCCAACGCCTGCCCCGTGTGCGGGCCGCGGGTGTGGCTTGTGCCCGCTTCGGCGGACGACGCGGATGCGCTGACGCCCCCCGACGACGACCCCGCCGGGGCACCGGCCCTCGCCCACGCGGCCCGCCTGTTGCAGCAGGGCGCCATTCTCGCCATCAAGGGCCTGGGCGGGTTCCATCTGGCCTGCGACGCGACCAACGCCGACGCCGTGCGCACGCTGCGCGACCGCAAACGTCGCCCCGCGAAGCCCCTGGCGGTGATGATGGCCTCCATGGAGGAAGTGCGCCGCCACTGCGTGGTAACGCCGGACGAGGAAGCGCTCCTCACCTCGCGCCAATGCCCCATCGTGCTGCTGGAGTGGAGGCCCGATTCGTCGGTGGTGCAAGAAGTTGCCCCCAACAACCGTTACCTGGGCGTCATGCTCCCCTACACGCCGCTGCATCACATCCTGCTGCACGACGCGGGGCGGCCGCTGGTCATGACGAGCGGCAACCTGTCGGAGGAGCCTATCGCCCAGGACAACGAGGAAGCCTGGCTTCGCTTGCGCGGCCTGGCCGATTGGTTTCTGCTCCACAACCGCGCCATCTATGCGCGCTACGATGACAGCGTCTGGTTCGTGCCGCGCGTGCCCGATGGCAAGGGGGGCGTGGAGTCGGCAGCGCAACCGTTGCGCCGCGCGCGAGGCTACGCGCCCTATCCCGTGCGATTGCCCTTCCGTGCGCGCACGGTGCTGGCCACCGGCCCGGAACTGAAGAACACATTTTGCATCACTCGCGACGAGCACGCCTTCATCAGCCCGCACGTCGGCGACATGGAGAATCTGGAGACGCTGGAGCACTATGAGACCGCCCTGGCCCTCTACGAGCGATTGTTCCGCCTCCGGCCCAAGGCGATTGCGTGCGACCTGCACCCGGACTATCTGGCCACCCGCTACGCCCGCCAGCGGGCCTGGCGGGATGACCTTCCCCTCGTGACTGTGCAGCACCACCACGCCCACATCGCGGCGTGCATGGTGGACAATGCCCGCACCGAGCCGGTCATCGGCGTGGCCCTTGACGGCACCGGCTATGGCCTGGACGGGCGCATTTGGGGCGGCGAATGGCTGGTGGCCGACCTGCGGGGCTTCTGGCGTGCGGCCTGGCTGGAGCCGCTCCCGCTCCCTGGCGGCGACGCCGGCATCCGCAACCCCTGTCGCATCGCTTATGCGTACCTGTACGCGCTGTTCGGCGAAGTCCCCGCGCTGCCGTTCCTGGCCCAGATGGACGAAGCCGAAATCCTCACCGTCCGGCGGCAGGTGGAGCGGGGACTGAACACCGTCATGACGACCTCGTGCGGCAGGCTATTTGACGCCGTGGCGGCGATGGCCGGTGGGCGGGGGCGCGTTACCTACGAGGCCCAGGCCGCCATAGAGATGGAGATGGCCTCGCAATTGGCGCAGGACGACGCATACGGCTACTTCTTCCGGCGCGCGGAACCGCTTTCGTGGGGCGACACCGCATCCCTGCCGTCGCTCCCTTGCGCCTACGAGGTCGCCCTCAAGCCTTTGCTGGCCGGCGTGGTGCGAGATGTCCAGGAGGGGCGGACGCTCGCCCAGATTGGGGGGCGTTTCCATCGCACCCTGGCGCAGATGGCCGCCGAGGTGTGTTGTCTGATCTCGCAGGCCACCGGATTCACGACCGTGGCGCTGTCCGGCGGCTGCTTCCAGAACCGCTTGCTGCTGGCGCAGACCGTGGAGGAACTCCGAAAGCGCGGCCTGGAGCCGCTGTTGCACCGCCAGGTGCCGGCCAACGACGGGGGGCTGTCGCTTGGCCAGGCCGCCATCGGCCATTTCGCTCTCGCGGCAGGCGATTCGGCGCGCACAGGAGCGACAGGATGAAGTTCGTGGACGAGTTTCGGGACCCCCGGCTGGCTCGCGCGCTGTTGGAGCGCATCCGCGAGCGCGCGCGGCGGCCCGTGCGCCTGATGGAGTTCTGCGGGGGGCACACCCACGCCATCCTGCGGTTTGGGATTCGTCAGGCGCTGCCGCCGACGGTGGAGATGCTGTCGGGGCCTGGCTGTCCGGTGTGCGTTACCGCCGCGGCAGACCTGGACCGCGCCATCGCCCTGGCGGACGTGCCCGGCGTCATCCTGGCGAGTTTCGGCGACATGATTCGGGTGCCCGGAAGTCGGGAGAGCCTGCAACAGGCCAAAGCGCGCGGGGCCGACGTGCGCGTGGTCTATTCGCCGCTGGACGCCGTGCGCCTGGCGGAGCAGAACCCGTCCCGCCCCGTGATCTTCCTGGGCGTGGGGTTTGAGACCACAGCCCCCGGCGTGGCGGCTTCCATCCTGGACGCGCGGACTCGCAACGTGCGCAACTACTACGTCCTCGGCCTGCACAAACTCACTCCCCCCGCTACCCGCGCCATTCTGGATTCGGGCGAGGTGAACCTGTCGGGGGTGCTGGGGCCTGGGCACGTTACCACCGTCATCGGCACCGATGCCTGGGGATTCCTGCCGCGCGAGTACGGCGTGCCCATCGCCATCGCGGGGTTTGAGCCGCTGGACATCCTGCGGGGCATCTCCATGCTCGTGGAGCAGATCGCGGCGGGCGAGGCGCGGGTGGACAATGCCTACTCCCGCAGCGTGCTGCCGGAGGGCAATCGCGCCGCCCTGGATGTGATGAGCCGCGTGTTTGAGGTGGCCGACGCCGAATGGCGCGGGCTAGGCGTGATTCCGGCCAGCGGCCTCCGCATACGGGCGGAGTTCGCGGCGCATGACGCGGCGGGTGCGTTCCCCGTGGATGTGCCCCCGTCGCGGGAGCGGGCCGGGTGCCGGTGCGGCGATGTCCTGCGGGGGGTATTGGCTCCGCCCTCGTGCCCGCTCTTCCGGAGGGTTTGCACGCCGGAGAATCCCGTGGGGCCGTGCATGGTCTCGGCCGAGGGGGCTTGCGCGGCCTACTACCAGTATGGAGGCGCGGCCGATGAAGCGTGAGACGATCCTGCTCGCCCATGGCAGCGGCGGACGGCTGACCCACGACCTGATCCGCGATGTGTTCCAGCGCGCGTTGTCCAATCCATTCCTGGACGACCTGGGCGACGCCGCCATCCTGCCGCCGCCATCAGGCCGACTCGCCTTCACTACCGACTCGTATGTGATTCGGCCCATCTTTTTCCCGGGCGGCGACATCGGCAGACTGGCGGTGTGCGGCACGGTGAATGACCTCAGCATGGTGGGCGCGCGCCCGCTGTACTTGAGCATCGGGTTCATCCTGGAAGAGGGCCTGCCTTTCGCCGACCTGGAGCGCATCGTGAAGTCGGTGGCCGAGACGGCCCGCGACGCGGGCGTGCAGGTTGTGGCCGGCGACACGAAAGTGGTGGACAAGGGCAGCGCCGACATGGTGTTTATCAACACGGCCGGCGTTGGCCTGATCGCGGACCATGTTTCCCTGGCGCCGTCGCTCATCCGACCGGGAGACGCCGTCCTGGTTTCAGGGACCGTGGGCGACCACGGGATTGCCGTCATGGCCCAGCGGGAGGGGCTGGCGTTGAGCACGTCTCTGGTCAGCGACTGCGCGCCGCTAAACGGCCTGGCGCAGACCGTCCTGGCCTGCGGAGGCGTGCGGGTGATGCGGGACCCCACGCGGGGCGGCCTGGCGACGACGCTGGTGGAACTGGCGCAGGCGGGCGATGTCGGCCTGGAGATTGAGGAGAGCGCGGTTCCGGTCAACGAGGCCGTGCGGGGCGCGTGCGAACTCCTGGGCCTGGACCCGCTGTATGTGGCGAACGAAGGCAAGTTGGTGGCCATCGTAGCGGCGGAGGCCGCGGAGGCCGCGCTGGCTGCGATGCAGGCGCACCCGTTGGGCCAGAACGCGCGCATCATCGGGCGCGCCAGCCAGGCGCATCCGGGGCGCGTTGTGCTGAAGACCGTGCTTGGCGTGTCCAGAGTCGTGGAGATGCTGACGGGCGAACAGTTGCCGCGCATTTGCTGAGCGCGGCGCGGGGAGGTGCGGGTGAAAGCGCAGGTAACGGAGAGGGTGGAGCCTGGCATCGTGTTCATGACGTTCCACTTTGCGGAGGCGGCGGCCAACCTCCTGACCAACCCTGCGCTGGATCCCGTGGCCAAGATTCCAGAGTACAAGGTCTGCGCCGTGCGCGTCCGAAAGGACGGCCATCCCCTGTGAGCGCAGCCAGAATACCATCGTAGAGGAGGGAGAACAGGCACCAAAGCAAGAGACGACGCCATACCGTGAACGCCGGAAACACGGCAAGGCCAGATTCATCCCGTTCGGAAAACCCAATCTTGCTGAGGAGGACAACGCGATGAGTAACGAAATCCAGATTGATGCCTTTCCACCCCCAAAGATGGCCGCCCGAATGGAGGAGGTCGGCGTAACTAAGGCCAAACTCAACTTCGGGACGATGTTCGTGCTGGCCATTCTGGCCGGTGCGTTCATCGGCGCTGGCGCGATTTACGCCACGGTAACGTCCACCGGCCTTGCCGCCGCCGGCATGGGCTACGGCCTGGTCAGGCTGTTCACGGGCCTGACCTTCTGCCTCGGCCTCATTGCCGTCGTCGTGGCTGGGGCGGAACTGTTCACCGGCAACAACCTGCTGGTCATGGCCTTCGCCAGCGGCCGCATCACCTGGAAGCAACTCCTGCGGAACTGGGTCATCGTGTACACGGGCAACTTCGTTGGCTCCATCCTGACCGCGGTCGTGATGCTCTTGAGCAAACAGTTCACGTTCGCCAACGGCGCGGTCGGGGCCAATGCGCTCGCCATCGCCAACGGCAAGTGCGGCCTGGGCTTCGTCCAGGCGATTGCCCTGGGCATCATGTGTAACGCCCTGGTCTGTCTTGCCGTGTGGCTCTGCTCTTCGGCGCGTTCCACCACCGACAAGATCCTGGCGATCATCTTCCCCATCAGCGCCTTTGTCGCCGCCGGGTTTGAGCACAGCATCGCCAACATGTACTTCATCCCGATGGGGTTGCTGATCAAGGGCTTCGCCCCCGCCACCTTCTGGACGGCGATCGGCAAGACGGCGGCCGATTTCGCGAACCTCACCTGGGCCAATTTCTTCATCAAGAACCTGTTGCCCGTAACCATCGGCAACATCATCGGCGGGTCTGGTTTTGTGGGCCTTGTGTACTGGTTCGCCTACCTGCGCCCCCAGAAGAAGGTAGAGGTGGCGAAAGAAGCGGCGCTTCAGGTTCTGGTCGTGGACGACGACCCCGACTTCCTGGAGATCACCCGCAGCATCCTGGGAGCGCAGGGCTACAAAGTAACCACCGCATCGGACGGCGATAGCGCCCTGGATGCCATGAAGCGCCAGAAGCCAGACGTGGTGCTGCTGGACATCATGATGGAAACCCCGTTGAGCGGGGTCAACGTGGCCCGAAAGATGTCCGCAGATCCAGCCCTGGCGCAGATACCCGTCATCATGGTCTCCAGCATTGACAGTTCGCAGTACGCGAATCAACTCCCCGACGATATCCGCATTCCGATAGACGCCTGGATCAGCAAGCCCGTGAATCGGGAGCATCTGCTCAGGACGATTCAGCGGTTTGTGAAGAAATAGCGCGGTCAGACAACGACTTGCGCGGCGCTGTGGCCTCGGCCCGGCGCCGCGTATCTTTGTTTGACATCGCGGGTTTTTGCGGTAAGATACACCCCAAAGGCAGAAGGCGTATGTGGCGTCGCATTCTCGCGCAAATCGGACGAGGGCAGCGCACCCCTATCCCTCCCAGGCCCCTGGGCATCGCTCAGGGGCACATGCACCACGGGGAGGTAGGGCGGCGATAGCGTTCGCCCGCGATGGAACCATGTCGTTCGTCTTGAACATGCCTCCCTCACGGGAGGCGTTTTGTTAGGCATACAAAGCGGAAAGGGATATCCAAACAATGGAAGAGACAGTCCAACAAGCGCGGTTGGCCTTCATCGGCAGCGGCACCATGGCCGAGGCCATGATTCAGGGCATTTTGCGGTGCGGCGTTACGGCGGCGGGCCACATCTGGGCGAGCGGCCCCCGCAAGGAGCGCGCCGCCGAGTTGACCGCCAAGTACGGCATCCACGCCACGACCGACAACCGCGAAGCCGCCCGCAATGCCGATGTCGTCGTCCTGTCGGTCAAGCCGCAGCGGCTCCGCATGGTCCTGCACGAACTTCGCGGCACGGTGCGGCCCGAGCAACTCGTCATGTCCATCGTGGCGGGCGCGAAGGTCTCCTACATCGCGCAGACGCTGGGCGCTCCGTCCATCATCCGCGTGATGCCCAACACGCCCGCGCAGATCGGCGAGGGGATTTCGGTGTGGTTCGCCACGCCCCAGGTTACGCCCGAGCAGCGGGAGTTGGGGCGCAGGATTCTGACCGCCCTGGGCGAAGAGATTGAGGTGGACGAGGAGCGGTACCTGGACATGGCGACGGCGGTGAGCGGAACCGGCCCGACCTACGTGTTCCTCATCATGGAGGCGCTGGTGGACGCGGCGGTGCACCTGGGATTCTCGCGGCGCATCGCCGAGGCCCTGGTTACGAAGACCGTCCTGGGGTCGGTGCTGTTCGCGCGCCAGTCCAACCTGCACCTGGCGCAACTCCGCAACATGGTAACCTCGCCAGGCGGGACGAGCGCCGAGGCCATCTACCAACTGGACAAGGGCAGCATCCGCACGGTGCTGTCCAAGGCCGTCTGGGCGGCCTACCAGAAGTCCAAATTGCTGGGCGAGTCGCTGTCGCAGGAATCCGAGCCAGAAGCCCGCCCCAACGGCAGCCCGCCGTCGGAAAAGTTGGAATCGTAATTCGGAGCAAAGTGCGACATCAGGAGGCAGAGGTGGCCATCCGGTACAAGGTTCTCGCTGGCGGGCGCAGGCCCGTGAAGACCGGCGCAGCCTACGACCTGTTCGCCCGCCTGGACGCGCCGCTTGTGCTGAACGGCCCCACGCTCGTGCCGTTGGGCATCGCGCTGGAACTGCCGCCGGGCTATGGCGCCATAGTCAAGGCGCGGTCCAGCGCGCCGCTCCGCCACGGCTACGAGGCGCATGTCGGCCTGATTGACCCCGAATTCAACGGGCGCGAGGTCTGCACGATTTTGGAGCCACTCCCTGGCGCGGGGCCGATCACGATCCTGCCGGGGGATCGGGTCGCCCAGATGTGGGTGCAGCGCATGGACGTGGAACTGGCAGAGACGGACGAGGACATTCCGCTAGGCCCCAAGGAGGGGTTCGGGAGCACCGGCAAGTAGCATGGCGACAGGGTTGCGTTGGGCTGGGGTTGCCGTCGCCTACGTCGGCGTGATGGCGGGGCTGGCGGCGTTGGCGACGTGGAGCGCCGACGCGGCCTACGGCGTGGCGCTCGTGTTGCCGCTCCCGTTCCTGTTTGGCCTGTTCCGAAGCCACGCCATGCCCGCCTCGCTCGCGCCGTGGTGGGCCGGCCTGGCGCTCTGGGCCTTCGTCGTGCTGTCGCGGGCGGCCGCAATGGCGCTGGTGGCTGCCGGCCTCGTCCCGCTTCGCGTGAGTTGGGAGATTTCTATCGCGGCCACCGGCAGTTTGTTCCCCCTTGTGGCCCTGGCGATCCTGCTGGGCGAGCGGGCGGGCGGCGACGCCTTTGGGTTCACGGGGCGGCGCGCCTTGCGGCAGGTCTTGCTGGGCGCGGGCCTGGCGCTGGCGCTGCAGGCGATCATGCGCGCGCCGCTTGTGGCGACCGGCCAGTTGCGCCTGGGCGATGCCCAATTTGCGGCGCTGGCCCAGAGTTTCCCCGTGGAGTTGATGACGATCGCCCTGGGCGAGGAAAGCCTGTTTCGCAGTTACATGCAGATCACCCTGCAGCGGCGCTACCCCTGGTGGTTCGCCACCTTCCTGGCGTCGGTGCTCTTCGGCCTCTGGCATCTCCCCGGCGCGCTCTTCGTGCCCAACGTGCTGGCTCTGTTCGGCGTCGTGGGCTTCCCCTTCGCCTTCGGGCTGCTGGCCGGCGTCATGTTCCGACTCACGGGTTCCATCGTGGGGCCGGTCGTGGCGCACGCCCTGTACAACGCCGTCAACGCGATGTTCTACTAGGCGGCGCTGCGGGAACGCCTCGGGTTCGGCGGGGAATCTAGGTGATCTTCGCGCCGAAGGGCACCAGCGACAGGCGGAGCAACTTCATGTGCTGCCTGGCGAAGGGCAGCCCGATGATGGTGATGGCGCACAGCAGGGCGAAGACCAGATGCACCGCCGCCACTTCCAGCCCGCCGAACACCAGCCACAGGATATTCAGCAGGATGGGCAGCAGCCCCTTCGCCGAGCCCCTGGAGTCAATCTCCTTGCCGAACGGCGCCAGGGCCATCCACGCCAGTTTGAAGCATTGCACGCCGAACGGGATTCCCACGATGGTGGCGCACAGCATGATCCCGCCGATGAGGTAGCACAGCGACACGAGGATGCCGCCGCCCAGGAAGATCCACAGCAGATTGCCGATGAGACTCATGGTGCTCTCCTTTCGTGGTCGGAGGGCGACTCGCGCATCGCCCCCACCGCATGGTACAAATCCACCAACTGGCGGGCCGCCTTGTCCCAGGTGAACATCCGCGCCCGTTCCGGCCCGCGCCCCGCCAATTCGCGGGCCAGCGCCGCGTCGCTCAGGATGCGCTCCATGCCCGCCTTGATCGCGCCCGTGTCGGTGGGCGACACCTGGAGCGCCGCATCGCCCACGACTTCGGGCAGCGACGACGTGTCCGAGACCAACGTCGGCACGCCGCAGGCCATGGCTTCCAGCGGCGGTATCCCAAACCCCTCGTACAGCGACGGGAACGCGAACAAGGCTGCGCCCGAATACACGGCGGGCAGGTCTTCGTCGGCGATGTACCCGGGGAAAATCACCTCGTCCTGCAGGCCCAGGGCGGCGATGCGGTCAAAGAACGGCTGGTACAGCCACCCCTTCGCCCCCACAATGGCCAGTTTGTGCGGATATCCGGCCTGCCGCAGGGCGTGGTAGGCATCCAGCAGGCGCGCCAGGTTCTTGCGCGGCTCAATGGTGCCCACGTACAGGATGTACGCCTCGGGCAGGCGGTACGCCGCGCGCACCCGGCGCAGGGTCTCCGCGTCGCGCACCGGATGGAAGCGCGCGTCCACGCCGTTGTAGATGACGGTGATCTTCTCTTCGGGCGTGCCGTAGATGCGGATGGCATCCTTCTTGGTGCATTCGGACACGGCGACGATGGCGTCGGCGCGGCGCAGGAATCGCGGGAACATCAGGTTCAGAAACCAACGGTTCAGCGGCAGGTGGAACTCCGGGAACAGCAGCGGGATGAGGTCGTGCAGCGTGAACACCGTGCGGATTCGCCGGAAATAGGGCAAGAGGTGATCGGTGCCGTGGAACACGTCCACGCCCGGCACCAGGCCGTCCTGCGGGACGCGGGCGTAGTGGGCCAGCAGGACGCTCATGCGCCAGGGCTTGGCGGGCCACGGGACCGCGTAGGTGGGCAGGTGGGCCAGGCTGGGCGGGACCTGCCCCCGCGACGGCTGGTACGTGAAAAGGGCGTAGTCGTTGAGGGCGTCCAGCCGATGGGCGCGCTCGGCCAGTTCGCGGGCGTGGCGGCCCAGCCCTGCCTTGCGGTGTGCTGCTGGCGAGATGTCTATGCAAATCCGCATTCGTGCGTCTCCCGTGCCGACACAGGCGTTGGCACGAGTGTACTACAGCCGTGCGTGGGCGCAAATGGGGGCCTACGGCTGCACTCGCCATCGGTTGGCGGCGCAATGCCAAGCCACGTAGGGCGGCTTTCCATAGCCGCCGCGGGCAGAGGGCAGGTGTCCACGGTGCGACGCACTTCCGGAAGTGCGTCGCACCGTGGCCGCCAACACAAGTTCGTAGGGCGGCTTTCCATAGCCGCCGACGACAGAGGGCAGGTGTGGAAACCTGCCCTACGCTCTTTGCGTTTCATGCTGCTGCTCATCGGTCTGACAAGTTTCCACCACAATGTGCACACTACCTGCTACCGCTCGCGCACGAACCGCGCTGCCCACTTCCCCACGGATGGCGACAGGCGGGCCAGCATGTCTCGGTCTTCGGCGTCCAGCGGCTTCAGGGCGGCGAAGCACGCGGCGAAAACCGCAAGGAACACCCCCGCGCCCCGCGCCAGTCCCCACAGGCCGCCGCCCGTGGCGAAGTGCGACGCCAGGGTAGCCACTGCGCTGCCGGCCCCCACCGCCAGGGCGAACCCCAGCGGGTACCCCGCGTGGGTCGCCCGCATGACCAGAAACACCTCGGCGGCGGTGGTGAGGATGCCGCAGGATCCCGTGGCGGCCACCGCCCCCACCGCGCCCCATCGGGGAATCAGCGCGATGGCCAGGGCGACGTTCAGGACGCCCGTGGCGACTCGCAGCCCCAGGGCCCACCCCTCGCGCCGCATAGCGTACAGCGTGCCGGTGCTGGTTCCCCCGCCCAGGAATCGGTTCGCCACCGTGAACAGCGCATAGACTTGCAGGAGCAGAGCGGCTTCCCGATAGGTCTCGCCGTACAGCGCCACCAGTTTCGCGGCGTGGAGCGCGCAGAACGCCAGCACGGGCACCGACAGGAGCATGGTTACTTTCATGAAGGCGCGCCACGCGGTGGCCAGGTCGCGCATGCTCTTGGCCGCCACCTCGGCCATCGCCGACAGGCCCACGCCTTCCAGGCCCATGAGGAGCGCCGTCCCCGCGATGTTGGTGAGCGTCGCCGCCAGGTTGTAGAAGCCGATTTGGACGCTGTCGCGCAGCAGAAGGCCGATGAGCGCCACATCGGACTGTTGCCCCAGCACGTAGTTCAGCCCGTTGATGATGCCGGTGTTCACGGCGAAACGGTGGACGCGGCCCATGGGCAGGGGCGCGGCAGGCCCCCGCAGGAAGCGCGCCGTGTACACCAGGTACGTGACGGATGCCAGGGCCGCCGTCGCGCCCAGGAGCAGGAGCATCGCCTGCGCCCCGTAGCCGCGCTGCAACAGGTACCACGCCGCCGCGTAGTTGACCACCTGCACGCCGACGCGAACCAGCGCCACCAGGCGCACTTCCAGTCGTCCCACCCAGAAGTACGCCAGGAGATTGGCGACGTTGAACCAGAACAGGTAGGGGAGCACCCACACGACGGCGGAAGCCACGGGGCCTGTCCAGCGCGACAGAAGCGGCGCGCCCACAGCCCCCAGCACCACCAGGCAGGCCATGACGAGCGCCCGCATGGCCAGCGTTCGGCGCAGCAGGAATCGCTGCCGGGCCGGGTCATCCAGGAGCGCGGGCACAAAGTTGTTCAGGGCCTGCTCGTAGCCCAGTGCCCCCAGCAACGTGCCCGCCACGAAGACGCTGTAGGCGAAGGAATAGACGCCGAATTCCCCTGGCCCCAGGCGCTTGGCGATGAGGCTGACGAACAGGAAGCGGATGGCGTACTCGCCGATGCGCCCCGCGTAGTTCCAGAACAGCCCCCTGCCGAAACGTGCGGGGAGGTCGCCGTTCACGGTTGCGCTCCCCGTCTGGTGGCGTGGCGGAGGAAAACCGACTCGGTGTCGGCGATCATCCTGTCCAATGTGAACCGCGCGAGCACCGTTTGTCGGGCGGCCTGGGCGATGGCGGCGCGCGCGGCGGGATCGCGGGCCAACGAGGCCGCGAGGGTAGCCGCCTCGCCCTCGCCGCCCAGCGGCACCAGAAATCCATTGTCGCCGTGGGAGATGAGCGAAACGACCCCGCCGACGGCGCTGGCGACCACTGGGCAGCCGCACGCCATCGGCTCCGCGACGGCGTATGGGAACGCCTCGGTGTGGATGGAAAGCATCAGCGCGATGTCCGCCGCATTGTACACGGCGGGCATCTGCTCATGCGGGACGTAGCCCAGCCAGCGAACGCGGTCGGCCAGGCCCAGCGACGCCGCCTGTTGGCGCAGCCAGGCCTCGTCGGGGCCGCTGCCTGCGATGACAACCGTGGGCGCCAGGCCCTGCTCCACGAGCGACGCCGCCACGCGCAACGCCCGATGATGCCCCTTCGCCTGCTCCAGCCGTCCCGCCGTCAGGAGCACCAGCGCGTCGTCCGCGAGGCCCAGTTGGGCGCGCAATGCCCGCCGCGCCGAGGCGTCTGGTCGGAACCTCGTGGCGTCCACACCGTTGGGCACGACCGCTACCCTGCTGCTGGGGATGGACAGTTCGCCGATCGCGTCTTCGGCCAGTTGTGGGCTGACGCAGATGACGCTGGCCGCGCGCTGCGCCGTGGTGCGGAACATGCGCCCGAAGAGGAAGGTGCGCGCGGCGAAGCGGACGAGGCGATACGCATGGCGGGGCGAGTCGCCCCATTGGCGTCGCATGGCGCGCCATTCGCCCAGGGGCGTGCCGTGGAGGATGGCGACGCACGGGATGGGCCGCTGTCGGGCTGGCAGACGCAGGTAGCCGTAGGCTCCGATGCCCTGGCTCCAGACGACGTCCACGGGGTCGGCCCTGTGCACGCAGGCAAGCGCAGCGGCGCTCTCCCGCCACCACGCGACGGCGTAGGCACGGTCGGCGCTGTGGGGCAGAAACAGCGTGCGGACGCCTGGGGCCTGGGTTTCGGTCTCGCCCCGCGGGTGGCGCGTGGTGATGACGGTAACGCGATGCCCCCGCTCCACCAGGCCCTGGCACAAATCCGCAGCGTGCCGCTCCAAGCCGCCCCCGATGTGCGCCAGGGTGGTGCGGGTCACCAGGCAGATGTGCACGGCGCCCTCCTAGCGGGCGGGGTCGCCGTCGCGCCCGCTCAACATGCTCTCCACCCTGGCCACCACCATGTCTATGGCGATGGTATTGAACCCGCCTTCGGGGATGATGACATCGGCGTAGCGCTTGCTGGGCTCCACGAATTCCAGGTGCATGGGGCGCACGGTCTCCAGGTACTGCTGGCACACCGACTCCATGGTGCGCCCCCGCTCGGAGATGTCGCGCTTCAGGCGGCGGATGAAGCGGATGTCGGGATCGGTGTCCACGAAGATCTTGACATCCATCAGGTCGCGGAGCGCCTTGTCGGCGAAGATGAGGATGCCCTCCACCAGCACAACCTGGCGGGGTTCCACGGTGCGCGTCTCGCGCAGGCGCGTGTGCGTCGTGAAGTCGTAGATGGGGATTTCCACGGCCCGACCCTCGCGCAGGGCCAGGATGTGCTGGATGAGCAGTTCGTTTTCCAGCGAGTCGGGGTGATCGTAGTTGAGGCGGGTTCTCTCCTCAAAGGGCAGGTCGCTGCGGTCGCGGTAGTACGAGTCGTGCTGGATGTACGCGATGCGTTCGCGCCCCACGCGATCCAGAATCGCCTGGGATACGGTCGTCTTGCCCGAGCCGCTCCCCCCTGCCACACCGATAACTACCACTCCCATGGATTCCCTCCTCGGACTCTCACCAGGCCACGAAGGACAACCCAGGCCATGCGGCGGCGATCCAGTCGGCAGCGAAGGCCCCCACCAGCATCAGGCCCACGCCCGCCCATTCCGCCGCCAGGCCCCACTCCAACGCGTCGCGGCGAAGAAACCTCCCCGCCACGACGCAGAGCCAACCCGCCACCATCAGGTTCAGGCGCGGGTCGTTGCGCCAGGCGACGCCCCAGTTGAGCCAGGCCCACGCCGCCGTCAGGACGAAGCCGACGCCCATCAGGGCGATGCTGGCGAACTCGGCGGGCCGCTGCCCCTGGCGCGTGTCGCGCGCGCCCAACGTGCCCAGCAGGGCCGCCATGCACCCGCCCACGCCCAGCGCGTGCAGGCCCGCCTGCGCGGCGTACAGGAGCGTCTGCTGGGCGGGAACGGCGGGCGCGGCGGCGGGCCTGGCCGTCCAGACATGCGTGAGGGCGGCCAACGCCAGCGCCAGGGGGCCGACCAGCGACGCCCTGCCCCGCTCCGACATCGGCGCAAGCGCCAGCAACCCGACCGCGCCTGCGGCCAGGAAGTCGGCCTCGCCCACGAAGAGCGCCCTGCGCTCCAGGAGCGCCTCGGCGAGCAGGTGGGCCGCCGCAAGCGCCGCAGCCGCCCGCGCGAGGGCGCGGATCACCGCCTGCGCACGCGGCACGTGCCGCGCGTAGGCCGCAAGCCAGAGCGCCACCCCCGCCAGCGATGCGGCGTAGGCCAGGCCCAGGAGCACCGTGCTGGAGTTCACCGATAGTCCCATCCAACCTTCCCCGTGCGAGGCGTGTGCACGCGCAAGAGCCGCCTACCCAAGCGCCTCGCGGATCACGTCTGCGGTGTCGGCGTCGCTCGCCCAAAACCGAAGGGCAGCGCGATTGGCCGCCTGCGTCGCCTGCACGACGGCGGCGCGCGCCGAGGCCCACGCGGATGCCAGGCCGCAAACCACGGCGAGCACCGCCCCCGCCCACAAAGGATAGCGCGAAGGGTCGCGGATGGCAACTGCCGCAGGATACTGCCCCGCCGCGAAGCGGTAGGTGATGCCGTTGGATGCGGCCGTCCCCTCGTCCGAGAATGTCCCTTCGTGGGCGGGCTGGATGTCCGTGCCGTGGAAAATCTGGAACAGGAATGTGGGCGCGCCCCCGTCGGCGTCGGGGTTCAGGGCGATGCGGATGGTATCGCCCACGTCGGGGGCGGCGAAGTACTGTTCGGGCTGATCCTCGTCAAACCGCAGGAAGAGCGTCCCCACGGCGGACGATTCCCCCGCCGCCTGGAGCGACACGGGGGCGCCCCCGTCGTCGGTCGCGCTGACGACGACGCCGGCGAAGGACCGCGTCCGGTGCAGCGTCAGGCCCCCCGCCCACAGCGGACGTTGCGGGCCGATGACCCCCCGCGCCCTCACGTCGCCTTCAGGCCCCAGGAGGAGAACGGGCCACAGCGCCCCCTGCGCCCCATCCCCCAGCGACACCGACCATCCGGGGCGCAGCGCCAGGGTTGCGGCCTCCCCCGGCCCCAGCGCGAGTTCCTCCGAGCGGGACACGCGCCCCGAAAGCAACAGCGCGGCCGCAACCAGCAGAAGGCCGAAGGCAGCGCCCGCGCGGAGTCCCCACGCCCAGCCGTCGCGCACGGCGTGGAGTTGCAGCGCCTCGCCCGTGGACTCCGTGCGGGTGCGATAGCCGGCCCGCGCCAGGGCCGCGTCCACCGACGCCAACACCTGCGCCGCGCTCCCATCGGCAACCCGCTGGCCCTGCGCCCGACGCGGGAGGCTGCTGGCGTCGGTCTTCGCGTATTGGAGCGCGCGACGCAGGTTGTGGGCGAGATGGAGGAGCAGAACGAACACGCCAAGCCCCAGCGTCCCCTTCCAGAGCAGCGAGTCGGCGATCTGGAACATCCCCAGGGCGCGCAGCGTGGGGCCGGGCGCGCCCCAGCGGGCGGCGGCTTCGGCCAGCCAGCGGAGTTGCGCGGCGGAGTCTGCGCCCGTGGTGGGGGCCTGGGGGAAGATGCCTGCCAGGAGGAACACGAACGCGACAAGGATGATGAGGATGGCTGCACAGCGGGGAGAGGTCAGGAATTCCCAAACGCGCTCCCATCCCCCCGCGCGGTCATCGGTGGGCGTGGAGGCGGCGGGTTGTTCGGACCGAGCGGCCACCGGATCCTCCTGCTGGCGCGTGCCTATAGACAAGCCCTGACCCGGCGTGCGGTCAGGGCTCGCTAAGGATCGTGGAGCCACCCATCGGAATTGAACCGATAACCGGGCGCTTACGAAGCGC
This sequence comes from Anaerolineae bacterium, assembly GCA_034436295.1. Taxonomy (GTDB): domain Bacteria; phylum Chloroflexota; class Anaerolineae; order DTLA01; family DTLA01; genus DTLA01. The sequence continues at coordinate 12,415 of DAOTVT010000040.1, read as the reverse complement.
CTGCTCTGCCGATTGAGCTAGGGTGGCCCAGAAGTATCGGCGAAACGACGGGTTCCCTTTGCCAACCCGCACCGTGCCGCGGTGCTTGAAACGTCGTCGCGGGGCCATTATAGCAGGATTCCCGCGGCCTGACAAATCCGCGCCACACCCGACGAAGTTCGCTTTCGCCGCCGGGGCTATCCACGAATAACACGAATCTACACGAATGGAGGCCAGGGGCAGGTATGGAAACCTGCCCCTACTGTTCCCCAATTCGTGTGTATTGGCGTGATTCGCGGTTACAGTTCAGGTGCGACGCACTTCCGGAAGTGCGTCGCACCTGTGCCCCTGCGGACAAACTCTTGAACTGACGCGCTGACACGTTTGACTTGCGCAATCCGAAACGGCGTGGTATAATCTGTTTGTTATTACGATTGCGCTGGAGAAAAGTGGGCGTCCCCCACTTTTCTTGTTGTGAGGCATTTGCGCCGCGCCGAGCGGTCGCAGGAGGTAGGGGACGTATCTATGAAGAGCGAGTTCATACAGGCCATCAACCAGGTGTGCGCCGAGCGGAACCTGCCCAAGGACGTGGTCCTTGAGGCGGTGGAGGACGCGCTGGTCTCCGCCTACAAGCGGAACTTCCACGACTGCGGGAACGTGGTGGCGAAGATAGACAACCAGACGGGCGAGGTCAAACTGTTCGCGGTCAAAGACGTCGTGGACAGCGTCTCTGACCCCGACACGCAAATCGCCCTCAAAGACGCGCGAAGCATCAATCCCGACGCCGCCGTGGGCACGCAGGTGATGGTGGAATGCACCACGCCCAAGGACTTCGGCCGCATCGCAGCGCAGGCCGCCAAGCAAGTGATCCTTCAGCGCATCCGCGAGGCCGAGCGCGACACGCTCTACCAGTCCTACGCGGACCGCGTGGGCGAGATGATCAACGCCTCGGTGCAGACGGCCGAGCCGGGCCTGGTAACGGTGAACCTGGGCAAGACCGAAGGGGTCATGCCCAGGGGCGAGATGATCCCCGGCGAGCGGTACAGGCCGACCCAGCGCCTGCGGGTTGTCATTGTGGACGTGCAACGCGGCACCCGCGGCCCGGAAATCATCGTGAGCCGCGCGCACCGCGACCTGCTCCGCCGCCTGCTGGAGATGGAAGTCCCCGAGATTCTCAACGGGGCGGTGGAAGTCAAGGCCATCGCGCGCGAGGCCGGATCGCGCTCCAAGGTGGCCGTGGCGTCCAAGCAGCCGCGCCTGGACCCCGTAGGGGCCTGCGTGGGCCAGCGTGGATACCGCATCCAGAACATCGTCAACGAACTGAACGGCGAGAAGATTGACGTGGTGGCGTGGAGCGCGGACACGGCGACGTTCATCGCCAACGCGCTGAGCCCGGCCAAGCCCACCGAGGTCATCCTGGACGAAACCGCCGAGGGCGGCAAGACGGCCACCGTCATCGTGCCCGACAAGCAATTGTCGCTGGCGATCGGCAAGGAAGGCCAGAACGTGCGCTTGGCGGCCAAACTCACCGGCTGGCGCATTGACATCAAGAGCGCGTCGGAGTGGGAAGAGGAGCAGCGCCACGCCCAGGAGAAAGCCCAGGCCGTGTCCGAGGATCTCCTGGCGAAGGCCGAGGCGATCCTGTTGGGCAAAGCAGAGCCGCAGGTCAGCGCCGAACCCGCCGAGGTAGCCGCGGAGGTGGCCGAGGCCCCGCAGGCTGAGCCCGAGCCTGCCGCCGAGGCCGCGCCTGCGGTGGCGGAAGCGCCCGTCGCGGAGGAGGCCGCGCCGGTTGAGGCCGCCCCCGAAGCGGAGCCCGCGCCTGCGGCGGAGGTGGCCGAAGCGCCGACGCCCGAACCCGAGGCGCAGCCGGAAGCCGCCGCAGTCCCGCTCGTGAGCGAGGCGCTGCCGATCCGAATTGAGGTTGACGAACTGGCGTTTGACGACGAGGGCGAAGGCGAGTCCGAGGAAGAGGCCGGCAAGCGCGCCAAGAAGAAGTTCAAGAAGGGGCGCGCGGCAACACCGCAACCCACCGAGGTCGTCCCGCGGCGCAAGCCCAAGCCGGCCGGCCGCCGTCGCGATTGGGGCGACGACTGGGAAGAAGAGTTGTAGGAACTCCTACAGGTAGGCCATGCGACGCAAACACGTTCCGCAACGCACCTGTGTGGGGTGCGGGGAAACGCGAAGCAAGCGGGAACTCACGCGCATCGTGAGGATGCCCGACGGTACCGTGGACATAGACCCGACGGGCAAGAAGCCCGGGCGCGGGGCTTACCTGTGCAAGCAGGTGCGCTGCTGGCAGCAGGCGCTGGCCAAAGGCGCTATCAGCCGCGCGCTGGGCGTCGTCCTTCCGGACGATGTGAAGGCGAGATTGCAGGATCAGTTGCATCTCCTACAATTGGAGGGGAGCCTTTCCGGTGATGAGGAGCCGGAGCCATGACGGGAATCGGGCTTGATTCCCGCGGCTGGGAATCGGAAGTTCGTGGGTTATGGGAGCAGGTACGGTTGAGGGGTGTCATGAGACTCTGATGTAACTCGCGTGCATCGGCGCACCCTAATAGCCTGTGTCAACCCTGCTCCTTCGCGCCGGCCTGCGGTCAGCGGGCGGCCGACCTGTTTGTCATTCAGGGCGAACTGAGCAGGGTTTTTTCGTACCCGTTCACCGCAGAACCTGCTCTGGCCCTTGTGGTTTTCTATACTTCGGCCCGCAGGGCTTGTACGGAGACGTTTCGCGGCGCGGGCCGAATCAGGAGGGGGTGGATATGGCGAAGGACAAGAACAAAAACGCAACTCGGAAGATCGCGGCGGGCACTACGGCGGCGCCGGCCTCCAGACCGCAGGGCGGCAGTCCCGCCGGGGCGAAAAGCCAACCGGAAGCCCCGGCCGCGCCTTCCGTGATTGAACTGCCCAGCAGCCTGACGGTGCGCGACCTGGGCCATGCCCTGGGCGTCAGCCCGATTGAGGTCATGAAGAAACTGATCGGGTTCGGCATCATGGCCAACATCAACGAACTGATTGACTACGACACGGCGGCGATTGTGGCCTCCGAGATGGGGTTTGAGACGCGCGAGCAGAAGGCCGAAGAGGAGAAAGCGCCGGAGGTCGCGCCGGTTCAGTTGCCCAGGTGGCGGGACATCCAGGACGAGCGCCCCGAGGATTTGCGGCCACGGCCCCCGGTCGTTACGGTCATGGGGCACGTGGATCACGGGAAGACCTCGCTGCTGGACGCCATCCGCAACACCAACGTCGTGGAAGGGGAGGCCGGTGGCATCACCCAGCACATCGGCGCCTATCAGGTGGAACTGGAGGGGAAGAAGATCACCTTCCTGGACACGCCGGGCCACGAGGCTTTCACCGCCATGCGCGCGCGGGGCGCCCAGGCCACCGACATCGTCGTGCTGGTGGTGGCGGCGGATGACGGCGTGCAGCCCCAGACCAAAGAGGCTATTGCCCACGCGCGGGCGGCGCAGGTGCCCATCATCGTCGCGCTCAACAAGATAGACAAGCCGGAGGCCAACCCGGAGGTGGTCAAGCGGCAATTGGCCGATCTGGGCCTGCTGGTGGAGGAGTGGGGCGGCAACGTCATTTGCGTGCCCGTCTCGGCGAAGAGGCGAATCAACATAGAGGAACTCCTGGAGAACATCCTGTTGGTGGCCGAAGTGGCCGAGTTGAAGGCAAACCCGTTCCGACCGGCGACAGGGGTTGTGGTGGAGAGCCGCCTGGACAAGACGCGGGGCCCGGTGGCAACCCTGCTGGTGCAGCGCGGCACGCTCCGTGTCGGCGACAATCTGGTCATCGGCGAGATCGCCGGGCGCGTCCGCGCCATGTTTGACGACAAGGGCCGCGCTGTTTCCGAGGCCACGCCATCCACGCCGGTGATGATCCTCGGCTTGAGCGAAGTCCCCAAAGCGGGCGACCTGTTTGAGGTGGTGGAAGACGAGCGCACCGCCAAGGCCATCGCCGCCGAGCGCGCCCAGCAGCGTCAGCAGGCGGCGGCCGCCCGCCCCGCACGCGTAACCCTGGAAGAGGTCTTCGCGCGCATGCAGGAGGGCAAGGCCAAGGAACTCAACATCATCCTCAAGGCCGACGTGCAAGGGTCGCTGGAGCCGATTGAGTCCTCGCTGCAGAAACTCGGCTCCGAAGACCTGAAGGTGCGGATTCTGCACAGCGCCATCGGGAACATCGGCGAGTCGGACGTGATGCTGGCGTCGGCCTCGTCGGCCATCGTCATCGGGTTCAACGTGTCGGTGGATGCGGCGGCCCGCGCCCTGGCCGAGCAGGAAGGGGTGGACATCCGCCTGTACAACGTCATCTACCAACTGGTGGAGGATGTGGAGAAGGCCCTGACGGGCATGTTGGAGCCGACGTACCAGCAGGTGGTTACGGGCCACGCCGAGGTGCGCGCCGTGTTCTCCATTTCCAAGCGGGGCAAGGTGGCGGGCTGCTACATGACCGACGGCCAGGTTACGCGGGCTTCCTCGGTGCGGGTAATCCGCGGCGGGCAGGTCCTGTTTGACGGGCGCATCGCCTCGCTCAAGCGGTTCACCGAGGATGTGAAGGAAGTCAGCGCGGGATACGAATTCGGCATCGGGCTTGAGAAGTACGAAGACTTCCAGGTGGGCGACGTGCTGGAGTTCTACAAGCAGGAGCGGGTGTAGTCGCCTGGCCGCTCCAAAGAGGTGAGACATGACGTCATCCAGACGACAGCGGCGCGTAGCCGAGTTGATCAAAGAGGAGATGGGCGACCTGCTGGGCCGCCGCGCCCACGACCCGCGGCTGCACTGGGTTACCGTTACCGACGTGCAGGTTACGCCAGACCTGGCCATTGCGCGCGTGTACTACGCCGTCATCGGCGAGGAGGCGGAGCGGGAGCAAGCCCGCGAGGGCCTGGAACACGCGCGCGGCTACCTGCGGCGCGAGTTGGCGGCCAGGCTCCAGTTGCGCATTGTGCCGCAACTGGAGTTCTTCCACGATGAGGCGCTGGAGTACGGCAGGCACATAGACGCCCTCCTGGATCGCATTCACGAGGAAGACGCGGACGATGCCGACGCCTGAACAGATGATTCTCGCAGCAGACCGCATCCTGGTCTTGTGCCACACCTCGCCTGACGGCGACGCCATCGGGGCGCTCCTGGCGATGGGGCACATTCTGCGGGCGCTGGGCAAGCCGGCCACGCTCGCCTGCGCCGACCCTGTGCCACGGGAGTACCGTTTCATGCCCGGCGCGGACGACATCGTGCAGCGTCCGGAGGGCGAGTTTGACCTGGTCATCAGCCTGGATTCCAGCGACATTCCCCGCCTGGGCGAAGCCTACGACGCCTCTCGGCTCGGCCACGTGCCCATTCTGAACATAGACCACCACGTAACGAACCTGAACTTCGGCACCGTGAACTGGGTGGAGCCCGGGTCGGCTTCCACGTGCCAACTGGTGTTGCGCCTGGCCGACGGCCTGGGCGTGGACATCACGCCCGAAATCGCCACATGCCTGCTGAGCGGGATCGTGATGGACACGCGCGGCTTCACGACGCCCAACACGGATTTGGCGGCGCTTCGGGCCGCGGAGCGACTCGTGGCCGCGGGGGCGAACCTGTCGGGCATCGCCCGCCGAATCCTGGTGCAACGCTCGTTCGCCATGGCGAAACTGTGGGGCGAGGCGCTGTCGCACGCGCGGCTGGAAGATGGCATCGTGTGGGCATCCTTGCCCGCGTCCCTCATGGCGCAGTCCGACGCCTCGGCCAACGGGTTGAGCGGCCTGGTGGCGTTCCTGGCCGGGGTGGAGGAGGCGCGGGTGGCCGTGCTTTTCAGGGAGCGGGACGACGGACGGGTGGAGGTGAGCCTTCGCTCGGTGCCGGGGGTGGACGTGTCGGGCATCGCGCTGTCGTTGGGGGGCGGCGGGCATCCGCAGGCGGCGGGGTGCACGCTGGCCGGGCCGCTGGCCGAGGTGGAGTCCAGGGTGCTGGGCGCGGTGCGGGCGCTGCTGGATGGGAGCAGGCGCGCAGATGGGTGAGGCGACCGGATGCGGCGGGCGCGGCGGGCCAACGTGCGGCGCGGCCCAGGATACCCTGTCGGGCATCCTCAACGTGGACAAGCCGCGCGGCATGACTTCGCACGACGTGGTGAACGCCGTCCGCAAGATCGCGGGGACCCGCCGCGTGGGCCACGCGGGGACGCTGGACCCCATGGCCACGGGGGTGCTGCTCGTCTGCGTGGGCCAGGCCACGCGAATCGCGGAATACCTGATGAACTCCAGGAAGACCTACGTGGCGGAAGTGGCTTTCGGGCAAACCACGACCACCTACGACGCCGACGGCGACGTGGTGGAGGAACGCCCCGTCGCTCACCTGACGGCCGAGGCGCTACAGGCGGCCCTGGCAACGTTTGTCGGCCCCATTCGCCAGCGCGCGCCGGCCTTCTCGGCGGTCAAGCAGGCGGGGGAGCCGCTGTATCGCCGCGCGCGCCGAGGCGAGTCGGTGGAGCCGCCCGTCCGCGACGTGCACATCTTCCGCGCCGCGATGGTGCGGTGGGAGCCGCCGGTGGCCACCGTGGAGGTGGAATGCAGTCCGGGCACGTATATCCGCTCGCTGGCCCACGACTGGGGTCAACTCGTGGGAGCCGGCGCGCACCTGAAGTCGCTGCGGCGGGTGGCGTCGGGGCGGTTCTCGGTGGAGGATGCCGTCCCGCTGGCCCGCCTGCAGGAGGCTGCCGCCGACGGCGATTGGGCGCGTTTCCTCATCCCCATGGACGAGGCGCTGCTGGACATGCCGGCGCTGATTCTGACCGACGAGCAGGCCGAGGCGCTGGGCCACGGTCGGCCCGTGGACGCGGGGGCCGGCGCGGATGGGCAAGTGGCCCGCGCGTACACGCTGGCGGGTGATTTTGTGGCCCTTGTCTGCTATAATGCGGCAGCAGGCCGATGGCTTCCCGTGAAGGTCTTTGGCGGGCGCTAGTCGCCGGGCACTCTGCAATCTCAATCCCGACATAAGGTTCGCAGAACGATGCTGCTGATTGACAACTGGGAACAGGCGCATCTGGAGCAGGATACGGTAGCCACCATCGGCGCATTTGACGGCGTGCACCTGGGGCATCAGTTCCTCATCCGCAATCTTGTGGCCAGGGCGAAGGAGACCGGGCGGCTGGCCATGGTGGTTACGTTCCACCCGCACCCCGTCGCCGTCCTGCGGCCCGATTTGCCGATACGCTACTTGACCACGCCGGGCGAGAAGGCCGTCTTGATGGAGCAGTTGTCGCTGGATATTCTGGCGATTCTGCCGTTTGACGCGCAGATGGCGCGGATGTCGGCGGCCGAGTTCACCGGCGCGCTGGTGCGCCACCTGCGCCTGCGGGAACTGTGGGTCGGCCCCGATTTCGCCCTGGGGCGCAATCGCGAGGGCGACATCGCGACGCTGCGCGCGCTTGGCGCCGACCTGGGATTCGCCGTGCGAGCGGTGGAGCCTTTCCTGCTGGACGGGGAGGTGGTGAGCAGCACGCGGATTCGGGCGTTGCTGGCCCAGGGCGACGTGCGCGGGGCCACGCGGCTATTGGGGCGATACCCGACGGTGGCGGGCGAGGTGGTGCCCGGGGCGCGGCGCGGGCGAGCGCTGGGCTATCCCACCGCCAACCTGGAAGTGCGCCAGGAACGCGCCGTCCCCGCCGACGGGGTGTACGCCGTGTTCGCCGTCCTGGGGACCGAGCGGTACCCGGGCGTCGCGAATATCGGCGTGCGGCCCAGTTTTGACAACGGCGCGCGCACCGTGGAAACCTTCATCCTGGACTTTGACCAGGACATCTACGGGTGCGACCTGGTGGTGGAGTTCGTGGAGCGCCTGCGGCCCGAGCAGCGCTTCCCGAACATCGCGGACCTGGTCAGGCAGATCGGCCAGGACGTGGAGGTGGCGCGCCGCATCCTGGACGACGAGGCGAGGAGCCGAAAGAACCCGTGAGCGCGAACCCGTGCTTCTTCCGCGAATTGGATCACACGGCCGACCTGGCCATAGAAGTGTGGGGCGAGGACTTCGCAACCCTTCTCGTCCACGCTGCCGAGGCGGTCTTCGCCCTGCAGGGCCTACCCGACGCGGGCGGGGAGCGCACGCAGCACGACGTTCACGTGCAGGCGGCCGATCGGGAGACGCTCCTGGTGGACTGGCTCAACGAGTTGCTGTTCCTGTCGGAGACGCTGGGCGAGGTGTACACGACGTTTGACCTTGCGCTCGTCGGGGAGTTTGCGGTGAGCGCGACGGTGGGAGGGTACAAGGGGCATCCCACCAAGCGGCGCATCAAGGCGGCCACGTTCCACGACCTGCGCATCGCTTGCGAATCGGGGCGCTGCGTGGCCCGCGTGGTGTTTGACGTGTAGTGTTGGACCGGGCGAAGCATCTCACGTTTGCACAGCAAGACGCTGTGTGAAAGGAGGGCAAGATGAAACAGGGCGCGTTTACCTTCGTGTTGCATACGCACCTTCCCTACGTGCGGAAGGCCGGGCGCTGGCCCCACGGCGAGGAGATGGTGCACGAGGCGATTGCCGAGACCTACGTGCCGCTGCTGAACGCGCTGTACGACCTCAAGGCGGCGGGGTACGAGCCGCGGCTCACCATCGGCATCACGCCCATTCTGATGGAGCAACTGGCAGACCCGGACGTGCTGAACCACTTTGAGTTGTACGTGGAGGAGCGGATTGCCCTGATAGAGTCGGACCGGCGGCTCTGGGAGGGGAAAGACGCGCGCCGCGTCGCCCTGGCCGACTTCTACCTGGGGTTCTACCAGGGCATCCTGGACTCCTTCCGGTCCCGCTACCACCGCGACCTATTGGGGGCGTTCCGGCGGCTGCAAGACGCGGGCAATCTGGACGTGCTGACCAGCGCGGCCACCCACGGCTACCTGCCCCTCATGGAGCGGGATTCCACCCTGTGGGGCCAGATCAAGACCGGCGTGGACACGTACATTCGCCACATGGGGCGGCGGCCCCAGGGCATCTGGCTGCCGGAATGCGGGTACCGCCCAGGGTACATGAAGGAAGGCGCGCCGTCCTACTACAAGCCCGGCGAGGAGGAATTCCTGGCGGCCTTCGGCCTGAAGTACTTTTTCACCGACACCCACGTCATTGAGGGCGGCAAACTGGTGGGCAAGGTGGCGGGCGACGCGGTGGGGCCTTACGGAGCCATCCCGCTGCGCAAGGTGGTGGTCAAGCCCGACACCCGCCCGGAGGCCACCCAGCGCACGACATTCCGCCCGTACTACGTGCAGGCCGCCGAGGTCGCCGTCTTCGGGCGCGACGAACGCACGGGGATGCAGGTGTGGTCCGCCGCGCACGGCTACCCGGGCGATTTCGTGTACCGCGAGTTCCACCGCAAGGACCCCAACTCGGGCGCGCAGTACTGGCGCATCACGGGCGCGGGCGTGGATTTGGGCGACAAGGATTTGTACGACCCCGAGGCGGCGCGGCGGCAGGTGCAGGTTCACGCCGATCACTTCGTGAGCATCGTGGTGGAGCGGCTGCGCGAATGGAACAAGCGCCACAACGAGATGGGCATCATCGTGTCCGCCTACGACACGGAACTCTTCGGCCACTGGTGGTTTGAGGGCGTGGACTGGCTCAAGGAAGTCCTGAGGCAGTTGAGCATCAACCCGGACGTGGAGTTGACGACGGCCCGCGATTACCTCAACGACCACCCGCCCACCGAGGTGGTGGCGCTCCCCGAGAGTTCCTGGGGGGCGGGCGGCGGCCACTGGACATGGAAAAACCCCGAGACCGAGTGGATGTGGCCGCTCATCCACGCCGCGGAGAGGCGGATGGAGCGGCTTGTGGCCCGCTGGCCGTCGGCACAGGGCGAACAGGCGGCGCTTCTGGCCCAGGTGGCGCGCGAACTGGTGCTCCTGGAATCCAGCGACTGGCCCTTCCTCGTCAGCACCGGCCAGGCCAAGGAGTACGCCACGGGGCGCTTCCAGCAGCACCTGGCGCGGTTCAACCACCTGGCGGCGGCCGCCGAGCGCGGAGCGCCCCTGTCCGAAGCCGACCGCCGATTCCTGGAGCAGGCGGCGGAGTTGGACAATCCGTTCCCGCAGATTCAGTACGCCGATTTCGCCGCCAGGGAGAACACCCCGTTGAAACCTCAGAGCGAGCGTGCATAGGGTATGGCGCGAATCCTTCTGTTCACGGGCAAGGGCGGCGTGGGGAAGACGACCATCGCCGCGGCCACGGCCCTGCGTTGCGCCGAGCAGGGCCTGCGCACCATCGTGGTGAGCACCGACGCCGCCCACTCGCTGGCCGACAGCCTGGACTATCCCCTCGGCCCCGAGCCGACGGAAGTGGCCCCCAACCTGTGGGGCCAGGAGATTGACCTGCTGTACCAGATGGAGAAGTACTGGGGCACGGTGCAGGAGTACCTGGCCGCGCTCCTGTCCTGGCGCGGGATGGACGACCTCATCGCCGAAGAGGTGAGCGTGCTGCCCGGCATGGAGGAACTGGCGTCGCTCCTGCAAATCGTCAAGTTGCACGACGACGGGCTGTACGACGTGGTCATCATTGACGCGGCCCCGACCGGCGAGACGCTCAAACTGCTGTCCTTCCCCGACATGGCCCGCTGGTATCTGGAGAAAATCTTCCCGATTGAGAAACGGGCCATGCAACTGTCGCGGCCGTTGCTGCGCTCGCTGACCGACCTGCCCCTGCCCGAAGACGAACTGTTTGACGTGATAGAGGGGCTGATTCGCGACCTGGATCGGATGCACGCGCTCCTGTCGGACCCCGAGAAATCCACCGTGCGCCTGGTGCTGAACCCGGAGAAGATGGTCATCAAGGAGGCGCAGCGCACCTACACCTACCTCAGCCTGTACGGCTATCCGGTGGACGCGGTCATCTCCAACCGCATCATCCCGGCGACGGTGCGAGACGCCTACTTTGACAACTGGAAGGCCATCCAGGAGAAGTACGGCCGCGCCGTGGAGGAAGCCTTCGCGCCGCTGCCCATCCTGCTGGTCCCGCTGATGGACAGCGAGGTGGTGGGGCTGGAGCGGCTGCGGCAACTGGGGCAACTGGTGTACGGCGACCGCGACCCCGCCGCGGTGTTCTACAAGGGCGCGCGGCATGTGGTCCGCAAGGAGGATGGCCACTATATCCTGGTGCTCAAACTGCCGTTTGTGAGCAAGGAGGCGCTGAAACTCACCCGCTCGGGCGACGAACTGGTGGTGCACATCGGCAACCAGAAGCGCAACATCGTGCTGCCGCGGGTGGTGGCGGGGCTGGATGTGGAGAGCGCCAAGGCCGAGGAGGGCGAGGTTCGGGTGGTGTTCGGCCCCAAGGCCGAGTAGGGTCTGGCCTCCAACGTTCGTTGGCCGCGCCATGGGCGTGGGTGGGACGCGCTGCCGAAAGTGCGCCGCATCCTGCTCACCAACACAGGGCGCGGCCGAATCCGCTCACAAACCCCCCTTGACTTTCGCACAGAGTTGTCGTATGCTACACACGCAAGGGCGCGCCCGCGCAGGGTACGCGAGAGAACTCGCGTTGCGCATGCGGCGATGGTGCCGGATAACGAGAGCCTGTGGGCGTGTTCTACGGAACTTTTTCCGTATAACAAGTTGCCGCAGAATACATAGTTGGGCGCACCGCGTCTTAACCGACAGAGTTAAAGGCCCGTGTTGATATGCAAATCGCGAAGCAACGCCAACGAATAGCCGAGTTTTTCGGTTTGAAGAAAAATATCGTGGCTCTACTGGCAATGGTGATACTGGTAGGGCTGGGGGAAAAGATGGCAGAGCGATTTCTGCCACTCTACCTGATGGCTTTGGGCGGCGGCGCGTTTTCCGTTGGCTTGCTAAACGGGTTGGACAATCTCCTCAGCGCCCTGTACTCTTTCCCAGGCGGGTATGCCAGCGACAAACTGGGGTACAAACGCGCCCTGTTGCTATTCAATTTGCTGGCAATGGCTGGCTATGTTGTGGTGATTGCTATCCCCAACTGGCAAGCCGTCATCCTGGGCGCAATCCTGTTTGTGTCGTGGACGGCTATCTCATTGCCTGCCACGATGGATATGGTAGCCACAGTTTTGCCCAGGAACAAGCGAACAATGGGAGTGTCGCTGCACTCCCTTGTTCGGCGGATTCCGATGGCGTTGGGACCAGTGATTGGCGGCGCGCTGATTGGCGTCTTCGGGGAAACGCAAGGGGTGCGTCTCGCTTTCATCGTCGCCTTTGTCTTGGCTGGCGTGTCGCTTATCCTCCAGCAAGTAATGATTGCCGATGAAAAACGAACTCCCGTCGAGAAAGGTTCATCAAAGTCATACGGCTTGACCTTGCTCAATGCGCCCCTGCGAAACTTGTTGGTATCGGATATTTTAGTGCGCTTTTGCGAGCAAATTCCCTATGCTTTTGTCGTTATCTGGTGCGTCAGCATCAACAAGATTACGCCGTTACAATTCGGCTTGTTGACGACTATCGAAATGATAAC
>DAOTVT010000039.1:0-34525 GCA_034436295.1 Anaerolineae bacterium | reverse complement strand
CACTGTTCACAAGTTAAGCACTTTAACAACTTGTCAAATCTTGCATGTGAGTGAGCAATTGGATAGACTCACTACATGAGCGATGAGAAGACTTCCAGCAACAAGAGCACGGTACGGCACACTCGGGCGATCCAACGGGATCGCACCAAACGGGCCATCAGCATGCCTACTGACGAACAGGTGGCTGCACGATTGGGCGAGATAGTGCATCCTTGGACACTGGCCCAGGTAAGTCATTTCTACCACCTCGGGCTACGCGAGCGCGTGCTGACGCTCCCTGTGATGGTCGCCTATGTATTGGCGTTGATTTGGCGTCAGTTCAGCGGTGTGAGCGAACTGGTGCGCATTGTCCAACAAGAAGTAGTCCTTTGGGTGCCCCCGCTGAAAGTGAGTCAGCAAGCATTCTCTCAACGCCTCCGCTGCCTGCCATCTGAGTTGTTCCTCCAAGTGCTCATGGCGGTCTTGCCTGATCTGCACCGCCGCTGGGCCCAACGCCAGAGGCCCCTGCCGCCTGAGATTGCCTGGGCACGTGAGCACTACCAGCAGGTTCTGGCCCATGATGGCTCTACGTTGGATGCCCTGCTCCGCAAGGTTGGACTGCTGCAAGACTGCGCGACTCCTCCATTGGCTGGGCGGATGACGGCTCTGTTGGACCTGAGTTCACGCCTGCCACTGGAAATCTGGTATGAGGCCGATCCCGCGGCGCACGACCAGCGTTTCTGGCCACAGATTCTGGACACTTTGCAGGCTGGAACCCTGTTGATCTTTGACCTTGGGTACACGAGCTTTGCCACCTTTGCCCGGCTGACCGCGACTCAAGTGACCTTCATCACCCGGGCCAAGGAGAATCTGTCCTACACGTTGGAACGCCATCTGTTGCGAACGGCTGCTGTGCACGATGCACAGGTTTGGATTGGCACCGGGGCGGAGCGCCAGTTGGTACGGTTGGTAGAAGTGCTGTATCAGGGTCGCTGGTATCGGTATCTGACCAACGAACTGGACGCCACCCGGCTCCCGACGCCGTATGTCGTTGCTTTGTACTGGCAGCGTTGGCGCATTGAGGACGCCTATGCCATCGTCAAACGGCTCCTTGGCCTGGCGTACTTCTGGAGCGGCGCGCAGAATGCCGTGGAGATGCAGCTCTGGGCCACGTGGCTGCTCTACGCCATTCTCGTCGATCTCACCGATGCGATTGCCGCAATGCTGGACCGGCCATTCGCCGCTGTTTCCATGGAGATGGTCTACCGCAGCCTGTACTTCTTCACCCAGGCCTACCATCGCGGCGAAACGGACGACGTTGTCGCGTATCTGGCCGCCCAAGCCAAGGAACTGGGCATTTTGAAGCGTCGGCGCAAATCCGCACGACCCGATTCGCTCACCATCCTTTCAAATTTGACAAGTTGTCCCGACCCTTAACTTGTAACCAATGCCCTAACACCTTAGGCTACAAGCGCACCTGCCTGTTCCTAATTATACCACTCCTGCGCAAGATGACACGTCCACGGCCCGGCCTCCGGCGCGAAGCGGAGCCGCGCGGAAGCCGTGCCGCTCGGCGATGGCGCAAATCACAGCCACCCGTTCGGGGGCGATGGCGCGCCCCAGCGTGAAACTCTCGTAGCGGCCCTCCAGCGCGAGCGCGATGGTCTCGGCCATGCAGGCATACGCATGCCCGGGCGGCAGGCCGAAGTCAAACCCGAACTCCGGCTGTCCCGGCACGATCACATCGCCGCCCGCGTACACGGTTACGTTCAGCCCCAGCGCGTGCACCGCCGCCGACACATCCGGCGGCAGCGCCAGGTCATAGACCGCCGCGCCTGGGCGCAGATGCTCCGGGCGAATCAGCGGCCCCGCCGAGTTCGTGGCGCTGATGACGATATCCGCCTCGCGCAGCGCCAACAAGTCCGTCGCGCCCGACACCGTGCCAGGCGCCGCCCATTCCAATTCGGCCGCCAGCCGACTCACGGCCCCGGCGTCGCGCCCCACGATGCGCAGATGCCCCACCTTGCCGGCGAGCAGGCGGGCGCACGTGCTGCCGATGGACCCCGTCCCGCCGAGCACGGCCACGTGCAACTCCTCCAGCGGCCTGCCCAGGGAACGGGCGATGGTTCGCACGGCGCTGCACGTAACCGCCACCGTGTAACTGTTGCCCGTCGTAACGGGCACACTCAGCCCTCGCTCAACCGTCTTGCCGGCATCGCCCACCGCCGAGGTCAGCGCGCCCAGCCCCACGATGCGCGCGCCCAGGCGTTCGGCCAGCCGCCCCGCGCGGATGATCTGGCGATACACGCGCCGCAGCGGAAACCGCGTCATCGCCCGCGGCGTCAGCGGGCAGGCCACAAGCCACCCCTCGGCCTCCACACCCAGTGCAGAGCGAATGCCAGTAACGTGCGAAAGGTACACCGGCGGGAAGTATCCCGACAGGAAGTCCAGCCACCCCAGCGGCAATCGGCTCAGGATGGCGAACCGCTTGCCCACATCCTTCCGCACGTCCAAAGGGTGCAGAATGAACCCGAAACGCTCCATCTCAATCCCTCGTGTACTTCTGAGGGTGCAGGCGCTCCTCCCCCAGCCGCACGTGATCGCTCTCCTCAAACAGCACGTTGTCGGAGATCACGCCGCGGCCCTCGGCGCGGATGAGCACCGTGTCCGACTCAATGGTGCGCGCGGGGTAGATGACCATGCCCGCGCCGATTCGGCAGTTGTGCCCGACGCACCCGCCCAGAACGGGCAAGCCCACGGGCTGCGGTTGGCCCTTGTGCATGGTGCGCAGCGGCTTGCCCAGCAGGTTGAAATCCGTGAAGACCGTATTCGCCCCCACAAACGAGTGCCGCCCGACGACGCACAATTGCAGCGTGGCGTTCTGGGCCACCATGGAGTTCTCCATGAGCGTGGTCATGAACAGGGCAGCGCGGAACGGCAGGTAGCACCCGTCGCTGACGACGCTGAGCATCACCTGGCAGCCCTGCATCACGTTGACGTTGCTGCCGATGATGGAGTTGGTTACCACGGCCCCCGGCCCGATGGTGGTGTTGTCGCCGATGATGGCCGGCCCCTGGATGATGGCCGTCGGGTCAATCTGCACGTTGCGCCCCACGCGGATCATCCGCGACGACGACAGGAACTGCCGCCGCTCCAGCAGCGAGCGCAACAGCACCCGCGCGGCCTTGGAGAACCGCGTAACCTCGTGCTCCATCTTCGCCCCCATGCTGAAGATGCCGAAGGGCGAATTGGCCATGAACACATGCACCCAGTTCTCTATGGACAGGAACGGGCGGAGCGGCACCCAGAAGACCAGTTCCCCCTTCTCCGAGGCCATGTATGTCGGGATGTGGTAGTAGCCGATCTCCCTCGCCATGGTGTCCACGACCACCGGCTCCGCCGGCTCGTCGGTGGGGCCGTTCGGGTAGTACCACAGGTCGGCCACGTACACGTCGCCCTGGCGGCGGATGTTGTCCTGGAGAGGCAGGGCGTGGACGACGATGGCCTTGTCGTCGGGGGAGAAGGCCACCTGGCAGGGCTTGCGGCGCGCCTTGGCCAGGCGCAGGAACTCCTGGATGAAGTCCTCGTCAAAGAAGAGGTTGTCGCGGTACACAATGCATTCCTCGCGGATGGGCGGCAGCGGGTCTCCGCTTTCCACCTCCACCTCCGTGAGGCAATGCCGGGCCAGAACGTCGCGCTGGTGCAACCACAGGGGCTTATTGAGCACGCGCAGGTCTCGCGCAGGCTCGTTGAAGGGGGGTATCTTGGTGCGATCGCGAATGACGATTCGTATCATGGCCCTCTGGCACCCTCCAGATCGCCCACCGTCTTGCGCGCTCCTCCCCGCGCATTCGGGCGAGGCGCGGACAACCCTTGGCCGACCGGCGGGCTGGGGGGTACCGCGCCCGGCCTGGGACTCGTTTTGCCGAGAACCGTCCGAAGCCGCCGCATCAGCGTCCGACTCCGGCGCGTGCGTCTGGGTCTATCCGTGTCCTCCCCCGTCTAGTCCAACGGCTTCTTGTCAATCACGAAACAGCACGTGGGATCGCCCTTGGCAATGCAGGTTGTCTCTACAACCGACATGTTCTTGCCGCCGGTTACCCACGCCAGGCTTTCTTGCAGCAAACCGAGGGCGACGTAGCAGATGGGCGTCTGCGACTTTCGGCCCCAGCACACCGGGCAACGGACGATGTGGTAGTAGAAATGCTCGTTGTCCTCTTCCAGGCGCACAACCTGGTCGCTGGAGCGGTTGAAGGTCTCGGCCATGACGCCCAGGCCCAGCCGCAGTTTCATGCCCAGCGGCATCAGGCGCATGGCCAGGTCGCTGATGCCCAGCATCGCGCCGTACTCCTTGAGCACGTACTTGAACGTGGCGCGGCCGCCGCGCGTGCCCAGCCCTCGCCCGCCGCGCGGCCCGTACACGTCATCCAGCGCCTGATTCAGCGCCGCAAAGTCCTCAAACGGGAATTCGCGCTCAAAGTTGTTCGGCGGGTAGTTGTTGATGAGGTGCTTCAGTTTCGCCAGGTTGAGCAGCGCGTTCACGCCATTCTTGCCCAGCACGTCCTCAAGCGCCAGCAAGTAGATGCGCGCCATCTTGTTGCCGTAGTAGTAGCGAGGCGCGCCCTCCTCGCCGTGCGCGTGCTCGTGCTCTTCGTGCGCGTGCTCGTGCGGTTCCTCGTGAGCGGGCTGCTCTTCCGGATTGTGCTGCTCTTCGTGGGTGTCTTTCTGCTCGTCCATGAGTCCTCCAAGAAAATTCATGAAACCTCGGATAGAGCCGTATGCGCCGGTCAATGCGACGCCAGAAACTGCCTCAACCGACTGTTGAACAGGTCCGGATCGTCCAGCATCGGAAAGTGCCCGCAGTGCTCCAGCACCGCCAGGTCGGCCCGCGGAGCGCCGCGAAGCAGCACGCCCCCCTGTCGCGGGTCCACGATGAGGTCCCGCTGCCCGTAGAACCCCAGCACCGGCACCTGAACCTCGCCGAGTCGGGGCGTCAAATCCGTTTGGCGCAGCGAGCGGATGCTCGTCAGGAACGCCTCCAACGTAGTGCGCGACAGGTCGTTCATGATCATGTCGTACCACTTGCGCCAGTCGTGCGCCAGCCGCGGCGAGAACGTGCGAAGCCCCCACCGCAACAGCGCCGGCACATGCCACACCAGGTACGCCACCGGCTTGCGCCCCGCCAGCCGCAGCGGCAGGCTCAACGAGCGGCCGTTGACGGGCGACCCGACCACGGCCACCTTCGTAACCCGTTCGGGGCGCTCCATGGCCAACTTCAGCGCCACGGTCCCGCCCATAGAATGTCCAACCACGGGAGCCGCAGGAATCCCCAGCCGATCCATGAACTGGTCCACCAGGCTCACGAAGTCGTCCACTTCGTAGCCACTGCGCGGCTTCCCCGACTCGCCAAACCCCCAAAAGTCCAGCGCGTAGGTGCGGAAGGAGTCCGACAGGGCCTCCATCGTGTTCAGCCAATACCCCCAGGAGCCGAGCCACCCATGCAGCAAGACGACCGGCGGGCCGCTGCCCTGGGTCTCATAATGCACGATGCCTTGACGTGTTACGATGGAACCCAACCCGTTGGCCCCTCGCTATTCCTCGTCCTTGGAATTCTCCAGAATGGTGTACAGGAGTTCCAGCAGGACGCTTTTGACGCTTTCCTTGTCGGTAGAAACGCACGGCACGACCTTGACGCTGGGGTCCACCCGCAGCGCGATGCGCAAATCCTGCGGGCTCCAGGCATCGGGCAGGTCCTGCTTGTTCGCCGCCACCACGTAGGGCGCGGGCGCGTAGGTTCGGAACACGTCCAGGATTCGGCGCGCCTCGCGGAACGTCTCGGGCCGCACCGAATCCACCAACACGATGAACCCCAGCATCCCCTCGGACAGAATCTCCCACATGAAGTCAAACCGCTTCTGCCCGGGCGTGCCGAACAGGAAGAGCACCAAATCCTCGTCAATGGTGATGCGCCCGAAATCCATGGCGACGGTGGTCTCTTCCTTCGTGGCGCGTGTCTCGTCGGAAATTCGCCGCTCGGTGGAGACGACGTCAATCTCGCTGATCGTCTTGATGAACTCCGTCTTGCCCGCGTTGAATGGGCCTGTGATAACCATTTTGACCGCTTGCATTCCGCAGTTCCTCCGAGTCAGCTGATGCGGCGAATTTTGTCAATCAGGCGCAAGATCACCCCCCGCTTGACCGCGGGCGACGGCGGGATGCCCGGCAGGCCGGGCGCGGCTCCCTCGGGCCGCACCAGTTCCACCAGCCCCGCCGTCAGCAGGCCGTACACGATCTTCCGAATCTGAAACTCGCTCAGCCCGATGTACTGCGCGATCTGGCGGATGGTGTTGCGGGGGCTGATGAAGGAGATGACCCGCCACTCTTCCACGCTCAGGCTGATGTTCTTGAGGGAGGTCCCCGGCCGATCCGTGAACTTCAGGGCCACGTCCAGGTCTGGCAACTCGGCCTGCAACTGCTCCCACTCTTTCATCCGCCGCGTCCCTTCCATGATGACGTTGTCCAGGTCAATGGGAACGCCGATCTTTTCCTGGGGGAGCATGCGGTTGGGGTCAAACTGGAACGTCCCGTCGGTGAGCGCGAAGATGGCGTACACGGTCTCCAGGGACGCCGCGCGAACCACCTGGAGGATGTCCTTCTGGGTTACGTAGTTGTTGTGGAGCAGGAGCAGCCCGATCTCCTTGTCGGTGCGGGTCTCGGCGCGGGAGAGGATGCTTTCCGCCTGCTGGGCGCTCACCTTGCCGGCGCGCTGCAGCAGGGTCAAGAGGCTTTCATCCTTGCTGTCCTGGTACGCGCCGAGTAACTTACCCTCGCGGAAGTACAGCGTGGCCGAAAGGCCATTGCTGCGGACGGAGAGGGCGCCAGTCTTGCGGGCGATGTGAATCAGGTTCAGCAGTTGGGCGACGCCAAAGTCCTTCAGATTCCCCTTGAGGGCCATCTTCTCTCACCTTGTCTGCTTTTGCAAATGGACGAATTGCAAAGATGACTCCAATTGTATGTTGATTATAACCCTAGTCTCATTTTCCGTCAACCCCTTTGGCATACAAATGTGTTCTCCACGGAGTGGGAACCGCGAATCCAGACCCCAAGGGTCTGCGAGACCCTTGGGGTCTTGACACACGTAGGGCGGCCTTCCATAGCCGCCGGTCGGCCGGGGCGGGTATCCAAGGTGCGACGCACTTCGGAAGTGCGTCGCACCTTGGCAAAGCGCTACGCTCCGTTCCCCATTCGCGTGGATTGGCGTGATTCGCGGTTATAGACCGCCATCCACGAATAACACGAATCCACACGAATGGAGAATAGACCCCAAGGGTCTGCGAGACCCTTGGGGTCTTGACACACGTAGGGCGGCTTTCCATAGCCGCCGGTCGGCCGGGGCAGGTATCCACCTTGGCCGCCAACAGAATGCGGGACGCGGCAACCCCGTCCGCTTTTGACACGCGCCGCGTTCTATGCTATGCTTTGCCCAGCAGCGCAATACGCAAGGCGACGAACGGGAATAGTAGGCGGCCCGCAAAGGCCCCAGCGAGCCGGAACGGTGGAAGCCGGCGCCCTCGCACCGCCGAACCCGCCCGGGAGCCAGCGGCGAAAAGGCCCGCCCGATAAGCCGCTTCGGGGTCCGCCCGTTATCGCGGATCGGTCGCAGTATCGGCCCGGCAACCGCCACTCGCGATCGCCGCACCGAGCGACCGGCTGAGCGGCCGATCACCTCGGCCAGCAAGGTGGTACCACGGGGTGCAGCGCCTCGTCCTTGTAGGGCGGGGCGTTTTCGTTGAGAAGAAGCCGTCAGCGCTACAGGCGATACACTTGGAGGAGAAAGATGGCAGAAAAAGTTACGCCCAGAAGCGAAGACTACTCGCGCTGGTACACCGACGTGGTGCAGATGGCCGAACTGGCCGACTACGCCCCCGTCAAGGGATGCATGGTCATCCGCCCCTACGGCTACGCCCTGTGGGAGAACGTGCAGGCGGGGCTTGACCGGCGCTTCAAGGAGACCGGCCACCAGAACGCCTACTTCCCGCTGTTCATCCCCGAGAGTTTCATCCGCAAGGAAGCGGAGCACGTGGAGGGGTTCGCGCCAGAACTGGCCGTCGTAACCCACGGCGGGGGCGAGAAACTGGAGGAGCCGCTCATCGTCCGCCCCACGTCCGAGACCATCATCAACACCATGATGGCCAAGTGGATTCGCTCCTACCGCGACCTGCCGCTGCTGCTCAACCAGTGGTGCAACGTGGTGCGCTGGGAGATGCGCACCCGCCTGTTCCTGCGCACCACCGAATTCCTGTGGCAGGAAGGGCACACAGCCCACGCCACCGCCGAGGAAGCCGAGGCCGAAGCCAGGCGGATGCTGGACGTGTACACCGACTTCGCCGTGAACGACGCGGCCATCCCCGTCATCCCGGGCCGCAAGAGCGACACCGAACGGTTTGCCGGCGCCGTGCGCAGTTACACCATAGAGGCCATGATGGGCGACAAGCGCGCCCTGCAGTCGGGCACGTCGCACTTCCTGGGCCAGAACTTCGCCCGCGCCTTCGGAACCCAATTCCTGGACAGGAACAACGAACTCCAGTACGTGTGGCAGACGTCCTGGGGCGTCAGCACGCGCATGATCGGCGCCATCGTCATGGTGCACGGCGACGACCAGGGGCTGATCCTGCCGCCGGTGCTCGCGCCAATTCAGGCGGTCATCGTGCCCATCTGGCGTAAGGACGCGGAGAAGGAGGCCATCACCGCGGCTGCCGCCGATTTGCGCGCCCGACTGGCCGCCGCGGGCGTGCGCACCCGCCTGGACGACCGCGACGATGTGTCGCCGGGCTTCAAGTTCAACGACTGGGAGATGCGCGGAGTGCCGCTGCGGGTGGAGATCGGCCCGCGCGACCTGGCCGCCAACCAGGCAACCCTGGCCCGCCGCGACACGGGCGAGAAGTTCCCCGTGCCCATCGCCGACCTGGCCGCGCGCGTGCCCGGCCTGCTCAAGGACATCCAGAGCAACCTGCTGCGCCGCGCCACCGAGTTCCGCGACGCCAACACCCACGACGTCCGCACGTGGGGCGAACTGGTGGAGACCGTCGCCGACGGGTTTGCCCGCGCCTGGTGGTGCGGCTCCGCCGAATGCGAGGCCAAGATCAAAGACGAGACCAAGGCCACCACGCGCTGCATCCCGTTTGACCAGCCCGGAGGCACGGGCAAATGCGTCGTGTGCGGCGCGGAAGCGCGAGAACAGGCCATCTTCGCCCGCGCCTACTAGCGGGCGGCTGACCCTTCACATCCCCCATCCCCTTCTCTCCCCGCACGCGGGGCGAGAAGGGGAGTCGGGCGGGGCGACAAGCCCAACGACGCCACGCGCCCGCCCCACCCCCTGCTCCCCGCACGCGGCCCGAGAAGGCGAAGCGCATGGCCAGGGGACGAGGTGAGCCATCCCTGGCCCGTACATCGCGCAAGAAGCGAACTTTTTTCCAAAATTGCAAGTTTAAAGTTCAAAAACCCCTTGCGGCTTTACAGAATATCGTGTATAATAGTATCGTCTGATAGGCCAATCTACCCAGCAACCAGGGAAGGGTGGTGCACACGTTGTGAGGATAGCGCGAATCCTCATCAGCGGTGTGGTGCTGGCGTGCTTGTGTTTTGCTGCGCCTGCGCCAGCCCAAACTCAATATCCGCCGCCCCAGTACTTCCCGCAGACGGGCCATTTCGTGCGGGACGAGTTTCTGGCCTATTTCCGCGCCTATGGCGGCGAGCGCATCTTCGGCTATCCGATCACCGAGGACTTCTACGACCGATACGACGCGGGCTGCCGCACCCAGTACTTCCAGAAGGCGCGCATGGATTTGGTGCCTGGCGTCTTCGGGTCGGCGCGCATCCGCTTGGCGCCCCTGGGCGAGTACTTGGGCCAGCGAGACCCTCCCATCCCCGTCGGCGACATCCCACCGTCAAGCGACCCGAATCGCCGATACTACCCACAGACGGGCCACACGCTGGGCTATGCCTTCAAGACGTTCTTTGACTTCAACGGCGGCCTGGAGGTGTTCGGCTACCCCATCACCGAACTCATGGTGGAAAACGGCGTCATCGTGCAGTACTTCCAGAAGGCCAAAA
This sequence comes from Anaerolineae bacterium, assembly GCA_034436295.1. Classification (GTDB taxonomy): domain Bacteria; phylum Chloroflexota; class Anaerolineae; order DTLA01; family DTLA01; genus DTLA01. The sequence continues at coordinate 24,433 of DAOTVT010000039.1, read as the reverse complement.
TGGAATGGCATCCCGAAAGGCCGAATGACGAACGGGTGCAACTGGCCAACCTGGGAGAGATGTACTTCCAGCATGCGCAGCTGAACCCCGCCCTGCTCAGCCGCGTGCCGCCCGCGACGGTGTCCAGCCAGGGGCCGACGCCGCAACCGACTGCCGCCGCGTGGCCCCCCTTCCGCCGCCCCGTTACCCAGATGACGGTGTACGTGTCGCTGCGCAGCGCCATCGTCGGCACCAAAGGCAGCCAGACGGTTTCGGTCTATGTGGCCGACCAAGACGGAGAACCCATCGCCGGCGCGACGGTGCTCTGCACCGTTCGCTATCCGCGTGAGGATCGCGTACTCGCAATGCCGGTTACCGATACGGACGGACGCTCCTACCTTACCTTCCAACTGGCCAATCCCCCACCTGGCTACATCGTGTTCGTTGAGGTAACCGCGACCTACGGGCAAGCGAAGGCAGGAGGACGCGCTGCTTTCCTTACCTGGTGGTAGGTTGCGAGTACCATCCTAGAGGGGGGCTACCTCTCCTGCCCGCGAGGAGCCCCCCTCGCTCTTTTCGGGGGAGCCGTCATGGTTCGCGGGGCCGGCGCCCGCAATCAGTAGAGGGGCTTCACGAAGACCTGTTCGGCATTGGGGGCGATCTCCTCGGCGACCTCGCGCCAGGCCTTGGACAATTGGGCCCGCGCCATCACCTTGTACCCGCATCGCGCATGGACTTCGTCCCACAGCGCGTTGGCTTTCGGGGGGAACCCGACGATGACCGCCTCGCACTGGAGGACTCTCGCCTCGCCCTCCACGGCTGCGGCCAGGCGGCACATCAACTCGTCGGCGTCGGGTTCGGGCCCGACGGCCATCTCCTCTATGCAGGCCACCAGGTTGATGGCCTCCCAACTGGCCATGCCCACCACGTGCTCATCGCGGAGCGCAAGCCAGTGCGCGCGCTCCATGATGCGGGCGAAGGCGGCTTGCTCGTTCGGCGGCTTGCCGCGCCAGTCCATGCTGGCGAGGAAGCGCGCCAGCGCGGGGACATCGTCGCGGGTGGCCCGTCGCAGCACCAGCGGCGGCGTCGCGCCGCCCACCAGCGCCGAAACCTTCTGCCACTGCTGGCGCACCTGCTCCCAGGTTTGTTCCAGCGTGCCGCTGTTGTCAATCACCACATCGGCTCGGAATATCTTCTCGGCCTGCGGCGGCTGGGCCATGATCCGTGCGCGCGCCTGGTCTTCGCGCAGAAAGCGCTGCTCCATGAGCCGCTGCATCTGCTGCTGGCGGCGGCACGTTACCACCCACAGCGTGTCGCACTGATCCACCAGCCCCGACTCAATCAGTTTGATCGCCTCCACGACGACGACAGGCTCCTCCGCCTCGGCAATAAGGCGCTGCACCCTTTCCAGGACGCCAGGATGGACGATCTCCTCCAGCGCCTGGAGGGCCTTGGGGTCGTTGAACACGATCTCGGCCAGTTTGGCCCGCACGATCTCGCCCTTCTCGTCCAGGATGCCGCGCCCGAACACGTTGACGATGCGCTGCCAGATCGGCGTGCCCGGAACCATCAACTCGTGGGCCAACTGGTCGGCGTCTATGACCCGCGCGCCCAGGTGGCGCAGCATGGACATGACCGTAGTCTTGCCGGTGGCGATGTTGCCCGTGAGGCCGATGACATAGGGCTTGCGCTCGCCACGGGCCGATGCTGCCTTGCGCGATGCTACGGTTGTGCGGCGGTCGTCATCCACTCTTCCAGCCTCCGTCGCAGCGTGTCTTCAACTTGCCGATACTCTTCGCCCAAGGCGCTAACGGCCTGGACATCCTGGGCCTCGCTGGCGCGGACGATCTCATCCTCCAGGGCCTTCAGCCTGGCCTCAAGCGCCTGAATCTCCTGCTCCATCTGCTGCGCCCGCTGGGCCTGCTTGCGGGCTTGCGCCGCCGAATCGGGGCGGCTGGCGCGGCGCGGGGGCGGCGGCGCGGCGGCGCGCTCTTTCGCCCGCCTGCGCTCGCGCTCCCTGGCCTCCAGGTACTCGCTGTAGCCAAAAGGATACACGCGCATCGCGTCGCCGTCAATCACCCATATCTGCGTCGCCAGAGAGTTGATGAAGTAACGGTCGTGGGTTACCACGATCACCGTGCCCTCAAACTCCAGCAGGACATCTTCCAACACCTCGCGCGACAGCATGTCCAGGTGGCTGGTCGGCTCGTCCAGCAGCAGGAAGTTCGCCCCGATCAGCGTGAGTTTGGCCAGTTTCAGGCGGGCCCGCTCGCCGCCGCTGAGGTCGCTGACGCGCTTGTACACGTCATCGCCCGAGAACAGGAATCGGCCCAGCAGGTTGCGCGCCTCTTGCAGGGGCACGTTCCGCACATCCAACAACTCATCCATAACCGTCTTGGCGTCGTCCAGGTCGGCGTGCCCCTGGACGAAATACCCCATTCGCACGTTCGCGCCCACCTGGAAGGCCCCTGCCAGCGGCGGAATCTCGCCCAGGATCGTGCGGAGCAGGGTCGTCTTGCCGCTGCCGTTGGGGCCCAGGATGGCCACCTTCTCGCCGCGCCGCAACACGAAGGCGGGGCAGGAGAACAACCGCTTGCCGCCCCCAGGCCCCTCGCCCCGAAACCCGACGGTCAGGCCGTCGGAAACCAGAACCAGGTCGCCGCTGCGCAGGTCGGTCTGCAGGCGGAGGCTCATGGCGCGCAGGCGCTCGGGCCGCTCCAGCCGCTCCATGTGCGCCAGGCGGTGCTCGCGCGACCGCGCCTGTCGGGTGCGCTCGCTGGCCTTGTAGCGCCGAATGTAGTCCTCCAGGCGGGCGATCTCCTCCTGTTGCGCCTGGTATTCGGCCATGCGCTGCTCGTACCGCTGCGCCCGCTGCTCCAGGTACTGCGAGTAGTTGCCCCGATACGTCTCCACCCGCCCGAACGACAGTTCCCAGACGCGGGTCGCCACCTTGTCCAGGAAGAAGCGATCGTGGGCCACGACGATAAACGTCCCTGGCCACTGGGCCAGGTGCTCCTCCAGCCACTCTATGGACGCCAAGTCCAGGTGATTGGTCGGCTCGTCCAGCAGCAGGACATCGGGCTGTTGCAGGAGGAGCCGCGCCAGGAGCGCCCGCGTCTTCTGCCCGCCGCTCAGCAGGTTCAGCGGCTTGGCGAATTCCTCGGCGGTGAAACCGACGCCCAGGAGCACCTGCTCAACCTTGTGCGGATACTCGTACCCGCCGAGCAACTCAAACCGCGCCTGCAGTTCGCCGTACTCGTCCATGACCTCGGCGCGCTCGCGCGGGTCGGCCATCCGCGCCTCCAGCGCGCGGAGTCGCTCCTGCATCTCCAGAAGCGGCTGGAAGGCAGACAGGGCTTCCTCGTACACCGTCCTGGTGGTGTCCAGTTCGGCGATTTGCGGCAGGTAGCCGATGGTCAGTCCCCTGGCGCGGCTCACCGTGCCCGACGATGGCGGCTCCAGGCCCGCCAGGATGCGCAGGAGCGTTGTCTTGCCGTGGCCGTTGGGGCCGACCAGCGCGATGCGGTCGCCCCGCGCCACCTGCAGCGAGACATCCAGGAACACGTCCTGCGCGCCGAACGATTTGGAGATACGGTCTGCAACCAGGATGGACATGTAGACTCACGCCTATGTGGAATCGCGGCCTATTATAGCACAGACGGCGCGTCCGCAGGAATGCGGGCAGTCGGCGCAAAGATCGTGAAAAATGTGTGGTAAATGGGGTTGACATACCGCATATGTTATGCTATAATAGGATTGGGAAGGGTTCTTGAGGCTCACACAGGCAGCGCCCGCGCGCTTCAGCGCACAACGTCCCCGCCAGCGTGGGCAATGGAGAGGTGAGGGCAGGCGCGATGCAGACCTTACCCCAGAAGTGGAGAGGGAGGGACTCGGCAGGCCTACCGCCCAGCAGCGGCGCGGATATGACCCTGGCTGACCGAAGCCGCGCGTCCCCCGACGCATGGCTGGAGGTGCGCAAGGATGGGCGCATGACTCGGCATCCCATCCACGGGGACGAGTTCCTCATCGGCCGCGCAGACCACTGCCACCTCGTCCTGCAGTCCGAGCGGCGCTACGTATCCCGCGAGCATGCGCTCATCCTCAAGGCCAACGGCGTCTATTGGATCAGCGACCTGAGCATCAACGGCACGCGGCTCAACGGGAAACGGCTGCTTCGCATGCGGCGCGAACGGCTGAAGCCCGGCGACATCATCCAGATTGAGGACTGGGAACTCGTCTTCCGCGTGAGCCTGAGCCACTGCGCGGAAGCCCCCTAGTCGCGCGCAGTCCCCCGCACACAAAAGCACGTCCCCAGGCGAGCAGTGCCTGGGGACTTCGCACATTTTGTCCGGCGTGCAGGCCCGCCCGCGGACGCGCGTCAACCTCACGCGCCGCCCGGAGCGACGGCCTGTAGCGGAGGATTCGGTTCAGGCGCGCCGGTGTCTAGTGGGCGTCCGTCCGCCGACGCTGCAGCATCTGGCCGATGGCGCCGCCGACGATGGACAGAACTCCGAAGGCTACCAGGGCTACCGGTCCGATGAAGTCGTACATGTCTTATCTCCTTTCGCGCGTGAGTTAGGGTTTCTTTCCCGTTGGGTGGCACAGAACACACTTGTTCTGGATATCGGAGATGCCGCGTGCGCCGTGCACCTGATTCATGCCGGCCGGGGCATGGCAGGTGTCGCAGTGGTACGTCGTGAAATCGTTCTTCGGATGGCACAGCACGCACGTCTTGGCCGCCCCGTCGTGGTCCTGCGGGAACAGGTGCGCGGCCTTCGTCGGGGCTTCCTCGGCCTTGTGGCACAGGAGGCACAGGGTATTGCCCCAGCCCGCGTGCGTCTCGGGGTACGGCTTGATGCCCTGAGGCGCGTGGCACATCAGGCAGTCTTCGCGCCCCTGGACAGGGTGCGAGATGGGCAGCGGCATCACCCCTGCCGGCTCGTGGCATGTGGTGCACGTGGCCTCATCGCGCCCGGCGTGGGTGGCCACAGGGAACTGGGCGATCTTGCCTTCGCCGTGGCACGTCAGGCACGATTCCCGCCCTTCCACCGGGTGCAAGATGGCCGGCGCGGGAGCCGGTGAATGGCACACCTGGCAGGTGTCGTTGGTGCGGTCCTTGTGGTCGGCCGGCAGGCTCATAGCGCCCTGCACGCCGTGGCAGGAGCGGCAATCCTCTCGCCCTTGCGTCGGGTGCGGGATGGCCGATGCCGCGGCCACCAGCGCCTGGGCCGACTGCGCCCATCCCGTCGGCGTGTGGCACAACGCGCAGTTGTCGGTGCCAAACGTATGGGGACGCTTGTGGCAGTCGCTGCACACGCCCGACAGGCCCTTGAAGTTGGGCCAGCGGTGGCACGTGAAGCAATCCACGCTGGCATGCTTGCCCACCAGTTGAATCGGGTGCACCTTGAGCGTCGTCTGCTTCCACGTCTCGGTGGACGTGTGGCAGTCGCTGCAACTCAGCACCTGCGCCACGTCGTGCGGCCCCACATGGCACGTGTCGCAGTCGGTCAGCCGCGAGCCCAGGTTGCGCTCCTTGTGGCAGTTCAGGCAGACACTCATGGAGCAGGTCGTCTGCCCCGTAACCGGATCAAAGCCGTGGCCCACTGCCCCGTGACAGTCGCTGCAATATACCCCGCAGGAAGACCCTTCCCATGCGGCATTGACCACCGCGCCGTGAGGCGTGCGGAGGTTATCGCCCGGAATCTCGGCGGGCAGATTGCGATGGCACGTCAGGCAGTCGGTCGGGTGCGACTTGGACAGGTCGGCGACAAGATTCTGATGTGCGGCGTCCTTGGCCGACTGGTTGGGTGTCCCGCCGTGGCACGTGATGCAACCCAGGCGACCGTGGGGTGTATTCAGCGTGGCCGGGTCAATGTAGGCCGACTTGGCCGTATCCGGCGATTGCGCAGAGGCCGCCAGCGCCTGGGGGTCCGTGTGGCACTTGGTGCACTCGGTGGATAGCGGGGCCGCATAGTTCACGAAATACAGCGTGGGCACGGGCGTTACCTTCGGAGACAGCGCCTGACCCACCGGCTCCGCCAGGAGTCCCGCGACAACGGCTATCGCCACGACCGCCAACGAGAGAGGTATCAGATACCACTTGGGCCAATGGGATGGGAACATAGTCCTTACCTCAATTCGCGCTAAAGGGCCGCCGGTATGCCGGCATAGACAATCATGTAGCGAAGGAGCAGGCCAGCGATGACAATCCCAACGCCGGAGCCAACGCCCGACGCCAGGGAGTGCTGCCCGCGGCCGATGGCGTAAGCGTGGACGACAAACGGGAACACCAAACCCACCAGCACCACGCCTACCCAGAAGACAACCGCCAGCGGCCCGTACAGCACCAACTTGGCCGACTCGGCCGCCGCTCCCCCTGCGCTCAATGCCGAGATGAACAGCAACCCGATGGCGATATTCTCCAACCCGATAAGGAAGATGTGGCTCAGGTCCATGATGCGGAACCGTCGCTGAATCTCGGGGTCCGCGATGGTCGCCGAGATGTCAAAGGTGAGGCCCATGCCCGTGGAAACCGCCGAGATCAGGAAGAGGACGGGCAACATGGGAATCCGCACGAACGGGAGCACCGGCTGGCTCCACAGGGGGATGGCCGGGCCCACGTCGCTGATGAGCACTCCGGTGTACACGGCCGTGGCCACCGCGAAGACACCGCCCACCGCGGCCACCCATCGGCGATACGTGCGGGCGTTGCGCAAGAGCCAGGGCGCTCGCGCCGCCACGAATCCCTTGAGGAACGCCTCGGACTCCATCAACTCCAGGAAGCCGTACACCAGGGCCAGCGGGATGAAGATGGTCAGAATCCAGATGCCCCACGTCATGACGGAACTGAAGTGGGTGAACATGTAGAAGATGCGCCAGGGCTGCATACGCCCCGCGCCCAGGTCAAAGATGAGCAACGCGCTGCCCAGGGCTACCAGCGGGCCGCTCACCGTGGCGCCCACCAGCGCCACGGGGCAGAAGTTGCTCCTGTAGCGCCAGCCGCTCAGTTCAAAGAACGCCGCCATCATAAAGGAGCCAGCGCCAAGCCCGCCGAGGAAGAGGTATATGGCGATCAACCAACCCCAGGCTGTCTGTACCATCTCACTCCCCCTCAATGACGTAATGCAGGACCGCCGGATGGGTGCCGAACTCTGGGTGCAGTGGCTTGGCCTTGCCCGACGCCACCAGTTGGGCCACCTCACTGTTCGGGTCGTCCAGCCTGCCGAAGATGCGCGCGCCGAGAACGCACGACTGCACGCAGGCCGGATCCTTGCCCTCGCTCGCCCAATCCAGGCACAGCCAGCACTTGTCCATCACGCCACGCTCCTCATCATACGTGCGCGCTTGATACGGACACGCCTGCGCGCAGTACTTGCAGCCCACGCACAGTTTCTCGTTGATGAGCACCACGCCGCTCTCGTGGTGATACGTGGCCCGCGTGGGGCACACGCGCGCGCAGGGGGCGTCGGCGCAGTGTTGACACTGGACAGGCAAGAACCACGGACGCTTCGCATCGCCTTTCGGCACAATGTGAACGTAACTCCTGCCCTCGGGGAGGTTGTTGCGGATGTTGCAGGCGTGGACGCACGCGCCACAGCCCACGCACTTGGTGGTGTCAATGATGAGGGCATAGCGGGCCTTCGGCGCGTCGGTGCGGGCCAGGGCCGTCTGTGCGGCGGGGGCCAGGCCAACCCCAACCCCGCCCGCAGCCGCCACCGCGCCCGTCCCCAAGAGGTATCTCAGGAACGTCCTTCGGGAGACTTTCGTATCTGGCATCGGAATTCTCCTCAACGTAGCACACCAGGTCTATAGTTATAGTCTACTATAACTATGCACATTATAACACGGTTTTTGCCCGTTGTCAAGATTTCAGGACGAATTTCACAAAGTCTGTTTACGAATTTCGGCGCGCTTGACACCACGCATCCTAACCCCAGCCCTCCCCTTCCGAGCACAGTCGGTTCTACGGTATCCGTGCGTGGCCCGTATGTCCACCTCACCTTACCCCTCCCACACCCTCCCCTTTCCTCTCCGCGCGCGGAGAGGAAAGGGGAGGGCCGGGGTAGGGATAGGTGAGGTCAAAAGCCCCACAATTGTGAAGACCCCAAGGATCTCGGAGACCCTTGGGGTCTTTGCGTTGCCCCCACAGGGCGAGCAAGCCCACGCGTCGCGCCCCGCGTGGGCGGGACGCGCCCCGCCATGCCCGCCCGCCGCGGGACCGTCAGGACTTCGCCTCGTCCTTGGCGGCTTTGTCGCCCAGCGCGCTCAGGCCCGCAATCGTCCCCACATCGCGCATCTCATCGTAGGGCACCACCACCAGCGAGCCGCGCTCCTTCACGCCCTCCATGATCATGTTGAGCGTGCGCAGGCGAAACGCCATCGGGTGATCCTCGTACTGGCGGGCGGCTTCCAGAAAACTCTGGGCGATCTGCTGTTCGGCCTGGCCAAGGATGATCCGCGCCTGGCGCTCGCGTTCGGCCTGCGCCTGCCGCGACATGGCGTCCTCCAGCGCCTCGGGGATCACGACGTCCCGAATCTCCACCGACTCTACGGTGATGCCCCAGGGCGTCGTGCGGTGGTCTATGATCTGCTGCAACTCGGCGTCTATCTTCTCGCGCCCGACCAGGATGTCGGCCAAATCCATCTTGCCGATGATGTCGCGCAGGGCCGTCTGCGCGGCCCAGGCGATGGCCATGCGATAGTTCTTCACCTCCAACGCCGCCTTCGTGGCATCCCACACTACCCAGAAGAGCACCGCGTCCACGTTTACGGGCACGGTGTCGCGGGTGAGCGTCTTCTCGGCGCCGAAAGGCGTTACCATCATCCGGTGATCCACCCAGGCGGCGATGCGGTCCACCAGCGGGATGACCCAGAAGGAGCCAGGCCCAGCCACGCGGTGGAACTTGCCGAGCCGCAGGATTACCGCCCGCTCCCAATGTTGGGCCACCTTGAAGCCGAAGAGCAGGCCCACCGCCAAGACGTACAGGGGAATCCCCCAGCGCCAGTCGCCAGCCCACGTCGCCACGCCTAGCCCTGCGCCCACGGCCACCGCCGCCATGACGAGCGACAGGGCGTTGAACGCCTTGAACTGGAAACTGGCCCCTTCCATGAACCGCCCGCGTACGATCTCTTCTTCCATCGCGCTACTTCCTCCCCGCATCTGTGGGCGATTGCCGCACTGTAGTTCGCCATCGCTCCATGTGTTGCTCAAAGGCCCGTTGCACTTCCTCCGCATCGTACCCCAGATTCAGCGCTTCCACAAAAAGGCCCTCCACCAGGCCCTGCAACCGCAGGGCGCGCACGTCCTGCAACTGTGCGTTGGGATTGCGCTCCGAGACGAAGGTGCCCCGCCCCCGCTGGATGGTGAGCAGGCCCTCTTTCTCCAACTCCGCGTAGGCGTGGGCCACGGTGTGCAGGTTGACGGTGAGGCTGACCGCCAGTTCGCGGATGGTGGGCAACTGCTGCCCAGGCTGGAGCACGCCCGACGCGATCAGATGCTTGATCTGATCCATGATCTGGACGAAAATCGGGATGCTGCTTTTCGGGTCAATGCGGATGGGAAAATCCATGATACTCCCGCGCTCCGACGCCTCTTCGGGTATCAGTTTACTATAACTCTATAACACGCTGCGGCTCTTGTCAAGCCAGGGGCGCGCAGGGCGGGTTCGCATGCCTGCCCCATGTCCCACCTGCGACGCACCTCGGATACCTGCCCCTGGCCTGCGGCGGTCATGGGAGGTCGCACTACGTGTCTGGGCTACGCTATCCGTGCGCGGCCGCATGTCCAACCTCACCTTACCCCTCCCACACCCTCCCCTTTCCTCTCCGCGCGCGGAGAGGAAAGGGGAGGGCTGGGGTGGGGATTGGTGAGGTAGCGAGAGCGCAGGGCGGGTTGCCATACCTGCCCCCATGTTTCACACAAAGGCACAGAGACACAAAGGGATAAAGACACCGAGAAAACCCTCTGTGCCTTCGTGTCTTTGTGTGAGGCTTGGCGGCGATGCGAGGCCACCCTACGTGTCTACTTTTGTATTCCCCATTCGTGTCCATTCGTGTTATTCGTGGATGGCAGTCTATAACCGCGAATCACGCCAATCCACGCGAATGGGGAACAGTAGGGGCAGGTTTCCGTACCTGCCCCTCTGTGTGAGAATCATGTTTCACACAACGGCACAGAGACACAAAGGGATAAAGACACCGAGAAAACCCTCTGTGCCTTCGTGTCTTTGTGTGAGGCTTGGCGGCGCTATGGAAAGCCGCCCTACGAACTTGGATTGCCCCGATGCATTTGCCAATCCGGCGCGGTGCCCTCTATAATGGAGTATCAGTTTCGCCGTTGGTTTCACAAAGGCGGTGAAGGGATGTTTACCAGAACACATTTCCTGACGGTTGCGATCCTGTGCGTCGTTGTGCTGGGGCTGGCGTCGGGGTGTTCCGTCTTCCGGACGCCCGCGCCACCCGCGCCGTCCGCGACGCCATCCGTCGCGCCCTCGGCCACGCCCGCGCCCTACTTCGGGCCGATCTCCTTCGCCCCCGAGCCCCCGGCGCCCGGCAGCGTAACCGAGGCCACCTCCACGTTCCCACCCACAACGCAGAGGGTCTGCGCCATCTGGGCCTACCGCGGAATGGCCCATGGGATGCCCTACGCGCTGCGCTGGTACTGGAATGGCGCCCTGTGGCGCGAGGAATCGTTCACCTGGGATGCGACGCGCGACGGAACCGATGGCCTCGCCAAGTACATCGCTCTGGAAGATGCCCATGGCCTCATCAGCGGTGATTATCGGCTTGAACTGATCCTCGGCGGCCAGCAGGTCCAGATTGCGACCTTCACCATCCAGTCGCCGCCCATCCCCACGTTCACGTCCACGGCCACCCCTCGGCCCACCGCGACCCCCAGGCCCGCCCCGACGGCCACCGCCGCGGCGGAGTCGCTGGTGCGCCAGGCACGCGCCGCCCTGGTCAAGATCTTCGTCCCCGACGATACCGGGAACGTCATCGGTTCGGCGTCCGGGTCGCTGGTGGACAGCCGCGGCCTTATCTTGACCAACTGGCACGTGCTCTGGGATGAAGAATCCGACGCGCCGCGAAACTCGGCGGGCGAAGTGTACGCGGGCCTGTACCGCGCGGCCGACATCCCGGCAAGGATAGAGTACGTCGCCCAGTATCTGGCCTACGACAAGGACCTGGATTTGGCCGTGTTCCACATCACGCGCCGCTACCAGGGCAGCGGGGGCCCGTTCCCGCCGTTCCCCACGGTGCGGCTGGGCAATTCGGATTTGGTGGACGCGCCCGACACCATCTTCATCCTGGGCTATCCGGCGCTGACCCAGGGATATCCATCGGTAACCCAGGGCGTTGTGTCGGGGCGCGCCCGCGACGAAACCGGCGAATGGATCACCACCGACACGGAGATCAGCCCGGGCAACAGCGGCGGCATGGCCCTCAACACCCGAGGCGAGTTGATCGGCGTCCCAAGCCAAATCTGGTACTGGAGCGATCTCCCCGCCAAGATGGGCTACGTGCGCCCCATCAACCTGGCCAAGCCGCTGCTGGAAGAAGCGCGGCTTCGGCTGGTTGAGCGTTGGCCCACCCCGCCGCCTCCGCCGCCGACGGGCCTTGTCCTGGGCGGGCGCGCTTCCGTTACCGCACCCGACGGGCTGAACATCCGCAGCGGCCCGGGCCTGGCCTACGCCGTGCTGTGGAAAGCGCCCTATGATACCCGCGTTACCCTCCTGGCCGGGCCCGCGTGGGCCGACGCCATCCCATGGTATCAGGTCTCCGTGGACGAAACCGGGCTGATCGGCTGGTGCAGCGGCAACTACCTGCAACCCGTGTCGCCGGTGGAACCCGCCACCGAGGCGCTCATCGCCTTCGCCTCGGACCGCACCGGCAACTGGGACATCTACGTGATGCGCCCGGACGGCTCGGCCATGCAGAACCTGACCCAGCACCCGGCCAAAGACGGCTCCCCGTCCTGGTCGCCCGACCGCCGATGGCTCGCCTTCTCGTCCGACCGCGGCGGCGATGCCGACATCTATCTCCTGGACATGGGCAGCGGGTTGACCCCGCCCGCGGTCATCCCCGCCATCCAGGGCCCCGGCGATCAGATTCACCCCGCCTGGGCCAGGGACGGCCAGCGTCTGGCCTACGTATCCAACGAGGACGGCGACTGGGAGATCTTTGTCAGTCGGATTGACGGCAGCGAGAAGCGGCAACTGACCTACAACTCGGCCTGGGACAGTTTCCCCACCTGGTCGCCCGACGGCAGGCAGATCATCTTCACGTCGGCGCGCGACGGCAACTTTGAACTGTACGCCGTGGACGTGGCGACGGGCGCCGAGCGGCGGCTGACCAACCACCCCGCCTCGGACGCCTTCCCGTCCTACTCGCCCGACGGCTCGCGCATCGTGTTCGTGTCGGCGCGCACCGGGCTGCTGGAACTGTACACCGCCGACCCGCGCAATGTGGAGGGCACGCTCACCCGCATCACCGACAGCGCCGGCCATCCACAGCCGAACCGCTACCCCGACTGGTCGCCCGATGGCCGCTGGATCGTGTTCACCTCGTGGCGCGACGGCCAGGGCGAAATCTACCGAATCTCGGCGACGGGCGCCGGGCTGACACGGCTGACCAACGCGCCGGGGGACGACGAACAAGTCGCATGGAACCAATAGCCGTCCCTCGGCTTCGCCTCACTCCAGATTGCGGAAGATGAGGAGGAACCCATGATCACCAAGAAGGATTTCATCAAGATCAACGACTATCTCTGGGAGATTCCGAAGACGTTTCGGGCCGACATGCGCGTTCCCGCGCGCATCTACGCCGACGAGAAGATGCTGGAGATTGCGCTGAAGGATCGCTCGGTGGAGCAGTTGGTCAACACGGCAACGCTTCCGGGCATCGTCGGCTACGCCCTGGCCATGCCCGACATCCACCAGGGATACGGCTTCAGCATCGGGGGCGTCGCCGCGACGCGCTATCCCGACGGCGTGATTTCCCCGGGCGGCGTCGGCTATGACATCAACTGCCTCGCCGGCGACAGCCAGGTGTTGAGCGCCCTGGGCTACACCCGCCCCATTGCGGAGATGGAAACCGCCTGGCGGGACGAGTCCCTGGCCTGCCAGTCGCTGTCGGCCAACCGCGAGGCCAGAACTGGCATCGTGCGATTCATGCGCCAACGCCCCCGCGCCCCGCTCCTGCGTGTCCGCACGGCTTCGGGCCGCGCCGTTACCGCCACGGCGGATCACCCATTCTGGACGCCGGACGGCATGAGGCCGCTGGGCAAGATTCGCGAGGGCGAGGTGGTAGCCGTGATGGGGTTTGACGGCGTTCCGTATGAGCCGCCGTCCGACGCCATCATCCTCACGCGCGCCGAGATAGAGGCCACCGCGCGACGCCTGGGCAAAGGGCGATTGGGCAGCGCGCTGTCGCAGGTCATCGCGCAGTTGGAAAAGCGCGGCCTGTTGCCCTTGCGCTACTCCTCGCCCGCGCTGCCGCATCTCCTGCGGCTGATGGGCGTGGCCTGGGGCGATGGCGCTCTCACGCTGCACAGGAACGGCAAGGGCACCCTCTGCTGCTACGGCAGGGTAGAGGACCTGGAAGATTTGCGGGCCGACGTCCGCGCCATCGGGTTCACGCCATCCCGCGTGTACGCGCGCACGCGCCATCATGCCATCCGCACGCCTTACAAAGCGTATGAGTTTGACAACCTGGAGACCTGGTTCAAGGTCAGTTCCACGGCCCTTGCCGTCCTGCTGGCGGCCCTCGGCATGCCCCTTGGCAACAAGGCGCGCTCGGACTGGCGGATGCCCGAATGGCTCAAGCGAGCCGCCCTGTGGCAGAAGCGGCTGTTCCTGGGCGGGCTGTTCGGCGCGGAGATGAACGCTCCGGGAACCGTTACCGATCACGATTACAACTTTGAGGCGCCGACCATCTCCGTGAACAAGCGCGCCCCCTTTGTGCAAAGCGGGCTGGAGTGGCTGCGCGACATCGCCGACCTTCTGGCGGAATTCGGCGTGCAAACGCTGCCCATCAGCCAGCGGGCCGAACAGGTGAACACGGACGGCTCCCGGTCTATCCGCCTGCGATTGAGCGTCGCGTCGTCGCCGGAAAACCTGATCCGCCTGTGGAGCCGCGTGGGGTTTGAGTGCCACCGCGAGAAGCGCGCCCTGGCGAGCGTGGCCGTGATCTACCTGCGCCTGAAGCAGCAGGTGCTGGCCCAGCGCGAGGCGATAGCCGAGCAGGTGCAGGCCATGCGCGCCGAAGGCAGAACCGTCCAGGAAATCAAGGATGCCACGGTCGGGCCATTCGCTAACGCGCGCTTCGTGGAACGTTCGCTGTGGGAAGGCCGAAGCGCCGCCCCGCGAGTGGGGCAGGCTTTCGTCCCGTTCTCGCGATTCCTGGACGAAGCGACCGCGGGGCTGGGGATGTCTGGCATGGCCTGGGACACCGTCGTGAGCGTAGAACCGGTGGACGATAGTCAGGGAGACGTGTACGATTTCACCGTCGCCCACGAGGAACACAATTTCATCGCCAACGGCTTCGTGGTGTCCAACTGCGGCGTGCGGTTGCTGGCGTCCGGGCTTAGCGCCAGCGCCGTCAAGCCGCTGATGGGCGATCTCATCAACGTCCTGTACAACACCGTGCCCAGCGGCGTGGGCGAAACCGGCCCCATCAAACTCTCCAACAAGCAACTGGACGAGGTGCTGGTGCGGGGCGCGGAATGGGCCGTGAGGGCCGGCTACGGGAGCGCCGAAGATCTGGAGCACCTGGAGGAACGCGGGGCCATGCCCGGCGCCGACCCGTCGGCCGTGAGCGAGCGGGCCAAATCCCGCGGACGCGACCAACTGGGCACGCTGGGATCGGGCAACCACTTCCTGGAAGTGCAGGAGGTGGAGGAAATCTACGACGAGGAGGCCGCCGACGCGCTGGGGCTGTTCAAGGGGCAACTGGTGGTGCAGATTCACTCCGGCTCGCGGGGCCTGGGACACCAGGTCTGCACCGACTACGTGCGCTCGCTGCAGAGCGCCGTGCAGAAGTACGGCATCCGCCTGCCCGACCGCGAACTGGTGTGCGCGCCGCTGAACTCGCCCGAGGGCAAGGCGTACTTCGGGGCCATGGCCGGCGCGGCCAACTACGCCTGGGCCAACCGCCAGTGCCTGACCCACATGACCCGCCAGGCCTTTGAGCGCGTCCTCGCGCCCCATTTCCGCGACTGGCACCTGCGCGTGGTGTACGACGTGGCGCACAACATCGCCAAAATAGAGGAATACGTCATAGAGGGCAAGCCGACCAAATTGTGCGTGCACCGCAAGGGGGCCACGCGCGCCTTCGGGCCGGGGCATCCCTCGCTCCCGCCGGACTACCGCGCCATCGGCCAGCCGGTGCTGATTCCCGGCGACATGGGCACGGCGTCCTACGTGCTGGTGGGCACCAACCGGGCGATGGAGGAGACCTTCGGCTCCGCGGCGCACGGGGCCGGGCGGCTGCTGAGCCGCGCCGAAGCCAAGCGGCAGGTTCGCGGCGAGAAACTGCGCGAGCAACTCAAGGCGCAGGGGATTGAGGTGCGCGCCGGCAGCATGGCCGGCCTGGCCGAGGAAGCGCCCGAGGCGTACAAGGACGTGGACGCGGTGGTGGACACCATCCACGCGGCCGGCATCGCCCGCAAGGTCGCGCGCCTCAGGCCGCTGGCGGTGATGAAGGGGTAGCGCCGGGCGCGCATTGACTTCCGGGCCGGCCTGCCGTATACTTCGGGCTGGAAAGGTAGGCAGAGATGGCGACGCGACGGGTTCTCTTGGACATTCCTGAAAAGATTCTCCTGGCCGAGAAGGCCGATGAGGCCACCTTCGCCAGGGAACTCCGCACGCTGGCAGCGGTCAAGTTGTACGAACTTGGCCGCCTCTCGTCGGGGAGAGCGGCCGAACTGGCTGGAATGTCGCGCGTGGAGTTTCTGCTAGCGCTCGGACGCTACAAGGTGTTCCCTTTTGAGGCAGAACTCCAGGACATGGAACACAGCGATGCACACGGCCATTAGCAACACGTCCCCATTGCTCTATCTACATCGGCTTGGCGCGCTGGAGTGGCTTCCTGCGTTATTCGGAGTTGTCTGGGTTCCGACAGCGGTGGTGTCTGAATTGCAGGAAGGCAAAGATAGGGGCTACGATGTGCCTGATCCCGCGTCCTACGAGTGGCTCCGCGTCGTTGACCCCAGCGCGCCTCCATCCGAGTGGCTTGCCCGCGACCTGGGGCGGGGCGAACTGGCAGTACTCTCCCTTGCGTTGGAGAACCCCTCGTGTCTCGTCTTGTTGGATGACGCGTTGGCGCGAAGCATTGCGCGGGCTGCCGGCCTACAGGTGTGGGCACTCTGCGCATAGTTCTTGAAGCCAAAGCGCGAGGGCTGACTCCGAGCGTGCGCCCGCTGCTTCGCCAATTACAGGAAGCGGGCATGTGGATGTCGGACGACATCCAGGCAAGGATTCTCGCGCTGGCGGGTGAGAGTAATCAGCCTACGGAGCATCCATAGCGGCACACGACCGGGCAAAGAATCCTGCTGCCAGGTCTCTCAGGCACGCGGAGCAGAGGCTTCGCAGCAGTACGTCGCGCGCCTCAGGCCGCTGGCGGTGATGAAGGGGTAGCGCCGGGCGCGCGTTGACGCCCGGGCCGGCCTGCCGTATACTTCGGGCTGGAAACGCTGGACACAGTGCTGGAGAAGTAGACCATGAAGTTGGACGGGGAACTCTACCGCCGGACATATCAGGCGCTCCGAGAGTGGAGCGCGGCCGCCGAGCAAGCCCGCGCCTCGCGCCAACTATCCTCCGCCGAGTTGTGGCAGCAGTACGTGGCGCTCGTGGAGTTCTGTTTGCGTTTGTGCCCGGGACCCAGTGCGCACCAGCGCCGCGAGAAGACCGCCGCCTTGAACCTCTACTATGAACGATTGCGCAAGTTAGAGGAATGGAGACAGAAGCGTGGAGGCACGGCTTGAGGCCGCAGTCCGCAAAGTGGTGGATTTTCTCACAGCGCACGGCTATCGCTACGCAATCATCGGGGGCATTGCGCTCTCGCAATGGGGTATCGTGCGCGCAACGTTTGACGCTGACATCAAGGTCCTTGTGCCCAACTACGACTATGCAACAGCCCGCGCAGAACTGAGGGCTGCCTTTCCTCAACCCGCACGGCCTGAGGGCCCTGAGAACCCTCTCATCGTGGACGTCCTGGTTGAAGGGGTTACCGTAGATCTTCTGCTGGCACTGCCCGGCTACGAAGAACTCATCATCCAGCGCGCTATTCAGCGTGACCTCGGGGGCTGGTCGGTGCAAATCTGCTCGGCGGAAGACCTCATTATCCAGAAGGTCGTAGCAGGACGCGAAAAGGACTGGTTGGACGTAGAGGCCTTGTTGGTCGCGCGGCGCGATAGCCTGGATCAAGACTACATCAAGCACTGGCTTGGCGAGTTTGCCGAGGCCCTGGAGGATCGGGAATTTGTACTGCGGTACGATCATCTGCTCGGCAGGGTAACGAAGGGGTAGCAAGTGCGCGTATTCCTGGCTGCGCGGTCCGCGCACTGAACCGCGAGGAGGTCCTGCTCAGCGGCCTGGACAAGTGAACCCGGAAGACGTCATGGAATACAGGTTTGAGCGGGATGCCCAGAAGGAAAGGGCGAACCTGCGTAAACACGGGGGGCTTTCCGCAGGGCGGCCTGTGCGTGATCCGCATCATATCGGCGCGCAAGGCCACACGCGCTGAATTGCGGCAGTACATGGGAGAAAATACATGAAAGCGGAATACAATTTCCCAAAGGCGAGCGAGGAAAATTCTATAATGCGGATGCGGTTTTCAGCCTGCCGGTCTACCTTGATCCAGACGTGGATGAGTTCATGAGCAAACTCGCTGCCGAGAAAGGTCTAGACATCCAGGAACTGGTCAACAACTGGCTACGGGCGAACATTAGACTGGTTCAGAGCCTGGGAGAGCAAAAGGCGCAAGACACAAAGCCTCGGATCGCGGAGTGAATGTCGCAGACGACAGGTGATATTCCCTCCAGGGCAGGCTCGGCGTATGTGCCGAACATCATCGCCTGGCCACCGTTGCTGGCCTACCCGACGTAACTCAACCCTCCCCATCCGGCACGTGCACCACCTCCAGCCCCGCCAGAATCGCCTTCGCCAGCGGGTCGGGATAGTCCTCGGCGTACACCACGCGCCGAATCCCGGCGTTGACGATGCTCTTGGCGCACCACGAGCACGGGAAGTGCGTAGTGTACAGCGTGGCGCCCTCTATGCTGATGCCGAACCGCGCCGCGAAGTTGATGGCGTTCTGCTCGGCGTGCGCGCCGCGGCACAATTCGGACCGCTGGCCCGATGGGATGCCCTCGCGCGCGCACCCGATGTCCAGGCAGTGGGGCTGGCCCGCGGGCGCGCCGTTGTACCCCGTGGACACAATCTGCTTGCCCTTCACGATCACCGCCCCCACGTGGCGGTGCAGGCATGTGGATCGGCTCGCCACCACGCGGGCGATGCGCATGAAGTAGGCGTCAAGACTGGGCCGCTCGCTCACGAATCAAATCCTCAAAGACCGACGGGGCCTGCTCGTACAGGATGTCCAGAATGCGGTTCGCCACTTGGCGAATCTCCCACTGCGCCGCCCGATTCAGCGCCCGCTGCTTGATGAAGTGCCGCCACGAACGGAAGTTCATCGTAACCACGATGCGGGTCGCGGTGGCGTTGGGCAGGAGAAATCGCGCGTCCTCCTTGAAGATGCCGCGCTGGCGAAGTCGGCGATACGCCTCGGCCAGGCCCTCGGTGGCCTGCTGCCAGACCGCCATGGCCTCCGGGTCGCCCGCGACGGATGGCGGGATCACGTACTCGGGGTTGGACAGGTCCACATACCGCTGCGATTCCTGCGAGTAACTGGCGATGCGGTGGCGCACCAGTTGGTGGGTGCAGGCCCTGGACACGCCCGAGATTTCAAACGTGGCCGAGGCGTGCTCAATCAGGCTCTCGTGCCCCTCGCGCACCCGCGCCATCAGGAACTTGCCCGGCTCGCCGCGCGACTCGGACCGATAGCACACGCGCCCCGCGTGCTCCAGCAACTCCTCGGGCGTGCCGTTGCCGCGCAGGTAGCGCGTGATGGCGATGAGTTCAACCTGCATCCCGTCTGTCCTCCGGTGGGGGATGCGGCATTATACCCCGGCCGCGCGCCGCCTGGCAAACGCGGGCGAGCGCCCCCATTTGCCGCGGAGCCCGCGGAGACCGCAGAGATTTGCCCTGTTTCACACAAAGGCACAGAGACACAAAGGGATAAAGACACGGAGAAGACCCTCTGTGCCTTTGTGTCTTTGTGTGAGAATCATGTTTCACACAAAGGCACAGAGACACAAAGGGATAAAGACACGGAAGAAACCCTCCGTGCCTTTGTGTCGTTGTGTGAGAATCATGTTCCACACAAAGGCACAGAGACACAAAGGGATAAAGACACGGAAGAAACCCTCCGTGCCTTCGTGTCTTTGTGTGAGAATCATGTTCCACACAAAGGCACAGAGACACAAAGGGATAAAGATACGGAAGAAACCCTCCGTGCCTTTGTGTCTTTGCGTGAGCCTCCGGCGGCTGTGGAAAGCCGCCCTACGCCCCTATCTCCGTTCGCGTGCATTCGTGTTATCCGTGGACGGCTCTCCGGCGGCTATGGAAAGCCGCCCTACGCCCCCATTCGCGTGCATTCGTGCTATTCGTGGATGGCCTCTATGGAAAGCCGCCTACTCCGTGATCGCCTCGCCGCGCTTGACGCCCAGCATGAACAGCCCCGCGATGAGGGCGAACACCGGCGAGGACAGCAGGATGACGTTGTAGGCCCCCACCCAGTCCACCAGCGCCCCCGCCACGATAGGCCCCACGATGGCCGCCGACGCCGAGAAGAAGTAGTACAGCCCCGTGTACGACCCCAGGCGGCTCTGCGGCGCGATGTCCACCACCATCGGCAGCGAGTTGATGTTGATGAGCGCCCACGCGAACCCGGCCAGCACCAGCATCAGCGTGATGAACGTTACGTTGGGAATCCAGTAGCCCAGGAACAGCAGCACGGCCAGCATCACAATGCCCGTGAGGATCGTGCGCTTGCGGCCGAAGCGCGTGGCGATGAACCCCGCCGGAATGGAGAAGATGATGAACGACACCGAGAAGAACCCCAGCAAGAGTGCCGCGCGGCTCTCGCTGATGCCTAGGTAGAACACGCCGTAGGACGTGAAGAACGTCTCCAGCGCGTTGAAGGCCAGGAACCAGAAGAAGATGGCCAGCAGGATGCGGAGGGCGCTGCGGTCGGGGTCGGCCAGCACTTCCTTCAGGTTCGCGATGACGCCCAGGTGCTTCTCTTCGGGGTCGTCGGCGAACTCCTGCGGCTCCTTGATGCGCCACACGACGACGAGGCACGCGCCGAGCATCACCACCGCGCCCACCACAAACGGCAGCGCGGGGTCTATCTTGTACAGCACCGACCCGCCGAAGAAGGCCAGCAGCGACCCGACGCCGCCCATGAGGTTGATGACGCCGTTGGCCTTGCTGCGCAGCGGCGACGGGGTGATGTCGGGCATCAGGGCGATGACCGGCGTGCGGAAGATGCTCATCGCCAGCAGCATGACGCCGATGACCAGGACGAACAGCGCGAACAGGCCCGTCATCTGGCTCAACTGACCGTTCAGCGATTCGGGGATCGCCTTCACGACGAACGGAATGGCCGCGAAGGCCACCGCCGCGATGGGCGCGCCGGCCAGGATGTACGGCATGCGCCGCCCCCACCGCGTGCGCGTCTTGTCGCTGCGCACGCCGATCCACGGCTGGATGAACACCGCCGCGATGTTGTCCAGCGTCATGATGAACCCCGCGACGCCCGCGCTCAACCCGAACCCCGCCACGGTCGGCAGCGCCTTGCCCGCCTCCAGCAACTGGCGGGTGAACTCGGCGTTGCCCGATTGCAAGAAGATGGGCACGTAGGCGTTGTACAGCGCCCACAGCAGGCTGATGCCCAGGAAGCCGAACCCCAGCGTGAACGTTTTCCGGTAGTCCAGTTTCACAACGCACCTCCGAAGAAGAGATTGGCCCTACTGCATAAACAAAACACGCTATCTCGCAAAGAGATAGCGTGTTCGCACGGCGCGTGGCTCCCTAGAATCCCACGATGGGGCGTATCGCCGCCTGGATGAGGTTCAAGATCGGCGCGGGGTACACGCCCAGCGCCACCGTCGCCAGGCCCGTCAGCGCCAGCGTAACGCCGAGCGGCGCGGAGACGTGAATGGGCGAGGCATCCGCCGGCGCCTCGCCGAAGAACATCCGCGCGGCGACCCGCAGATAGTAGTACGCGGAGATCACCGCGTTGATGAGCGCAATCGCGGCGAGCCAGGCATATCCGCCCACCACCGCCGCCGAGAAGACGTACAACTTCGCCAGGAATCCGGCGGTGAGGGGGATGCCCGCCAGCGCCAGCAGGAACAGCGCCATGGCCAGAGCCAGCCCAGGCTTGCGCCGTATCAGCCCCGCGTAGTCGTCCATGTCCTCGTTGAACGCCCCCTTGCGTCCCATCGCCAGGATGACCGCAAAGGCGCCCACGTTCATCAGCGTGTAGCACAGCAGGTAGAAGAAGACGCTGGCGTACCCCGTGCGCCCCGCCACGGCCAGGCCGATGGCGATGTATCCGGCGTGGGCGATGGACGAGTAGGCCAGCAGGCGCTTCACGCTTCGCTGCCCCAGCGCCGCCATGTTGCCCCACGACATGGTGAGCACGGCGATGGCCGCCAGCGCCCAGCCCCATTCCATCCGCCAGTAGGGGAAGGCCGTCTCCAGGATTCGCACCAGCGCCACGAACCCCGCCGCCTTCGCGCCCACGGACATGAACGCCGTTACCAGCGACGGCGCGCCCTCGTACACGTCGGGCGTCCACATCTGGAACGGAACCAGCGCCACCTTGAAGGCGAACCCCACCAGCACGAAGACCAGGCCGGCGGCCAGGAGCGGCGCGTCCCTCAACGTCCCCAGCGCCGCGCCCTGCGCCCCGATCTCGGCCAGCGAGAACGTGCCGGTGGCCCCGTAGATCATGGCGATGCCGAACAGCAGGAATGCCGACGCGAACCCGCCCAGGACGAAATACTTCATGCCCGCTTCCAGCGAGCGCCACTCATCCCGCTCCGACGCCGTCAGCA
Source organism: Anaerolineae bacterium (assembly GCA_034436295.1). Classification (GTDB taxonomy): domain Bacteria; phylum Chloroflexota; class Anaerolineae; order DTLA01; family DTLA01; genus DTLA01. The sequence goes on along the minus strand of DAOTVT010000039.1, from coordinate 2,271 downwards.
CGTACAGCGATATGGAGAGAATCTCCAGTGCCAGGAACACCGCCACCAGGTTGACCGCCGACCCCAGGAGCATCATCCCCAAGCACGCGATGAGGATCAGAGTGAAGACCTCGGCGGGCAGGTCAAACCGCCGCACGGCTTCCAGCCCCATGAGGATGGCGAGACCCGCCGCCAGCAGGAACAGCAGGTTGGCGAAGAGGCCGTAGCCGTCCGCCGCCACCATGCCCTGGAAGGTAGGCGCTGTGTCGCCCCAATAGTACAGCGAGGCCGCCCCCGCCAGCACAACGCCGAGCAGCGCCAGCCCGCCCACCAGCGTCGCGCTCCGCTTGCCGCTCAACGCGTGGATGAGCAGGACGATGAGCACAAACGCCAGGACAATCGCTTCCGGAGCGAGAACCTGAAGATCAATCGCCATGAACGTCTTCCTCCGCAAAGAACATCGGCAGGATTCGGGAAACGCGCCGACTCCCAAAGTTCAATGTGATGCGGCTAGCGCGAGGCCACCGCTTTGACCACCGCCTCCACTGCCGGAACGATGATGCGGTACAGCAAATTGGGCTGGACGCCGAACACCAGTGCCAGCAGCAAGAGCGGCGCGACGGTAACCTTCTCCAGCCCCGTCAAATCGGCCAGAGGCCCGGGCTTGGCCGTGCCCTGCATCACGCGCTGGAACAGCGTCAGCATGTACCACGCGCCGAAGATCATGCCCAGCGCGCCCAGCACGGCCAGCGCCTTCTGCGCCCTGAACACCCCCAGCAGGAGCACGAACTCGCCGGCGAAGGCGTTGAGCCCAGGCAGCCCCACCGACGCCAGCACCGCCATCAGCAGGAAGAACCCCATCACCGGCGCGGCCTTCCACACCCCGCCGAACGCCGCGATGTCGCGAGTGCCCTTGCGGGCTTCCAGCGCGCCCAGCAGCGCGAACAGCGCCGCGATGCAGATGCCGTGGCTCACCGACTGGAACACCGCGCCCGACATGGACTGCGCGTTCACCGCGAACAGCCCCAGCACGATGAGCGACACGTGAGCCAGGCTGGAATAGGCGACCAGACGCTTGAGGTCTGTCTGCACCAGGGCGATGAGCGACCCGTACAGCACGCCCACCACCGCCAGAATCTGAATGGTAGGCCCGAAGTACACCGCCGCGTCGCGGAACAGCGGAATCGCGAAGCGGATGAACCCGTACACGCCCATCTTGCCCAGGATGCCCGCCAGGAGAATCGTTACAGGCGTGGGCGCTTCCACGTAGGCATCGGGCAGCCAGGTGTGGAACGGCACGATGGGCGCCTTCACCGCGAAGGCCAGGGCGAAGGCCCCGAACAGCGCCAACTGGGTGTACCACGGGATGCGCAGCCCGGCCAGTTCCGCCACGTTGAACGTCCACGCGCCGCTGGCCGAATAGCCCACGTACCCCAGCGCCAAAATCGCCACCAGCATCAGCGCCGACCCCGCCATGGTGTAGATGAAGAACTTGGTGGCGGCCCGCACGCGCTTCTCGCCGCCCCAGCGGCCGATCAGGAAGTACGCCGGCACCAGCATCACTTCCCAGAAGACGTAGAACAGCACCATGTCCAGCGCCGTGAACACGCCCAGCACGCCCGTCTCCATGAACAGCAACAGGGCGAAGTAGCCGCGCAGCCCTTCCGCGGGCACAAGCCGCCACGAGGTCAGCACCGCCACCACGAAAAGCAGCGCCGCCAAGATGACCAGGAACAGGCTGATGCCGTCCACCCCCAGCGCGTACTCAAGCCCAAATTGGGGAATCCAGGCGGCCCTGTCCACGAACTGGTAGCCCGCCTCGCCGGAACGGAAGAAGCCCCACAGGAGAAGCGTTCCGACGAAGGTCAGGCCCGTGAACGCCAGCGCCCATGCCTTGACGGCCTTCACCTGCTCGCGGCGGAACCCATAGACCAGGACGGCGCCCAGCAGGGGTAGCCACACCACCAGCGTCAGAAGGGGAAAACCCATTTGATTCATCTTCGCTGAGTCTCCTTGGTTGCTATCTATGGAAGCGTTCAGCAGTCAGCCATTCCGATAGCCGACCGCCGATCGCTGACCGCTGATTGCCTTACCTCACCAATGCGTATACCAGCAGCAGCGCCGCGCCCGCCAGGATCGCCAGGGCGTAGTTGCGGGCCAGGCCCGTCTGCAGCGCCTGCAATCCGCGCCCGATGAGCGCCACCAGCGCCGCGATGCCCTCTACGATGCCATCCACCACCGGCCCGTCCACGCGAGCCGCCAGGAACTGCCCCAGCGACCGCAGCGGGTTGA
>DAOTVT010000038.1:0-2970 GCA_034436295.1 Anaerolineae bacterium | reverse complement strand
GGCCGGGGCCCTGCGCTTATCGGCATTATAGGCGAGCGACGCGCCTCTGTCAATCGGGCGCGCGCGGCGATTCAGCGCGCCTTCTGTGATGCGGACGGGGCAGGTATGGCCTACGCTCGCTAGGAGGGTTCTCACCGCGGAGAGCACCGAGGGCGCGGAGGTTTCAAGGTAAGTCTCTGTGGTCTCCGCTTGCTCCGCGGTGAATCCCGTTTCGTAGGGCGGCTTCCCGTAGCCGCCTACGCTCGTTGTGCGGCTCCACCTGCGACGCACCTCCGAGGTGCGCCGCAGGTTTGGCAGGTATGGAAACCTGCCCTACGCTCGCTCCGAGACCCTTGGGGTCTTCACACGTAGGGCGGCTTCCCGTAGCGGCCTACGCTCGCTCCGAGACCCTTGGGGTCTTCACACGTAGGGCGGCTTTCCATAGCCGCCGACGCAGGAGGCAGGTATGGGAATCCCAGGTGCGACACACTTCCGGAAGTGCGTCGCACCTGGGCCCCCGGCGCGACCAACAATTTGGAACCAAGTCCGCGACAAGACAAACTGGACTAGAAAAAGTAAGAGAGTTGTGCTATACTATATGTAAATCCCGCAGGGGAAATGGCGGGCCTAGGGGTGTGCCATGGCAACCGACGAGCGCGAAGCCTTGATAGAGCGCCTCGTGGCGAAGGTGAAGGCCTGGGGGCTGGAGGCCCCTGCCGTGCTGCTGTTGCAGTCCCACAGCCCGCTCGCCTTCCTGGGGAGCCAGGCGCTGGTGTTCCTGGAACCCGTGTTCCGCATGGCGGGCCGCGAGCGCTTCGCCCAGGACTGGGCGCGGGCGCTGGAGGACCGGGACACCGTGGAGCAAATCGTCCGACGGATTGAAGGTGGGAGATAGGCGCATGGACGGCATCGTGGAACTGCTTCGGAATTCGGGCACCAGCGAGCGACAGGCGCTCATGCTCGTGTTGCTGCTCCTCGTGCTCCCGCTGCTGGCGCTTTTCGCCGCGCAGTTGCGGGCGGGAAAACGCATCACCCTGCGGCCCATCCACGCCTTTGAGCGCCTGGGGACGCTGATCGGGCAGAGCGCGGAGACGGGCCAGCCGGTGCACATGTCGCTTGGCGTCGGCGGAATTGTGGATCCCAGCACCGCGGAAAGCCTGGCCGGCCTCGCACTGATGGAGCACGTGGCCACGCAGGCCACGGCGTGCGGCGCGCCGCTGAAGGTTACGGTGTCGGATCCCACGCTCCTGCCGTTGGCGCAGGACACGTCCCGCAAGACATGGGAGACCCATCCGTATCAGTATCAGGTGCAGGAGCCTGAAGCGCGCCTGGTCGCTCCCGACGCCACGGCCTACGCGGCGGGCGTGATGGACATCTTGCTGGGGGAGCGCGTGGCCGCCAACATCATGGTGGGCCGATTCGGCCCCGAGTACCTGCTGATGGGCGAGACCGGCGTCAAGTCGCGCGTGCCCCAGGTGGTGGGCGCGGCGGATCCGCAGGTGCTGCCCTTCGTCCACGCCACGGCCGATGAGGCGCTCATCGGCGAGGAGATGTTTGCCGTGGGCGCTTACCTGCGCCCGAAAGCGGCCCATATCGCGAGTTTGCGCGTCCAAGACTGGCTGCGCGTGTTCCTGATTTTGACCATCTTGCTCGGCGTTTTGCTGCGCTCGCTGTAGATGCGGAGGGGAAGGTGAAGGTCAAGTTCGGCCGTAGTCTGGCGGTTGCCATCACCATCGGCACGGGGCTGCTCGTCCTGGCGAATTTCTTCGTGCGGAACGAGTACCTGCGCCGCGTGCAACAGACGCTGCTGGATTGGGCGATGATCCTGGCGGCGGTGGCGTTGCTGTTGGGCGCGCTGAACGTCATCGCGACCCACCTGCGCAAGATTCGGGGCAGGCAGCCGGGATGGGTGTACAGCCTGTTTCTGCTCGCGGCCCTGGGCACGGTGGTGCTGCTGGGGTTCTCCGACCCGCGCGGGGTAGCGTCGCCTGCCGTGTCGTGGGTGTTTCTGTATGTGCATGTCCCGTTGCAGGCGACGATCTTCGCCCTGACGGCGTTTTTCATCGCGTCGGCGGCGTACCGCGCCTTTCGGGTGCGGAGCGTGGATTCGTTCATCATGCTCGTCGCCGGTGTGATCGTCCTGCTTGGGCAGGTGCCCTTGGGGCAGGCCATCTGGGATCGCATCGCGGCGGCGAAAGACTGGATTCTGACCTATCCGAGCACGGCAGGCGCGCGGGGCATCATCCTGGGCGTGGCACTGGGAACCATCCTGACCGGCCTGCGGGTGCTCCTGGGCATTGACCGGCCACACGTGAAATAGCGCGTTCTTGGGGGAAACGGCATGATCTACTGTCCAAACTGCGGCACCGCAAACCGAGACGGGAGCAGTTTCTGCAACCAATGCGGCCAGAGGTTGGGGGGCGGCTCCAAGGCGATATGCCCGTTTTGCGGTGCAGAGAACCCCATTGAGAACATCTTCTGCGACGCGTGCGGGGCCAAGTTGGCGCCGCTGGTAACCCGTGGCGCGGAGGAGAAAGAGAAGCCCGGCCTGAAGGGGCTGTCGCTTCCGACAAAGCCGACGGAGGAAGAGGAACCCGCCCCCCTGGGCGAGGAGGCCGGCCTGCCGCAAGAGCCGACCGGCGCGGCGGGTGAAGAGGAGGAGATTCCCGACTGGCTGGCGCGCCTGCGGGCCAGCCTGGGCGAGACGGCGGAGCCAGAGCGGGAAGCGTCCGAGGAGATGCCGGAGGAAGTCCCGGACTGGCTTCGCGACTTGGGCGCGCCGCCGGTGGAAGAACCCGAGGAGCCGGTCGCGCCTGCGCCGGAGGAGTTCGCGGCGGCAGCGGCTGGCGGGGCCGAGGAGATGCCGGAAGAACCTCCGGACTGGCTTCGCGACTTGGGCGCGCCGCCCGTGGAAGAACCGGAGGAGCCGGTCGCGCCCGCGCCGGAGGGGTTCGCGGCGGCAGCGGCTGGCGGGGCCGAGGAGATGCCGGA
>DAOTVT010000037.1:0-41581 GCA_034436295.1 Anaerolineae bacterium | reverse complement strand
CGCGAATATCAGGTTGACACATCGTCGCCGAGTTCCTCTCCAGTCTCCCCTGGGGGTTTCCGATCACCCTTGCCCAAAGAAAGCGATGAACAGCTGGCGCTACTTGACACGCCCTTCCATATCAGGGGCAGGCTTGCATGCCTGCCCTGTAACCGCGAATAACACGAATTCACGCGAACGTAGGGGCAGGTTTCCATGCCTGCCCTGCAACCGCGAATAACACGAATCCACGCGAATGTAGGGGCGGGTTTCCATGCCTGCCCTGTAACCGCGAATAACACGAATGCACGCGAACGTAGGGGCAGGTTTCCATGCCTGCCCTGTACCCGCGAATCACACGAATCCACGCGAACGTAGGGGCAGGCTTGCATGCCTGCCCTGCCCTGCCCCGCCCACAGCCTGGGATTACATCGTTTACCACGACGCGCGCGCCGCCATTTTATGGAAAGTGCCTATTGATTTTGTGCGAATTATCGTGTACAATATGTATAGGGAATGTTGGGCGCTGGGACATTTCCATGGCCAGTCTTGCAACGAGGTGGCTCCGCACGATGAAGTGCCCGGCACTTCAGCATCGGGAATGTAGCAAAGGAGGCGACACTCATGGAAATCATCAAGGTCTCGGCGAAGTCCAGATCCACTGCGGTAGCGGGAGCCATTGCGGGGGTGATACGGGAGGTCGGCCGCGCGGAGGTGCAGGCCATTGGCGCTGGCGCCGTCAACCAGGCCATCAAGGCGGTGGCTATCGCCAGAGGATACCTGGCACTGGAAGGAATGGACATCGTTTGCATCCCGGCGTTCGCAGAAGTGGATATTGAAGGCCAGGAGCGAACGGCGCTAAGGATGGTCGTTGAGCCTCGCTAGCGGGTACATCATGCCGTCCACCGTAGATTTGCACCTTCATACCCTGTGTTCGGACGGCGAGTTCCCGCCAGAGGAGGTTGTGCGGCAGGCTGCATCCAAAGGGCTGCGCACCATTGCCATCGCCGATCATGATACGATGGCCGGGATTCCGCAGGCCATGCGGAGCGCACGCGCGCTGTCCCTGCGCCTGATTCCGGCTGTGGAGATATCCTGCGAGTTGGCCGAGGGGGAAGTCCACCTCCTCGGCTATTTTGTGGACTGGGACAGAGATACGCCCCTGTCGCAGATGCTGGCTCGGTTTCGCGCGTCGCGGACCGAGCGCGCCCGGGCGATGCTGGAGAAACTGGCGCGCCTGGGCATGCCCCTGACCTGGGGCGAGGTGGAGGCCTTTGCGGGCGGTGAAAGCGTGGGGCGGCCCCACGTGGCCCAGGCGCTGGTCGCTCGCGGGTACGTGCAGAGCGTGGCGGAGGCCTTTGAGCGTTACCTGTTCCGAGGCGGGCCGGCCTATGTCCCGCGCTTCAAACTGGCCCCCGAGGAGGCCATCGCCCTGATTCACGACTCGGGCGGGGTGGCCGTCCTGGCCCACCCGCTGGACATCGTGGATGTCATCGGCTGGCTCGCCGGCGAGGGGCTGGATGGGCTGGAGGCGTACTACCCCGGCTACACGCCCGACGTGTCCGCGCAGATCGTGGCCATCGCGCAACGCACCGGCCTCATCGTTACCGGCGGGTCCGACTACCACGGCCCGCGCGTGTCGCCGGGGATAGAGATCGGCTCCGTGGATGTGCCCGAGGCGGTTGTGCAGGCCCTGGACGAACGGCGCAGCGCCCTCCATGGGACGCGGGCGGCGCGTTAGTCCGCCGACCAATCGTCCTCATCGGCCTCTGGCTCGTCTTCGGGCTCCTCGTCTTCGGATGGCCTGCCCGCGCCGGGTTTCAGGCCCAGTTCCGCGGCGCTCACGGTTTTGGTGTCGCCATCTTCAAATAGGACGACCACCTGCTCCTTCAGCGGGTGCACCTCAACGACCTTCCCCTGGCCGTAGGGCGTCTGCACGATCTCGTTCTTCTTGGGCAGGTTCTTGCGCAGTTCCGCGTAGGTCTCGTACTCGTAGGCCAGGCAGCACAGGAGCCGCCCGCAAACCCCCGAGATTTCGTTGGGGCTCAACGGCAGGTCCTGCTGCTTCGCCATCTTGATGGCCACTTGGTGGAAGTCGCACAGGAACGTGGCGCAGCACAGGGGCCGGCCGCATATCCCGATGCCGCCCAGGAGTTTGGCGTCGTCCCGCACGCCCACCTGGCGCAGTTCTATCCGCGCCTTGAACATCTTGGCCAGGTCCTTGACCAGTTGGCGGAAGTCCACCCGCTGCTCCGCCGTGAAGTAGAAGGTGATGCGGGTGCCGTCAAAACTCTGCTCGGCGCGGATGACCTTCATGGGCAGGCGGGATTCGGCGACCTTGGCGCGGCACTGGGCGAGGAGTTTCGGCTCCTCGGCCTGCCGCTGGTGCATCTGCATCGTGTCCCAGGCGGTGGCCACGCGCTCTATGGGCTTGAGTTGCCCCACCACTTCGTTTTCGGGGACATCGGTCGGCGGGATGACGACCCTGCCGATTTCTTTGCCGCGGGTGGTCTCCACCACGACGAAGTCCCCCGCTTTCAGGTCATGGTCTTGCGGGTCAAAGTAGTAAATCTTCGTAGCCGGTTTGAAGCGTATTCCTACGACTCTTGGCATATTCTCCCATCCGTGAACCGGACGGTTCACCCTCCGTGAGTTTCTTGCCGTCGGGGCGCCGAGGGCATGTCCATGCTCAGGACCTCCAGCGCCAGCCGCGTGTTGACGTTTTGCGCCAGGCTCTGCATGGCGCGCAGCGCCTGGGCGAGAAAGGCGCGGGCGCTGTCGGCCGGGCACCAGGCGGCCACGGCCTGCAAGGCGTCGCGGCGGTCCAGGTTGGCGATGTTGTCGCCCTGGCCCGCGGCCACCAGGAGCACGTCGCGCCACCAGGATACCCAGATGTCCAGCAGTTCGCGCACGGCGCGCCGGTCGGTGGGGGCCTCGGCGGCCCATTGCCACCGCTCCACCAGGTCGCTCCCCAGCAGGCGTTGCAGGTCGTCCAGATGCCGGATGCGCGCCTGCATGACCGACGGGTCGCGCAGGGCCGAGATGGCCCAGCCGGGCCTGCCGCCGCTCGCCCTCGCCAGGAGTTCGGCCTGGGCGGGGTCGGCCCCCTCGCGCTCCGCCAGCGCCTGCGCCAGTTGGCGCAGCGGCACCGGCCGCAGGTCCAGGCACTGGCAGCGCGACACGATGGTCGGCGGGAGCAGGGCGGCATCGCTGGCCAGCAGGATCAGCACGACCGGCTCCGGCGGCTCCTCCAGCGTCTTCAGGAGCGCGTTGGCCGCCTCTCTGGACATGCGCTCGGCCTCGGCCAGGATGTACACGCGGTGGCGGGCCGAATGGGGCGCTAGCGCCGCCTCTCGCTCCAGTTCGCGCACCTGGCCGATCTTGAACGTCGCGCCATCGGCTTCCACCAGCCGCACGTCGGGATGGGTCAGCCGCGCGACCTGCTGGCAAGGGGCGCATTGTTGGCAGGGCGGCTCGCTGCCCTCGCACACGATGGCCTGCGCGAAGTTCAGGGCCAGCGTGGTCTTGCCCACCCCTGGCGGCCCCGTGAACAGGTACGCATGGGACAGCCGCCCGTCCGCGAGGCTGCCGGACAGGAGGCGGACGGCCCATTCATGCCCGATGATATTCCACATGCGTCCTTGCGCCTCCGAAGCGTGCCGAATTGTACCACATCACGGCGCGGTGCGACAAATGGTATCCTGTTAGGATTCGGTTCCGTCCTGTGTTGGCGATCATGTTGGCAATCAGGGTGCGACGCACTTCCGAAGTGCGTCGCACCTATGTCCAGGGGCGGATCGGGGCGCGGCGCAGGGTTCGCGCATGCCTTGCTTCGCGCCTTCGCCGCGGTTGGCCCGCAAGTTGCACCGTGTCTCCTGTCAACACCGCACGGCTGTGGTATACTTCCTGCAACTCTCTCGGTGCAGGAGGTGCGCATGAAGATCGCGGTCATGTCCGATAGCCACGACAACATCTGGAATCTGGAGAAGGCGCTGCGGCGGGTTCAGGGGGCCGATGTGCTCCTGTTCTGCGGCGACCTGTGCGCGCCGTTCTCGCTGAAGATGCTGGCCGACGGGTTCGCGGGGCCGATCCACGCCATGCAGGGCAACAACGACGGCGACGTGGCGCTTTTGCTCCGCGTGGCCTCGGAGAGCGGGCGCGTCCGCCTGTACACGGATGGCCTCGCGGAATTGGAACTGGGCGGCCGGAAGATCGCGCTGACCCATTACCCGCACATCGCCGCGGCCGTCGCCCCGTCGGGACGGTACGACGCCGTCTTCTTCGGCCACACCCACAAGGCCGTCCACAGATGGGAGGGGCGCACCCTGGTGCTCAACCCGGGCGAGGTGATGGGGCGTTTCGGAAAGCCGACTTTTGCGTTGTACGATACAGAAACCCACGAGGCCGAGACCGTGGAGTTCTAATCCAGGGAGAGCGGGAAGGGTACATGACGTCGCGTCGGTTGCGGTTGGGGCTCCTGTACGTTGTCGTCTGCCTGGCCCTCACGCAGGTGCCCGGGCCTGCCTCGGTGGGCGCGTTCCGCCCGCCCGAGCCGGATGAGGTCATCGGCCAGACGGTGCCGCTCAACGACCGCTTCGGCCTGTGCTTCGTGAGTTCCCCCGAGGCTCCCGCGGACGCGGGGCGGTACGGCAAGGCGGTCGCCGCGGGCGCGGCCTGGAACCGCTGGCCCATCTACTGGGGGAACGTGGAGCAGAGCAGCGGCGCTTTTGATTGGAGCGCCGTGGACCGCGTCGTCGCGGCGGATCAGGCCAACGGACTCCGCACCAACGCCATCCTGCTGGGCACGCCTTCCCAGTACGCGACGGCGGGACAGAGCGGCGCGCCCCTGCCGCAGGTGGGCAAGCGGCCGGTGCCCCTGTCCGGGCCGAGCGAGCGGCAACCCATCAGCCCGGCCAGTTCCGCGCCCAGGAATCTCTACGCGCCGATCTTCAGCGATGGCACGGATATTCCGGCTCCGGGCAAGAGCGTGAACCCCGCCAACCCGTGGGCCAGGTTTGTTTACGCGGCCGTGGCGCGCTACACCCCGCGCGTCCGCCACTGGGAGATTTGGAATGAGCCGGACTACGCCCTGTTCTGGAACGGCTCGGTGCAGGACTACTACCGCCTGCTGAAGGTGGCGTACATCGCGGCCAAGTTCGCCGACCCGGACTGTACGGTGCTCCTGGGCGGCCTGGCCATCTACATCACCCCTAACTGGTTGGAGAACCTGCTGGAGGTCATGAAGGCCGACACCGCGCGGTCGCAGCGCGACGCCAACGGGTGGTACTTTGACGTTCTTCCCCTGCATATCTACAGCACGTCGTATGAGACGTACTACCAGGTGCGGCGCGTGCGCACGTTGCTCCAAAAGTACGGCCTGGGGGCGAAGGCCATCTGGATCAACGAGAGCGGCGTGCCGGTCTGGAACGACTACCCAGGCCCCACGTGGGACCCCGCCAGCCTGTACCGCGCCACGATGGAGGAGCAGGCGGCCTACGTCATCCAGAACTACGCCTACGGGTTCTACGCTGGCGCCGAGCGGATTTTCCACTTCCAACTGTACGACGATTGCGGCAACAGTCCCGCGGGCACGAACGACGTGGGCGATGCCTATGGCCTGTACCGGAACCCCGCCGACGCCATCTGCTTTCGGAGCCATTCGTCGCCCAATTCGCCTCGGCCCTCGTACAAGGCTTACCAACTGGCGGCCGCGTATCTCAACGGCGCGATCCCCCTCTGGCGGCGCAACCTTCAGGGCGACCACGAGGAGATCGCCTACTATCGCCCCGACACGCGCGAGCGCGTGCTGTTCCTGTGGGCCACGCGGGGGTCGCCTGTGGTTGTCCAGGTGGGCGCGGTGGGGACCCAGGCCATGGCGCTGGGCCAGGACGGCTCGGCGCAGCCTCTGACCCCCGCGAACGGGGCGTACACGGTGATGCTGCCCGCCGCCACCAACCGCAACCTGCCCGATCACCTCACCTACATGATCGGCGGGCGGCCGCTGATGCTGGTGGAGCGGGACACCACGCCGCCGGTCGTTACCGTGCAAAACCTGCCTCTGTACAGCCCGACGAGTTTCACGGTCTCCTGGCAGGGAACGGACGAGGGGTCGGGCGTCGCCGCCTACGATGTGTTCGTCTCGGTGGACGGCGGGCCGATGGTGCTGTGGTTGCAGGGCACGCAAGCCACGTCGGCGACCTACAGCGGCGTGCCCGGGCACTCGTATGGGTTCGCGGCGCGCGGCGTGGACCGCGCGGGCAACGCCGGAGCGACCCCTCGCGCCGCGCAGACCGAGACCGTCATCGCGCTCCCCAGCACGCCGACGGCCACGCCCCAGCCCACGGCCACGCCGACGCCCACGCCAATTGCCAGCACGGTCCTCAGCGGGCGCATCCTGAATCCTCTGGGCACGCCGGTGGCCGGCGGGAGCGTGATCGTAACCAACGCCTGGGGCATGCCGAGCACCATCGCCGCCGACGGTTCGGGATGGTGGCAGGTGGCGGGGCTTCCGAAGGGCGACTACGGGATCAGCGGCTACGCGCTGGGGTATAGCCCCTGGTCGCCGCGCCACTTGCGGCTGGATGGGAGCGTTGCGGGGTTTGACGTGTTCGTCGCGCCTGGGGTGAACCTGGTCAGCAACGGCGATTTTGAGGCGGGGCTGGAGGGCTGGAACCCTGGCGGGAGCACGCCCGCGCAGGTTCACACGGCCGGTTTCGCCGGCCTACGGTCGCTGGCGCTGGGCAGGGACTTCGTGGGGCAGCCGGAATTGGGCGGCGGCGGCAATTCCACCGTCAGCCAGAGCATCGCCATACCGCAGACGCAATCGCCGGTGTACCTGTCGCTTGTGTACCAGGTGGTAACCCTGGAGAGCGAGGCGGGCCACGACTGGCTGGAGGTGCTCCTCATTGACGGCACGACGCGGTACGAGCCGATGCCGCCGCGCACGGTGTGGCAGACGACGCCGGGCTGGCAACTGTTCGTGTACGACCTGTCGCCGTGGCGGGGGCGCACCGTGCAGTTGATTCTCAACGTGTGGCAGGACTCCTCGCAGCGGCCCACGGTGGCCTTCATAGACCAGGTGAGCGTGGGCACGCCGCCCGGCCCAACCCCTAGCCCAACTCCGAGTCCGACGCCCACGCCGCGCTATCGGCTGTGGATTCCCAAAGTAGACCGCTAGGCTCGGTTTGACACCCACGGACGTCCGTCCTATAGTTTTGCGCAAATCACCACGCTCGGGGGTTCTATGGAGGACTCTCTTTTCTTCCGCCGACATAGCAAGCGGTCCTTTCTGGACAAACCCGTGCCCGAAGACGCCCTGCTGCGCATTTTGGAGGCGGCGCGCTGGGCTCCCTCGGCCAACAACAACCAGCCGTGGCGGTTTGTCGTGGTGCGCGACCCGCAGCGCCTGGCGGCATTTCGGGAGGCGCTGAACCGCGGCAACCGCTGGGCGTGGAAGGCTCCGGTGCTCATCGCGGTGTGCGCACGGGCCGAGGACGACTATGTGCGCAAGGATGATCCCGTCTCGTATCACCTGTTCGCGTGCGGGCTGGCCGTGGAGAACTTGCTGCTGGCGGCCGTGCAGGAGGGGCTGATGGGCCACCCGATGGCCGGCTACAGCGCCCCCAAGGTGAAGGCGGCCCTGGACATCCCAGAAGCGTACAGCGTCGTGGCGGTGGTCGCGCTGGGATACGAAGGCCCCATTGACCTGCTGGACGAGGAGACGCGGGCCAAGGATGAGAAGCCGCGCACGCGCAAGCCGTTTGCGGAGACGGTGGCGTGGGATCGCTGGACGTTCGGGGACGCAGCGGGGAGCCGCGAGTGATGCCACGTGCGGCGCAAAGTAGGGGCGACACATGTGTCGCCCCTACTCTCGGCGGGAGAGGGGACGGCCCAGCCCCTCACGCCCACTCCCCCTTCTCTCCCCGCCTGCGGGGAGAGAAGGGGGTCAGGGGGATGTGAGGGGTAACCCCCTGCGGGCTAGCCCTTCAGCAGGCCCGTCATCTCGTTGAACTGCTGGATGAGCGCGTCTATCTCCGGAACCTGGCGCTGGAACCCGGTCCAGTAGTCCGGGTTGTACCACTGGGCCTGAATCTCGGCCACGGTCTTGCCCTGCTGCTCCACCCACGTGAAGTACTTGAGGTTGTGCACCCGCTTGCGGTCCCAGTAGCCCAGTTCCTCCACGTAGTCCACGCTGCACCCCAGCAGGTAGCGGCTGTAGTCGGCTGCGGCGTCCTTTTCGGTGTACTCGCCGCGCTCGGCGCGCAGTTCCTGCACGCGGCTCTGGTACAGTTCCATGGAGTCGGTCCAGACCGTCAGCACGATGTCGTGCTCGCCGAGTTCGTACCACTTGGCGAACTTGATGGCCGACAGGACGTTGGCGATGCTGGAGATGCCCAGCAGGTCCAGCCGCCCGACGAGGGATTCGGGGACGCCGCGCTTGACCAGGTAGGCCCGACCGGCCGGCTCGTTGAACAGGCGCACCAGGCTGACGCACGCTTCGTCGTCTATGGCCATCACGAGGTCGGTGTTCTTGATGTTGTGCACCCAGGGCACGTGCTTGTCGCCGATGCCCTCAATGCGGTGCCCGCCGAAGCCGTTGAGGAGCAGCGTGGGGCACTGGAGCGCCTCGCTGGCGGCGACCTTGCTGGCGGGGAAGACCTGCTTCATGTAGTCGCCGCAGCCGATGGTGCCCGCCGAGCCTGTGGTGAGCACCACGCCTCGGTACTCGTCGCGCGGCCCCATCACCTGGCGCAGCACTTCTTCCATCGCGTGGCCGGTTACCTCGTAGTGCCAGAGGTAGTTGCCGAACTCCTCAAACTGGTTGAAGATGAAGACCTTGTCGCCGCGGGTCCTGCGGAGTTCCCAGCATTTGTCAAAGATTTCCTTGACGTTGCTTTCGCAGCCTGGGGTGGCAATCACCTCGCCGGCGAGTTTGGACAGCCACTCAAACCGCTCGCGGCTCATCCCCTCGGGCAGGATGGCGATGGACTCGCAGCCCAGGAGCGCGGCGTTGTACGCCCCGCCTCGGCAGAAGTTGCCGGTGGACGGCCAGACGGCCTTGTGGTAGGTGGGGTCAAACTGGCCCGTTACCAGCCGCGGGACCAGGCAGCCGAAGGTGGCGCCCACCTTGTGCGCGCCCGTGGGGAACCATTTGCCCACGAGGGCGATGATGCGGGCGGGCACTCCCGTTAGCGAAGGCGGCAGTTCCACGTAGTTGACCCCGCCGAACCCGCCGCCGAAGGGCACTGGCTCGTTCTTCCACGTGATGCGGAACAGGTTGAGGGAATTCACGTCCCACAAGCCGACGTTTTTCAGCCGCGCCTTGATGGAGTCGGGGATGAGCGACGGGTCTTTCATCTGGGCGAAGGTGGGGATGATGATGTGCCGTTCGCGGGCCCGCTGCACCGAACGTTGCAGGGATTCAGGGTGAAGGGTCAGGTCAATCATGCCTTGCCTCCGTGGTATGCTTCCTGCCGTTTGCGACCGCATGCGTCCTCGGCAGGTTTGTCAGATGTCTGACATATTGTACCATTCGGAGGGGCCGCTGTCAAAAAGCGGGGCGGTGATTATCCACGAATCACACGAATCTGCGCGAAGGGTACTACGCCCGACGCGGAAGCATCGGGCTGAAGGGGCGAAGCCCTGCGGGCTGGGGTCAAATTCGCGTTCATTCGCGCAGATTCGCGGTTCCCAGTCGCCCGACGCTAAAGCATCGGGCTGAAGGGGCGAAGCCCTGCGGGCTGGGATTAGCCCCCGAAGGGGGCTTTGGGCCTGTAGCGCGGGGGTTTAGCCCCGCGCGGGCTGGGATTATCCGCGAATCACACGAATCTGCGCGAATTATCGTTCTTGGCAGGTGCTACTCAAAGACGACGACTTCCTTGCCCTGGAGTTTGTCAAGGATTTTCTCGCAGATCAACTCAAGGTGCGAGTTGTACTTGACGAAGTCCAACTGGTCGGCGGGCACCGTGAGCACAGGGCAGAGGGTGAAGCCTTCAATCCAGTCCTCGTACAGGGTGTTCAACTGGGCCAGGTACTCGTCGGGAATCTGGCGCTCAAAGTCGCGCCCGCGCAGCGCGATGCGGTGCTGGAGCGTGGGCACCGAGGCCCGCAGGTACACGACCAGGTCTGGCGGGGGCAGGAACTGGGTCAGCACCTCGTACAGTTCGCGGTAGCAGCGGTAGTCGCGGGCCTGCATGTGCCCCTGGAGGTACAGGTTGCGGGCGAAGATTTCCGCGTCTTCGTACACGCTGCGGTCCTGGATCACCGTGTTGGGGTGGCTGAGGATTTCCCGATGGTGGCGCAGGCGGCGCGACAGGAAGAAGATCTGCGAGTGGAAACTCCATCGCCGCATGTCGCTGTAGAAGTCCGCCAGATACGGGTTGTCGTCCACGGCTTCGTAGAACGGCTCCCAGCCCAGCCGCTCGCTCAACAGGTGCGTCAGCGTGGACTTGCCGACGCCCACATTTCCCGCCACTGCGATAAACTTGCCCATGCTCTTGTCGCCTCACATGAGGAATTGGATGAACCTGTCCCTGCCGTTGGGTATGGGCTACGGGATTTCAATGAGCGGCTGCTGGTACGGCGCGTGGCGCAGGGCGCTTCGGACTCGCTCCAGGACCAGGTTCAGGTCGTCGGAATTGCGGACGTAGTTCAGGTTGTCCGTGTCTAGCGTCAAGACGGGACTTTGGGTATAATGCTCAAAGAACCGCTCGTAGGCTTCGCTGAGTTCGCGGATATAGTCGCGGTCCATGTTGCGCTCGTAGGGGCGGTCGCGCAGGGCAATCCGTTCCATCAGCGCGTCCAGGGATGCGCGCAGGTAGATGACCAGCGTGGGCACGGGAATCTTCTCGGCCATCGCGGCGTGGAGTTGCTCGTACAGCGCCAGTTCTTCGTTGCGCAGGTTCAGGTGCGCGAAGATTCGGTCCTTGGCGAAGGTGTAGTCGCTGATGAGGGGGCCTTTTTCCAGCGCCTTGGGGACGGCCTTGTGTTGCTGGTGGTAGCGGCTGAGCAGGAAGAAGATCTGCGTCTGGAACGCGTACCGCTCGCGGTCGCGGTAGAAGTCCTTCAGAAACGGGTTTTCTTCAAAGACCTCTAGCAGCAGCGACGCGCCCAGTTCAGGCTGGAGCAGGCGGGCCAGCGTGGTCTTGCCTACGCCGATTGGCCCTTCAATGGCGATGTAGGGATGACGGTACATCTGAAGCCCCTTCCCGTGGATTTGTTTGCGGTTCTAGGATAAGTCTTTCGGGGCCTAAAGTCAAGAACGGTTCGTCTTAAAACTGTCGGTTCGGGTAGATTTAAAGGTAGGCAAGCAATGGGATGCTGCGCGACAAGGAGGGTGTGCATGAAACGGCTGGCTCTGGTTCTGGTTGTTGCGCTCGCGTTGGTGGTCGTGGCGGCGGCGCCCGTCTTCGCCCAGGGAGGGGCGCAGATCGTCGTGGGGCGGGATGTAACCATCACTGTTACGGAGCCCGCCACCTCGGGCCTGGTGGTGCTGGGCGGCAATGCGGACATCCGCCCAGGTGGCGTTGTTGTGGGGAGCCTGTTCGTGTTCGGCGGGAGTATCAACTGCGCGGGGACTGTGCGCGGGGATGTCGTTGCGGTCGGCGGCGACGTAACCCTCCGGACCGGTGCCGTTGTAGAGGGCGACGTGTCGGCTGTCGGAGGCACAGTAACCCGCGAACCGTTCGCCACGGTGCGGGGACAGGTTCGGTCGGGCTGGGGCACGTTTGACGGGTTTGGCCTGCCATCGCTGCCATCCGCTGGCCGCCCGTGGGAGTGGCGATGGGAAGGCGGCTGGCTGTGGAATGCGGTCAGCGGCTTCCTCAGCAAGATGTTGAGCGTGCTGGTTGCCGTGCTCGTCGTCGTGCTGTTCCCCGACCGCGTCCACAAGGTGCGGCAGACGGTGCGCGTCGCGCCCTGGGCGTCGCTGGGTGTGGGGTTCCTCGCCTATCTCGTGGCTCTGGTTCTCGGGCTCTTGCTGATCATCACCATTTGCCTGGCCGTCTTCGGGGCGCTGGTATGGGCGGCCGTGTGGGCGGTTGGGATGCTGGGGCTGGCGGCGCTGGGGCTGGAGGTGGGCGAGCGCCTGCTCATCGGCTTCGGCGCGCGGTCGTTCGCGCCCGCGGTGGCGGTGCTGGTGGGCGCGTTCGTGCTGATGCTGCTGACATACCTGCCCTGCTGTCTCGGCGGGCTTGTCTATGCGGCGATTGCGTCGTTGGCCGTCGGGGCGGCGATTCTGTCGCGCCTCGGGTCGGAGCCGTATGCGCCGCGCCCATTGGTGTGAGAGCGAGAAAAAGCGCGCAAACGCGCGACAGCCTGCGGTAGGGTGAGAAAGCGGCAGAGAATTGGCCCTGCCGATCTCTCTGCCGTTCTTTTTGCGCGGAAGTATGTTTTCGCATTTGGGCGTTTCCGTGCTATAATCGCGCCAGGGCTTGTGAACCCTGACACCAACGACGGAGGTTGGCGTGCAAGACAACTACGGCTTCCTCGGCTTGTACCTGCTCATCGCCATTGCCTTCCCCTTTGTGGCGTTGGGCGTGGCGTACCTCCTTCGGCCCAAGCGGCCAGACCCTGTGAAATCCTCCACCTACGAGTGCGGCCTTGAGACCGTCGGCGAGACGTGGGTTCAGTTCAAGGCCCAGTACTATCTCTACGCGCTCGTGTTCGTGGTGTTTGACGTGGAGACGGTGTTCCTGTACCCGTGGGCGGTGGCCTACAACCGACTGGGGCTGTTTGCGCTGGTGGAGGCTTTCATCTTCGTGGGCATTCTGGTCGCGGGGCTGGCCTATGCCTGGCGCAAGGGCGCGCTCCGCTGGATGTAGCGGCGGGTCGCGCCGCATCTGTTCGCGTTGGGAGATCGTATGTTTGAAGACGACGCCATTCCGGTAGAAAAGATTGACCGCAACATATTCCTGACCACCGTGGATTGGATTTACAACTGGGGACGGCAATACTCCATGTGGCCGGCGATGTTCGGTCTGGCGTGCTGCGCCATTGAGATGATCGGCGCGTCCACGGCCCGCTACGACATCGCGCGCTTTGGGATGGAGTTCTACCGCGCATCCCCCCGCCACGCCGACCTGATGATCGTCGCCGGCACCGTTACCCACAAGATGGCGCCGCAGGTCAAGCGCATCTGGGATCAGATGCCCGAGCCCAAGTATTGCCTGGCCATGGGTTCTTGCGCCATCAGCGGCGGCATCTTCAAGTCCTACGCCGTGCTCCAGGGCGTGGACGAGATCGTGCCGGTGGACGTGTACGTGCCCGGATGCCCCCCGCGCCCCGAGGCGCTGTTTGACGGCATCCGCAAGATTCACCAGATGGTGCGCGCTCAATCCATCAAGACGGTGCGCTGGTACGGCAAGGAGAAGAAAGAAGCCTGATGCCGAGGCGCTCCGCCCGCGCGAGCGCGTTCGCCGATGCCCGTTCGGAGAGGTAGAGGAGTGACCAACGAAGAAATCCTGTCAAGGCTGAAAGACGCATTCCCAGATGTCGCGTTCCAGGTGCAAACCGAGGAGACCAAGGACTTCACCCTGATTGTCCCAGCGGAACGATTGGTAGAGGTGGCGACCCACCTGCGCGACCACCTGGATTTTGACTATCTTTCCAACGTAACGAGCGTGGACTACCCCGACCGATTTGAGGTCGTTTACCACCTGTTCAGCATGAAGCGCGGCGGGGGCGTCCTGACGCTGAAAGTCCACCTGCCCGACAAGGAGCACCCCGAGGTGGATTCGGTAACGCCCATCTGGCCGGGGGCCAACTACCAGGAGCGCGAGGTCTATGACCTCATGGGCATCTCGTTCCGGAATCATCCCGACCTGCGCCGCATCATGCTGTGGGATGGCTTCCCGGGGCATCCTCTGCGCAAGGATTTTGAGAACCGCCTGTACACGTACAAGGAACTGGAACCCACCCGTCCCAAGCCGCCGAACTGGTAGGCTGGGGGCGACGCCAGAGACCCAACGGATATCCGCCTGATTCCGAGGAACAGCGGGGGAACAATGCTAAAGACCGAGACGATTACCATCAACATGGGGCCCCAACACCCCAGCACGCACGGCGTCTTCCGCATGGTTTTGACCCTCAACGGGGAGACCATCGTGGACCTCAAGCCCATGTTCGGCTACCTGCACCGAGGGCTGGAGAAGACCAGCGAAGGCCGAACCTACCTTCAGGCCGTCCCCTTCACCGACCGCCTGGACTATATCTGCTCCATGAGCAACAACTTCGCCTACGCGGTGGCCGTGGAGAAACTGGCGGGCATTGAGGTCCCCATCCGCGCCGAGTACATCCGCGTCATCATGGCCGAACTGACCCGTCTGGTCAACCACATGCTGGCCATCGGGTTCCTGTTCAACGACCTGGGGGCCTGGTACACGCCCGTGGTCTACGCGTTCCGCGAGCGCGAGCGCATCCTGGACCTGTTTGAGATGGCCAGCGGGTCGCGCATGATGTGCAACTACATCCGGCCGGGCGGCGTGTCGGGCGATCTCCCCGCGGAATTCCTCCCGCTCCTGCGGAAGATGATTCCCCACCTGGAGAACTTTGTCCGGGAGATTCGCGACTACCTTTCGGACAACGAGATCTTCAAGGCGAGGGCCGTGGGCGTGGGCTTCCTGCCGGCGGACATGGCGGTGGCCTACAGCATCACGGGGCCGGTGCTGCGCGCGTCGGGCGTGAAGTACGATGTGCGCAAGGCCGAGCCGTATTCCATCTACAATCAGTTTGAGTTTGACGTGCCGACCCAGGTGGCCGGCGATGTGTACGCGCGCTATCTCCAGCGCCTGGACGAGATGGACGAAAGCCTCAAGATTTTGCGCCAGGCCGTGGAGCGCATCCCCGACGGGGAATACGCCACCAAGGTTCCGTCGCGCCTGCGCCCGCCCAAGGGCGAAGCCTACGCCCGCATTGAATCGCCCAAGGGCGAACTGGGCTTCTACCTGGTCAGCGACGGTTCGCCCAACCCGTACCGCTGGCGCAACCGTCCGCCGTCGCTCATCAACCTGTCGGCGCTGCGCGAGATGTGCCTCGGGCACAAGGTGGCCGACGTGGTAACGATTCTGGGAAGCATTGACATCACCCTTGCTGACGTAGACCGCTGATGGGGGGACTATGCAAGTTCTAGACGACCTCTGGATAAGGATCGCGCAGTGGCTTCGCGGCGTGTTTGACTCGTTCCTTCCGCCCTGGGCCGCCCAGTTGGTGATGGACGTGCTGGGGATTCTGCTCCTCATCGTGTGGGGCATCGTCGTTGTCCTGACGTTCACCTACATGGAGCGCAAGGTCATCGCGCGCGTCGGAGACCGCATCGGCCCCAACCGCGCGGGCCCGTTGGGCATCTTCCAGGCCTTCGCCGACGCCATCAAGATGCTCACCAAGGAAGACGTAACGCCGACCAACGCCGACCGCGCGATGTTCCTGGCAGCGCCCATCGTGATCATCATCCCCGCCGTGCTCCTGTACGCCGTGCTCCCCTTCGGGCGGGGCATGGTGGGCGTGGACCTCAGCATCGCCGTGGTGTTTGTGGTGGCGATGGGCGGCATCCCCATCCTGACCATGCTGATGGCCGGCTGGGCCTCCAACAACAAGTACGCCCTGCTGGGCGGGTTCCGAACGGTGGCCCAACTCATCAGTTACGAGGTGCCGATGGTGGTGGCATTGCTCACCGTTGTGCTGCTGGCCGGCACCATGTCTACCGTGGGTATCGTGGAGGCCCAGGCGACATTCCCGTTTGCCCTCGTTACGCCCGTCGCGTTCGTGGTGTACATGCTGGCGGGGCTGGCCGAACTCAACCGCACGCCCTTTGACCTGTTGGAGGCCGACTCGGAGATTGTGGCGGGGTACTTCATTGAGTACAGCGGGATGAAGTTCGCCATGTTCTTCCTGGCCGAGTACATCAACCTATTCATGGTGGCAGGCATGGTGACCACGCTGTTCCTGGCCGGCTGGCAGTGGCCCATCCTGCCTTCCTGGCTGTGGTTCCTCATCAAGGTCATCGTCGTCATCTTCCTGATGATGTGGATTCGCTCCACAATCCCGCGCTTCCGCATTGACCAGATGCTGGGCTTTGCCTGGAAGGCGCTCGTGCCGCTGTCGCTGGTCAACCTGTTCGTGGTCGCGCTGGTGGCGAAGTTGCTGGAGCCGGGATGGGCGCGCACGGGCGTGCTGTTCGTCAGCAACCTCGCGCTCCTCGCCGCCGTGGGGTTCATCATGGCGCGCCAATCCCGCAAGCGCGAGGAGCAGGCGCGGGCAGCGGGCGCGGCCGCGATCCGGCGTTACTACGGCAGTCCGATTCGTTGAGGTGGATATGTACGGGAAGGGCATCGCAAAAGGGCTCTGGGTTACCCTGAAACACCTGTGGGGAACCTACGCCAAGGACATCAAGAAGTTCCCCAGGCGCTACGCGCCGGGAGGCATCGCCAAGCGCCCCGACTACGACCTGTATGGCATCTTCACGCTGCAATATCCCGAAGAGCGCTACACGATGTTCCCGCGCTTCCGGGGGGCGCTCATGCACCTGCGCAATCCGGAGACCGGCGAGCCGAATTGCACCGCGTGCGGCGCGTGCGAGCGCGCATGTCCCCATGGCGTCATCAGCGTGGAGGGCGAGGGCAAGGGCAAAGACCGCAAAGTTACCGCCTACCGGTACGACCTGGGCCGTTGCATCTTCTGCCGCCTGTGCGTGGAGTCCTGCAACTTCAACGCCATTGAGATGAGCCACGAGTACGAACTCGCGCGCTACAAGAAGGACTTCATCCTGCAACTGGACGACCTGCTGAAGATCGGCGATAAGTACGGCATCCACAAAACCGGTGAGGCGTGGGGGGTTACCGAATGAGTGTGCCGCAGATTCTCTTTCTCGTGGTCGGGGCGGTTACGCTGGGGGCGGCGGTTGCCGTGGTAACCAGCCGAAACGTGCTGCACAGCGCGTTCCTGCTGGCGCTCACCTTTTTCGGCGTCGCCGTGCTGTACGTGCTGCTGGACACGCCCTACCTGGCGGCTGCCCAGGTTCTGGTGTACATCGGCGCGATCTCGGTGCTCATCGTCTTCGCCATCATGTTGAGCCGCAAGGTGGCCGCGCCCGACCTGGTGCAGCGCAATAGCCAGTGGCTTCTGTCGCTCATCGTGGCCGTCCTGCTGTTCGGCGTGCTGGCCTACCTCACGCTCCAGGCGGCGTGGCCCGCGGCCAAGCAGGCGCTGGGCGTGGACGCCATCGGCGGCCTGGGCGAGGCGTTTGTGGGCACCTATGCCCTGCCGTTTGAGGTGGTGTCCGTCGTGCTCCTGGTGGCGCTGGTTGGCGCCATCATCATCGCGCGCGAGCGATAGCGGGGGTAGCGAGATGATTCCTCTGTCGTGGTTTCTGATTCTGGGGGCGGCGCTGTTCTGCATCGGCGTGTACGGAGTCCTGTCCCGTCGGAACGCCATCGGCATCCTGATGGGCGTGGAACTCATCCTGAACGCCGTGAACGTGAACCTGATCGCCTTCTGGCGGTATCGCACGCCCGACCAACTCACGGGGCTGGTTTTTGCGGTATTCGTGATGGCCATCGCGGCGGCGGAGGCGGCGGTGGGCCTGGCGCTCATCATCGCCATCTACCGCACCCGCGACACCGTCATCGTGGAAGACGTGGATCTGCTGAAGATGTAGATGAGCCGCTAGCCGTTGACGGCTAACAGCCCAGCAGGTGAACATCCGAGCGGGAGTGAACTCACCGATGACAGAAATCTTTGACTGGGTACGACTGATACCGCTGTTTCCGTTTCTGGCGTTTGCCATCATCCTGCTGTTCACGCAGCGCAACCAGAAACTGAGCACGTATCTGGCCTGGGTGGGCATCGGCCTGGCGTGGCTCGTGGGGTGGACGATTGTCTTTCGGGCCATCGCAAACCCCCATGTGCTGGAGGAGGGGTTCCGCGCACCCATCTTCACCATCCCCACGGGGCGCGGGGCTCTGCAACTGGGCTTCCAGGTGGATGCGCTCACCACCGCCATGCTGTTCATGGTGCCCTTCGTGTGCCTGATGATTTTCATCTACTCCAAGGGGTACATGCACGGCGACCCGCGCTACTCGCGGTTCTTCGCCTACATCTCCCTGTTCGCCACGGGCATGCTGGGGCTGATCGTGTCCGACAACCTGCTCCTGCTCTACATCTTCTGGGAAGTGATGGGGCTGTGCTCCTACCTGCTCATCGGCTTCTGGTTTGAGAAGCCGTCGGCGATGAAGGCGGGGCTGAAGGCGTTCATCACCACGCGCATCGGCGATGTCATCATGTTCCTGGGCATGCTCCTGCTGTACTCGGCGACGGGCACCCTGAGTTTCCACGAGATTTTCTCCGAGGAGACGCTCCAGTTCCTGAAGGAAAGCACCGTCTGGCTGCCGCTGTTCGGGACGGTGCCGCTGGCTCCCGTGATCGCCGTTCTGCTGTTCGGCGGCGCGGTGGGCAAGTCGGCGCAGTTCCCGCTGCACGTGTGGCTTCCCGACGCCATGGAAGGCCCCACGCCTGTGTCGGCGCTGATTCATGCGGCCACGATGGTGTCGGCGGGCGTGTATCTGGTGGCGCGCATGTTCCCCATCTTCGCTCTGCTGCCCGAGACGGCGTCCATGTCGGTGGTGGCGTTCATCGGGGGGTTCACGGCACTGTTCGCGGCGACCATCGCCCTGGCGCAGGATGACATCAAGCGCGTGCTGGCCTATTCCACCATCAGCCAGTTGGGGTACATGATCGCGGCGCTGGGCGTGGGCGCCTACGTCGCGGCCACGTTCCACCTCATCACCCATGCGTTCTTCAAGGCGCTCTTGTTCCTCGGCTCCGGCTCGGTGATCCATGGCGCGGGCACCCAGGACATGATGGAGATGGGCGGGCTTCGCAAGAAGATGCCCATCACGTTCTGGACGTTCCTGGCGGGCATGTTGGCGCTGGCGGGCATCCCGCCCTTCGCCGGCTTCTGGAGCAAGGACGAAATCCTGGCCCACGCGTTTGAGGAGTTCATGCACAAGGGCGTGGCTTCGTGGCCGTTCTTCGTGTGGCTGGTGTTGTCGCTGGGCGCGTTCCTGACGGCGTTCTACATGGCGCGGCAGGTGTTCCTCACCTTCTACGGCGAGACCCGCTCGGAGCACATGCACGCCCACGAAAGCCCGAAGGTGATGACGTACCCGCTCATCGGCCTGGCCGCGTTCGCGGTGTTCCTCGGCTTCACAGGCGTGCCCGAGGAGTTCCCCGTGCTGGGGCCGCTGTTCGGCAACAACTTCTTCCACCACGTGGTCGGGCACGCCTACCCCGCGACGCCGCTCAACTGGGGGGTGATGGGCCTGTCCGTTCTGCTGGCGCTGACCGGCCTGTTCCTGGGCTGGTTGGTGTACGGGCGCAACCCGCTCAAGGCGGGCCAACCCGACCCCATGACCAAACTCGGGCCGGTGTACACCCTGCTGCGCAACAAGTACTACATAGACGAATTCTACAGCAAGGTCATCGTTCGGCCCGCCGTGGCCCTCGCCACGCTGCTGTTCCGCTTTGACAACTCGTGGGTCATTGACCCGCTGGTCAACCTGGTGGGCAAGGTCGGCGTGTGGCTCTCGGATTTGGGGCGCATCTTTGACCTGAACATCATAGACGGCATCGTGAACGGCGTGGCCGCCGTAACCGGCTGGTTCGGCAAGATTCTGCGGCTGACCCAGACCGGCAAGGCCCAGAACTACCTGCTGGTGGCCATCCTGACCGTTCTCATGCTGCTCGGCCTGTACCTGTACCTGCCCTTGTAGGCGAAACTCATGAGCACCGCATTCTACGCTGAGAACTTGTGGGGAACCGAGGAGGAAGCATAGATGGATTTTCCCATACTGACCCTGATCACGTTCGTACCCCTTCTGGGCAGTCTCATCGTGCTGCTGATGCCCAAGGACAAGGAGCGGCTCATCAAGCAGTTCTCCATCGCCGTGTCCTTCATCCCGCTCATCCTGTCCATCTTGCTGTGGGTGAACCTGGAGAAGGGCGGCGGCATCCAGTTTGAGGAGCAGGTCGCCTGGATTCCGGCCATCCACGTCAACTACCACGTGGGGGCCGACGGGCTGAGCGTGCCGCTCATCTTCCTGACGGCGCTGCTCACCACCCTCTCCCTCTTCTACTCGTCGTTTACCATCAAGAACAGGGTCAAGGAGTTCTTCTTCCTGTTCCTGTTGCTGGAAATGGGGATGTTCGGCGTGTTCGTGTCGCTGGACTTCGTCCTGTTCTACGTGTTCTGGGAGATCGGCCTGGTTCCCATGTACTTCCTCATCGGCGTGTGGGGCGGGCCGCGCAGGGAGTACGCCGCCATCAAGTTCTTTATCTACACGTTGGTGGGCAGCGTGGCCATGCTCCTGGCCATCATCGGCATCTACCTGAACACGGGCACCTTTGACATCATCCAGGCGGCGGCGCTGCGCCCGTTCGCGGAGAACCTCACCCTGGGCGCGCTGGCCTTCTGGGCCATCTTCCTGGCGTTCGCCATCAAGGTTCCCATGTTCCCGTTCCACACCTGGCTTCCCGACGCCCACGTGGAAGCGCCCACGGCCGGCTCCGTCATCCTTGCCGGCATCCTGCTGAAACTGGGCTGCTACGGCTTCTTCCGCATCCTGCTGCCCATGTTCCCCGAGCAGTTCCACCGGTTCGCGCCCATCATCGCGGTCCTTGCGGTCATCAGCATCGTGTACGGCGCGATGGTCTCCATGGCGCAGTGGGATCTCAAGAAACTCATCGCCTACTCCTCGGTGAGCCACATGGGATACGTGATGCTGGGTCTGGCGGCGGCGGCCTTGGCCATCGGCTCCACCGACATGCTGACCAGCCAGGCCATCGCCATGAACGGCGCGGTCTTCCAGATGTTCAACCACGGGATTATCACGGGCGCCTTGTTCTTCCTGGTCGGCGTCATCTACGAGCGGGCGCACACGCGCGACCTGAAGGCCTTCGGCGGGCTGGCGAGCAAGGTACCGTACTACTACGGCATCATGCTGGTGGCGGGCCTGGCGTCGTTGGGGCTGCCGGGCCTGGCCGGGTTCTGGGGCGAGTTCTTCGTCTTCCGCGGGACCTTCGCCATCGCGCCGGTCTATGCGGCGGTGGGTGTCATCGGCATCGTCTTCACCGCCGCGTACATCCTGTGGAAAGTCATCCAGCATGTGTTCCTAGGCCCATTCAACGAGAAGTGGGCGAATCTGACCGATATGGAAACCTACGAGAAGATCACGCTGTGGCCGCTGGTGATCTTCATGGTGCTGTTCGGGTTGTACCCGCCGCTGATTGTGGACACGATCAACGCGGCCATGACGCGGTTGCTGTCGGGCCTGTAAGGGCCGCGGATTCGGCGAGGCGAGATTCTTCGCTCCGCTCAGAATGACGGGATTGCGGAGGTTGTGCATTGAACCTGCTAGGTCTTCTTTCGCCGGAGTTGATACTGCTGGCCACCGGCCTGCTGGTGCTCATCCTGGACATGGCCTTCCACGGCAGGCAGGGGCGGCGCGAGTGGATGCCCTTCGTCGCCATCGCCGGCCTCGTCGTGTTCCTGATTGCAACCTCCTTTCTCTGGGGCGCGCACGAGTCCTTGCTGAGCGGCATGATGGCGGTGGACAGTTTCGCCCTGTTCTTCAAGGTGGTGGCGGGGTTGTCCACGCTGCTCGTCATCCTGGCGTCGTGGGACTATTTTCGGGGCAAGACGCCCTATGAGGGCGAGTTCTACGGGCTGTTGGTGCTCGCGGCCCTGGCCATCACCCTCGCGGCGGCTTCCACCGACCTCATCATGGTGTACCTGTCCATGGAGTTCCTGAGCATCGGCTCGTACATCCTGGTGGGCTACCTGCGCGAGGACCCCAAGTCCAACGAGGGGGCCATCAAGTACTTCCTGTACGGCGCGGTGGCCTCGGGAATCATGCTCTACGGCATGTCGCTGGTGTACGGCGTAACCGGCACCACGAATCTGGCGCAGATCGCCCAGACCCTGGCCTCGGGCAAACTGACCGGCGACCTGCTGTGGCTGCTGCTGCCGGCGCTGGTGATGCTCCTGGCGGGGTTCGGGTTCAAGATCGCGCTGGTGCCCTTCCACCAGTGGTCGCCGGATGCCTACGAGGGCGCGCCGACGCCGGTTACCGCCTTCCTGTCGGTGGGGCCGAAGGCGGCGGGGTTCGCCATCCTCATGCGCGTGTTCCTGGCGGCGTTCCCGTCGTTCCAGTTGGACTGGGCGGCGGTGCTGGCGGCCATCTCCATGATCACCATGACGCTGGGCAATGTGGTCGCCCTCAAGCAGACGAACATCAAGCGCATGCTGGCCTACTCCAGCATCGCCCATGCGGGATACATCCTCATCGGCTTCGCGTCGGTCGCGCTGAACTCGCCCAGCCTGTTCAACGGCGTCAACGGCGTGCTGCTGTACCTGCTGGGCTACCTGTTCACCAACGTGGGCGTCTTTGTGGCCGTGATCGCCTTTGAGAACGCCACCGGCTCCAACCAGATTCCCGACTACGCGGGCCTCATCAAGCGGTCGCCGTGGCTGGCGGGGACGCTGTTCGTGCTCCTGCTGTCGCTCACCGGCATTCCGCCCACGGCGGGATTTCTGGGGAAGTTCTTCGTGTTCGCGGCGGCCATCAACGTGCAGTTCTACGTCCTGGCGTTGGTGGGCATCGTGAACAGCGCCATCGCCGCGTTCTACTACTTGAACGTGGCGCGCTACATGTTCTTCGTGCCGTCCGAGGAGGAGGGGCGCGTCGCGATCGCGCCGGCGCTGGCGGTGGCCCTGGGCGTCGCCACGGCGGTTACGCTGGTCATCGGGCTGTATCCGCAGCCCTTCATTGACTTCGCGAATCAGTCGGTGCGCCTGCTCAACGTGTTCTAGCCGGCCATTCCACGGCCATCCGTAGAGGCGTCGGGGATGTCCTTGACGCCTCTTTTGTTTCCCGCTATACTTGGGACATCACCGCAAAGGAGGTAGCCTATGGCGCTCTATTGCAGCCGAGAGATTTTTGAGGCCCTGGAGGGCCTGTCGTTCCCCGCGACCAAGGCGCAGATCATGTCCTACGTAACCCAGCGCGACGCCCCCGAGGCGGTGCTCATCTCGCTGAACAGCCTGCCCGACGGGGTGGAGTTCAGCGATATCGGGGCGGTCTGCGACAATGTCAGCATCGTTTGTTCGCTGGATGTGTACCGCGCGCTGGAGGGTATCCGCTTCCCCGCGACCAAGGCCGAGTTGCTGGCCTACGCGGTGAGCCGAAACGCGCCGGAGAGCGTCCTGTCGGCCCTGCGGGCGCTGGCCCCGCGCCATCGCTACCTCAGCATCAGCGAGGTCTGCAGCAACGTGCTGGTGGTGGAAGGCGAGGAGGTGCTGGCCAACGTTACGGTCAGCGCCATCTATGAGGATGGCGTGTTCCGCCCGATGGAAACCGTCCCCCTTCCGAACGGGTTGCGCGTGCGCCTGATTGTAGAGCCGCTCGGGAAAGCCTAGCGAGGTGCGCATGAGACAGCGTAGAGGGTGTCTTGAAGGGCTATTCCAGATGTTCCTGCTCACCGCGGCCTTTGACTGGCTGGAAAAGCGGTTCGGGTTCGGTCGCCGCACTTCCTGCACGGGCTGCGGCTGCGGGGTCATCCTGCTCATCATCTTTCTCATCCTGCTGTGCAACATCATCGGCGGCACGGATTGGTTCCGGCTGAAGGCGCTGTTGCCCTAGCGGTTGGGGGGAGCGATGCGGGTAGTGATCTCCGAAGAGCGCCTGGAGACCCGTGGCCACACGGACATCCTGGACATCACGGCCCGCGTCCAGGCCGCCGTGTCCCAGGCGGGTGTGGTCAACGGCGTTGCGGTGGCGTTCGTGCCCGGCTCCACGGCGTCCATCACGACGATTGAGGACGAGCCTGGACTTCACGCCGACTTGCGGGCGGTGCTGGAGCGCCTCGCGCCCGAAGGCGCTACCTATCAGCACGACCGCCGCTGGGGCGACGGCAACGGCTACGCCCACGTGCGGGCCGCGATCCTGGGGCCTTCGGTGGCCGTCCCCATCCAGGGCGGCAGGCTCATGCTGGGCACCTGGCAGCAAATCGTGCTGGTGGATTTTGACAATCGCCCCCGCACCCGCCGCGTGGTGATTCAGGTCATGGGCGAGTGAGCCTATGCTTTCCCGCCGCGTTGTGCTTCTCGCGATCGCCATCGCGGCCGCCGCGCTGCTAGTCTATCTGCTGACCCTGGCCCCCGGCGTCGGATTCACCGACAGCGGCGAACTCATCGTCGCCGCGTACACGCTGGGCATTCCCCATTCGCCGGGCTTCCCGCTGTACGTCCTTTTGGGCTGGGTTTTCGGCCACCTGCCCTTCGGCGCGGTCGCCTGGCGGCTGAACCTGATGTCGGCGATGTGGGCTGCGGTGGCGGTGGGGGCGTTTTTCCTGCTGGCGTGGCGCACCCTGCCCGAGGAGCCGCTCCGCGAACCCGAGCGAACCGGCGCGAAGAAGCGGGAAGTCATCCGCGTGGATTCGCGCGATTCGCGGTTAGCCCCCGTTCTCGCCGCCGGGTGCGCGGCGCTGTGCCTGGCCTTCGGCATCACGCTGTGGAACTGGGCCACCGTGGCCGAGGTGTACACGCTCCAGGCGGTCGTCCTCGTCGGCATGCTGTGGGCGTTTTTCGCCGCGCTGCGCGGCGGGGGCCGCGGAGCGTGGGGGGCGGTGGGGGCGTGCGTCGGCCTGGGGCTGGCGAACCACCACGTGATGACGCTGGTGTTCGCGCCCGCCATGTTGTTCCTGCTGCTGTCCGCGCGCGAGCACAGGCGCGCCTTCGTGCGCGGCTGGATTCCCGCGATGCTGGGGCTGCTGCTCGGCCTCTCGCTGTACCTGTACCTGCCCATCCGCGCGGCGCAACAGCCGCTCCTGAACTGGGGCAACCCGGTCAATCTGCAACGGTTCGTGTGGCACATCACGGGCAAGCAGTACCAGGTCAACCTGTTCGCCGTGCCGCTGTCGGCCATGCTGGACAACCTGTCCTTTGGCCTGCGCCTGTGGTGGGGGCAGTTCACGCCAGCGGGGCTGCTGCTGGCGGCGTGGGGGTTTGCGGCCATGGCTCGGCGCGACCGCCGTCTGGCGCTGTTCTGCGCCCTCGTGGTGGCCGTGGATGTGGCCTTCGCGGCGCACTACGACATCGCCGAGGACAGCGACGCCTACTACATCCCCACGTTCCTGGTGACGGCGCTGGGAATCGCCTGGGGCGCGCACGCGGGCCTGGCCTGGCTCCGCGGCGCGCGGCGCGCTTCGGGGCGCGGCGGGCATGGGAAGCCCAACCGCACGGCGCACCTGCCCTTCGCCTACGCGGCGCTGGCCGTGCTGGTCGCCCTGAACCTGGGCCTGCACTGGCGGCAGTCCGACAAGCATCGGCTGCGCCTGCCCGAGGATTACGCCGCGCAGGTTCTGGCCGAGTTGGAGCCAGGCGCGACGTTTTTGACCCGCGACTGGCAGGCGTACTCGCCGCTGCTGTACGGCCAGCACGTGGAGGGGCTGCGCCCCGACGTCCGCATTGTGGACGTGGAGTTGCTGCGCCGCACGTGGTACCTGGACTACCTGGCCCGCCAGTATCCCGACCTGGTGTCGCGGTGCCGCGCCGAACTGGACGCCTACCGCGAGCAACTGCGCCTGTTTGAGTACGGCCTGCCCTACAACCCCGCCATGATTCAGGAGCGGTACATCGCCCTCATCAACGCGCTCATCCGCGAGGGGCGGCCCGCCCACGTGGGGCTGGACATGGAGGAGGGCGTGGGCAGCGGGTACGTGGGGGTTCCCCTGGGGGTAACGGTGGCCCTGCGCGAGCAGGACGCATTTGAGCCGTTTGACACGGCGAGCGTGCGCGGTCGGGGGCTGAACGACGGGACGATTCCCGTGGACGCCGTGGTCAAGAAGATTCGCCGCACCTACGCGGCGGTGCGGGCCTACCGAGGCGTGTACCTGGCCCGCCACGGGCGCCCCGACGAGGCCCTGGGGACATGGGGCGAAGCGGCCGCGCTGGATCCCGAGTATGCGCTGCCGCACCGCCTGGCGGGAGACCTGTACGCGCAGATGGGCCGCGCCGCCGATGCCCGCGCCGCCTACCTGCGCGCGCTGGCCATCAACCCGCGGGACGCGGCGGCGCAGCAGGGGCTTCAAGCCCTTGGCCGCACGCCGCAATAGCCTCTTGCAGCGCCAGGCGTATGGGCGTGTAGGTCAGCCCGAGTTCGCGCTCGGCCTTGCTCCCGTCAAATCGGAACCCCTCGCGTGTGGTGCGCATGGCGTCCACCGAGATCACCCAGCCGCGCTCGCGGGACATGCCCCACACGGGTGGCCGCTTCACCCGATCCGCAATCCACGTCAGCACGCCCGCGATGGCCATGATGGCGAACCCCGGCAGGCGCATTCGGGGCATGGGCGCGCCAGACAGTTCGCTGATGAGGGCGCTGTACTGTCGGTTGGACAGTTGCTCCTTGCCCAGGAGATACTTCTCGCCGATGTTGTCGGGCTTTTCCAGCGCCCGCGCGATGCCTTCGGCCACGTCGCGCACGTGCACGTAGGTGAACGCGGCGTCGTCAAAGCCGGTGGCGGGGATGCGCCCCCGCAGGAAGTCGCGGATGTACAGGCCGGTGAACTTGGGGTCGCCCGGCCCCAGCACCACGCCCGGGTAGATGACGACGAGGGGCAGGCCGCGCTTCCGGTGCAGTTCCCACGCGACGAGGTCGCCGGCGTACTTGGTGCGGGCGTATTCGCTGAACCGCGCGGGGCCGACGGGGCTGTCCTCGGTGAAGGGGCAATCGGCGGGGCGGCCGTAAACCGCCGCCGTGCTAATGTGGACGATCTTGGCGATGCCCGCTTCCAGCGCGCTCTCCATGACGTTGCGGGTTCCGTCAATGTTGACGGCGGCGTACAAACTGCGGTCGGGCTGCCAGAACGAGTACAGATTCGCCAGGTGGACCGCCCAGTCGCACCCCCTCATGCCGGCCAGGACGGAGTCCTTGTCCAGCACGTCGCCGACGACGACCGTCGCGCCCACCTCGCGAAGCCAGGCGGGGTTGCTGGTCTTGCGCACCAGGCAGACCAGTTCGTGCCCGTCCTGCATCAGGCGGACGACCACGTGCCTGCCGATGAACCCCAGCGCGCCGGTGAGGAAGACTCTCATGCGCCGCTCCTTGCCGTGGCGACTACGCCTCGCGTTCGGGCGCGGGCTGTGGCGTGGGCAGACGTGCGCCGTTCAGGAAAACGAGCGAGCCGAGGAAGCCGAGCAACATGATGACCGCGCCGGTGTAGTAGGGCATGTGGTAACTGATGCTGAAGACGGCGCCTCCCCACAGCGGCCCGGCCACGCGCCCCAGGCTCATGAACGACTGCTGCAATCCCATCGCCGTGCCCTGCCCGGCATCGGCGCGCTTGGATACATACGACGAGAGCGAGGGGTTCAGGAACGCGCTGCCCAGGTTCTGCACGGCCACGAACAGGATGAGCGTCAGCAAGTTGGTGGCGCGGGTAACCAGCAAGTACCCGATGGCCGTCATCAGCAGGGCCGCGCGGCTCACGGCGATCTCGCCCCAGCGGTTGACGGCTTTCCCAACGGCGACGCCTTGCAGCGCGACCCCGATGATGCCCACGACGGTGAACACCGTGCCCACCTCGGCGCTGCCGAACCCCAGTTTGGCTTCCGCGAACAGCGCGAACATGGATTCCAGGTTGCCCATGGCGAAGGCGACGAGGAACGACAGGAAGAAGACATACCCCAGATTCCCCTTGAGCGCGGCCCAGAGCGACGGGCGCCGCGCCCGAGGCCCCCGTTGCGTGCGCCGTTCGGGCGGGAGCGATTCGGGCAGCACGAAGAAGGCGAGGGCGGCCGTGAGGAAGCCCAGCCCTGCCGCCATGAAGAACGGCGCGCGGAAACTGAGCACGCCCAGGTAGCCCCCGATGGCTGGGCCGAAGATCATCCCCAGGCCCATGGCCGCGCCCATGAGGCCCATCCCGCCGCCCCGATCCCGCTCCGAGGTGGAGTCGCCGATATACGCCATGGCCGTGGGCAGCATGGCCGAGGTCAGGACGCCACCCAGGATGCGGGCAGCGAAGAGCATCCACAGGCGGCTGGCCAGGGCGAACATCAGGAACGTCAGGCCGAAGCCCATCAGCCCCAGGAGAATCACGGGCCGCCGTCCCACGCGGTCGGAATATCGGCCCCAGATAGGCGCGAAGATGAACTGCATGAGGGAATAGGAAGCCATGAGCGAGCCGAGATGCACGGACGTGGCTCCCATGGATTCGGCGAAGTACGGCAGGATGGGGATGATGATGCCAAACCCCACCATGACGATGAACAGACCGATGAACAGAATCAGAACTTGGCGGTTTTTCACGGGCAATCCTTGGGTGAGATATTTCGCAACGCGAATTGTATGCCTTTGGGCGGGGCGTGTCAATTCGCGACGGGGGAGAACGGTGGCTACCCGCCCCCCACTTCCCGCGCCAGGATGCGCCGCACGATCGCCACCGACGCCGCATAGGTCGCGTCCACGCCGAAGTACGACAGGCTCTTGGACAGCAACTCCTGCCGTCGGCTGTAGGGGGTGTCCGATGCGTAGTGGATGATCCCGATGTCAAACCAGGCGTTGATGAACAGGTTGACGATTTCGTTGATGGGGTAACGCTTGGGGTAGATGTTCTCGTACACGGCGCTCAGGTAGGGCCCCGCTTCCATCTCAATGTCGGTGTAGCCCTCGCGGTAGAACACGTGCATGAAGTCGCGGTTCTGCAGGAAGGTTCCGCGAACGGTTACGGCCTTCTGGTTGTCAAAGACCGCGCCTTGCAGCAGGTAAGGGGCCACATCGCCCGCCGAGAAGCAGTTCTTGAACAGGAAGGTGTTCTGCGAGTGCTCGTCGTACACGACGTTGGGGATCATCACGTCGCCGACGCGGCCGTTCAGGGTGGCGGCCTTGCCCATGGCATAGAACCCGCGCAACTCGCCCAGGTTGGCCGTGGCCTGCGTCAGCACCAGGTAGGCGGCCATGCCCAGCGGATAGTCCACGTTGAAGATGAGCGCGGGGCTGTCGGCCAGCCGCTCCAGCCGCGGCATCTGAATCCGACGGTCAAACCGCTCGGGGCGCAGTCGGCGCACGTCAATCACCTGCGCGCCGATGTCCAGCGCCGCAGGCGCCGAAATCCGCAGGATGCCGCTCTCGGCTTCCCACGCCCGCATGGCCTCGCGCAGATGCCGATACGACGGGTGCGAGGCGCACAGGCGGTAGGCGTAGTACAGCAGGTTCTCCATCCCTGGCTCGCCCGTCCGCCGAAGCCGCTGGTACTCGTCCCAGAGACCCTCGGGGTTCTCCTGCCGCAGGTACTCGGCGATGTCGGCCTCGCGCGTTACGGCGAACCCCGACAGGAGATTCGCGATGCTGTGGGTGTTGCTGGAGACGAAGTACACGGGGCGCTGATTCAGCCCCAGGCTATCCGCCGCCCGCTCAATCTCGCGCCACCACTCTTCGGTAGCCTTGCGGTAGTCCACGAACGAACCCGCCAGCAGCAGGATGGACATGGACTTGCGCTGCTGGGCGATGGTCAGCAGGTGGCGCGGCCATTCCTCGCCCCACAGGGCGTAGAGCCGCGCGAAGTCGGCCTCGGACAACTCCAGGGCCAGGCGGACGCTTTCGGCTTCCGACGGGGTCAGGGGGGCGTTGGTCTCCGCGTGCTTCCGAAGGATGTCCTCGGCGGGCGTGTTGGCCAGGTGCGCGTGGATCTTGTTCCATTCTATCTGAAGCGCCACCAGCATGGGCACCAGGTCGTCTATGTCCGAGACACTGGCGATCTGCGCCGCCAGGGTGTCCTTGCCGTCAAAGAAGGCCCTGCGCCGCCGCCCAGGGGACTGGACGGGTGTCCACTCGCGGATGTCGGGGTATCCGCGGCGCATGAAGACTTCGGGCGTCTGGCCCAGCACGACGAGCCGCACCCGCTCCATCACGGGGGGCAAACGGAGATAGGCGTAGATGAACGCGCCCAGGTCTATGATGGGGTCTTCGGCGTGCAGGTGCAGCGAGGAGTTCATCCCCGCGTGGGTCTCCTCCAGCGAGCGTATCTGAATCTCGCCGCTGCTGCGGAGCAGCGAGTAGTACGTGCGCGTGTACAGCGCGATCTCTTCGTTCCCCGGCGATGGGATCGTCCTGTCCATAGGGTGCCTCTCCGCGCGTGGTGGCTATCCGCCCGCCACGGGTTCAAACAGGTACAGCGTGTCGCCGTCCTTGAGCGCAAACGATGCCGCCCGTCCTCGCGGCACGATGCGGCTGTTGACGAACAGCGAGTAGGGCACGGCGGGCGCTCGCAGCATCGGCTCCAGTTCGGGCCATCGGGCCGAAAGGGCCGCCAGGCCGTCGGCCACGGTTGCCCCGTCGGGCAATTCCAGCGTGATCGGGCCTTCCCCGCTGATCTTGGCGCGAAACAGCGGGTCCAGTTTCAGCGTGATGCGCATGGCGGTTGTCGTCCCCGTATCCAGGGTTCTGCACGCTCGTTGACTAGGTAGAGACCTGTGTGCGCCTGCATTCTAGCATGGATGGCCGCGTGGGACAAGTGGGGCGGGCTGGCCTGCCTCTTGCACACCGACTCTGGGGGTGGAAGGCCGCGCGCACGGTTGCGCTGTTATGTCAGGCGTGGTATAATGAGCCACAAGGCAGTTGCCGGGTCGCCCACCTCGCCCTGGCAGACTGCGCAACCTAGGGTGTGTTTGCGACCGCGGAGGAAAGGCAAATGCACGTTCTCGTGGTAGATGACGACGCCCCCAGCGTGAAGATGATCGCCTTCCTGCTACGAGAGGAAGGGTACACGGTAAGCACGGCCGACAACGGCATCAAGGCCCTGGAACTGGTAGAAAAAGAGTCGCCGGACTTGGTGATTCTGGACGTGATGATGCCGCACATGGACGGGCACGAGGTCTGCCGCCGCATCCGCAGCAAGAAGAAAGTGCCCATCATCTTCCTGTCGGCGCGAGGCGAGACGGCGGACCGCGTGCAGGGTCTGGAACTGGGCGCGGACGACTATCTGGCCAAGCCCTTTGAGCCGGCCGAGTTGCTGGCGCGGGTGAAGGCCGTCCTGCGGCGCACCGAAGCCTACGCTACCGGTGAACCGCAGGGGCGGCTCGTGGTCGGCGACTTCGTCCTGGACCCGCTGGAAAACAAGGCGACGGTGCGCGGCAAGACCGTGGACCTCACGCCCATTGAGTTTCGGCTGCTGTACTGCCTGGCCCGCAACGCCGGACGCGTCCTGTCGCAGGACTTCCTGCTGACGTCCGTGTGGGGGTATGACTACGAGGGGTACAGCAACCAGGTGGCCGTGTACGTGAGGCGGCTGCGCAACAAAATAGAGGCGGACCCGGCCAATCCGGAGTACCTGCTCACCGTGCGGGGGTTGGGCTATCGGTTTGAGGCGTAGGGCCGGGGCTGCGCCGGTATTCGCATTGCGGAGCGGTAGTCTTATGAAAAATGCTGAAACCCGAAGGCAACAGGGCATTCGCCTTGCTGTTGCGTTTGGCATCGCGGGCCTCTTGCTGCTGGGGGTCTTCTTCGTCGGCGGCCAGGCGGCTCGCGCGGGCGTTGCTCCCCATGCGGGCTTTCTGGATGCCCCCGCCGCGCCCCCGCTGCCACCCCAGGCGGCCGAGGCGGCCACGTGGAACGAGTTCACGCCCACGGGCTGGATCACCCAGAGCCTGGTCTCGGCCAGCGTCTCCGTTACCGACGCGGACGGGCTACAGGATACCACGGCGCAATACTCGTACTCCACCGATGGCGGCGGGTCCTGGTTCTCGTGGGGGCAGACGGGCCTTTCCATCACCGGCGACCTGACCACCACCAAGCGGATAACCGTTACCAGCCTGTTCCTGCCCGACTCGGCAACGAACAACCTCATCATGTTCCGCATCCTGGACGGGGCCGCGATCACGGAGACCAGCCCGGCCTACACGCTTCAGGTGGACTCTACCCGGCCTTCCTCCTCCGTGACAACGAATGGCTGGTTCAAGACCCTCTCGGTCATCACCGGCACGGCATCGGATGCCACGTCGGGCGTCGCGCGGGTGGACATCCTCATCCAGCGCGGCGACAACAATCAGTACTACAACGGCCTCGGCTGGCAGGGGAGTCCCTTGTGGCTCCTGGCCACCGGCACGACAAGTTGGTCCTATTCCTTCGTGCCCACCGAGACGGTAACCTACAATGTGTCGTCGCGCGCCACGGATGTGGCCGGCCTGGTGCAGACCGCGCTCGGCTCGGGCACCATTTACTTTGACAACACCGCTCCGACCTCGGCCGTCGGGACGTCGGGCTTCTACCGCGCCGCCACGTGGACGGGCGCCATCACGGGCACGGCCAGCGACGTGGGTTCCGGCGTGCAGAAGGTGGAGATCACGCTCAGGCGCGTGAACGACGGCCTGTACTACGACAGCAGCGGGTGGGTCGGCTCGGCCGTCTGGCTGCCCGCAAGCGGCACAGAATCGTGGTCCTACGCCTTCGCGCCCACGCCGGGGATGACCTACGAGGTGCGTTCGCGCGCCACCGACAATGTGGGGAATGTGCAGTCCCCTGTGTCGGCGGCGGCCACGTTCATGCTGGACATCGGGCTGCCCACCTCGGCCGTGGGCACCAGCGGCTACTACGGGACGCTCACGTGGACGGGCAACATCACCGGAACCGCCAGCGACGCCGAATCGGGCGTTGCGCGGGTGGACATCACCATCCAGCGCGGCGACACCAATGAGTACTACAACGGCTCGTGGTGGCAGGCCACTCCGGTGTGGCTGCTCGCCAGCGGCACGACGGCCTGGTACTACTATCCGTTCACGCCGGAGCACGGTACGACCTACACCATCCAGTCCCGCGCCCAGGATGCCGCCGGCAACCAGCAGGTCGCCTACGGCACGGGCACGCTCATCTACGACAGCGGCGTTCCCACGTCCTCGGTAACCACCAGCGGGCTGCTGGGCAAGACGGCGTGGACCGGCACCATCGCCGGCCTGGCGTCGGATGACTTCGTGGGCGTGGATGTGGTGCACATCACCGTGCGCCGCCCCGACGGCCAGTACTACAACAGCAGCGGGTGGACGTCCTCACCCACGTGGCTGCTGGCCTCGGGCACCAACGCCTGGACCTACCCGTTCACGCCGACGCAGGGCATCACGTACACGGTGCAGTCCAGGGCCACCGACCGCGCGGGCAACATGCAGACGGCCTACGGCTCGGCGTCTTTCTCCTACGACGGCACCGACCCCACGTCCACGGTGGGCGTGTCCGGCTACTACGGGCCGCTGACGTGGTCGGGGGCCATCACCGGCACCGCGGCGGATGCCGAATCGGGGCTACAGTCGGTTGTGCTGTCCATCAAGAAGTCGGATAACACGTTCTGGAATGGGACAACGTGGCAGCCGATTGAGGTCTGGCTGCCCGCCACAGGCACGGCCAACTGGTCGTACTCGTTCTCGCCCCAGCACGGCGAGACGTACACGGTGCGCGCCAAGGCCACCGACCGCGCCGGCAACGAGCAGACGACGCCGTCGCAATCCACCTTCTCCTACGACGCGGCCATTCCCGTCTCGGCCATTGCCACCTCGGGCTTCTACCGCCTGGAGACGTGGACGGGGCAGATTACCGGCACGGCCTCCGACGAAGGCTCGGGCCTCCAGCGGGTGGAACTGACGGTGCAGAGGCCCGACAACTACTACTACAACGAGTCCGGCTGGCAGCCGACGGAGTTTTGGCTTCTGGCCACGGGCACCGACGCCTGGCAGTACACCTTCACGCCAACGGACGGCATGACGTACACGGTGCGTTCGCGGGCGCTGGACGCGGCGGGGAACGTCCAGGCGGTCTATGCGAGCAGTTCGTTCTGCTACGACCTCCAGCCGCCCGACTCGCAGGTGGCCACCAGCGGCTACTACAACGCCCTGACGTGGACGGGCGCCATCACCGGCACGGCTACCGACGCCACTTCGGGCGTGCTGGCCGTGGCCATCACGGTGCAGCGTTCGGGCGACGGGAAGTATTGGAACGGCGCCATCTGGCAGGTTGCGCAGACCTGGATTACCGCGACCGGCACGACGACCTGGACCTACCCGTTCAGCCCGGAATCCGGTCTGGTGTACACCGTAACCTCGCGCGCCGTGGACAAGGCCGGCAACACCGAGATCACCTACGGCAGCGCCTCGTTCGCGCTGGACGTGCAGGAGCCTGACTCGCTCGTGGGCACGGTGGGCTTCTACCGCGCCGCCACGTGGACGGGCGCCATCACCGGCACGGCATCGGCGGGGGTTTCGGGCGTCGCCCGCGTGGAGATCACCGTGCAGCGCAGCACGGACGACAAGTACTACAACGGCAGCGGCTGGCAGTTGACCTCCCAGTGGCTCACGGCGACGGGGACCCTGAACTGGAGTTACCCCTTCAGTCCCACGGAGTCGGTTACCTACACGGTGCAGTCTCGCGCGTGGAGCGTCTCGGGCAATCCGGAGT
The DNA here is from genome assembly GCA_034436295.1 of Anaerolineae bacterium. Taxonomy (GTDB): domain Bacteria; phylum Chloroflexota; class Anaerolineae; order DTLA01; family DTLA01; genus DTLA01. Next base: position 7,121 of record DAOTVT010000037.1, on the reverse strand, counting down.
TGACCTACGGGACCGGCCAGTTCATCTACGACAGCACGCCGCCAACCGCGACTCTCACCACGGCCGCGGCCTACCGCACGGCCACATGGCCCGGCGCCATCGCCGGAACGGCCGCCGATGCGGGCGTGGGCGTGGACTTCGTGGACTTCACCCTGCAGCGGAATACGGACAGTAGGTACTTCTCCGGCACTGCCTGGGTAGTCTCCCCGGTCTGGCTGCGGGCTACCGGCGCGGAGACCTGGTCCTACACCTTTGCGCCGCCGGTGGAAGCCATCTACACCGTGCAGATGCGCCCGACGGATAAGGCCGGCAACGTGCAAGACCCGCCGACGCCGTCCACGTTCATCGTGGACAACACCGCGCCCTTCGCGCCCACCGAGCCGCAGTACTACGACGGCTGGAAGAATACCAACGTGTTCACCGTAACGTGGACGAACGCGCCCGACCTGTCGGGCATCGCCGGCGCGTACTACAAGTTCACGCCGCCGACCTCGCCCACCGACGCCGTGCGCTTCGTCAGCACCACCAACACCATCACGGACATCAGCGTGCCCGCCGAGGGGGTTTGGGATCTCCACCTGTGGCTCCAGGACAACGCGGGCAACGTGAACCACAACCGCCGCCTGGTGTGGCCGAGCATGTTCAAGTACGACGCCACCCCGCCCCAGACGACCCATGCCCTTTCGGGGCCTGCCGGCGACAATGGCTGGTTCCGCGGCGCGGTAACGGCCACCCTGACCGCGGTGGATCAGCCGGGGCTATCCGGCGTGAATCAGCGCTTCTACCGGGTGGACGCGGGCGCGTGGCTCACCACCACGGCTTCGTTTGTGATGTCGGGCGATGGCGTCCACACGTTTGACTACTACTCCACCGACAACGCCGGCAACGTGGAGGCCACCCATGCGTACAGCGTGGGCATAGACACGGCCGCGCCGTCGGTTACGCACACCCTGTCGGGCACGTTGAGCGCGACGGGGTGGTACACGTCGCCGGTTACCGTGATCCTGGACGGGACCGACGCCACGTCGGGCGTGGGGGAAGACGGGTATCGCTATCGCATGGGGACGATCGGCCCGTGGCTGTCGGGCAAGACGTTCGTCGTGGGCGGCGAGGGAACGCGCACGTTCTACTACTACGCCATTGACCGCGCGGGCAATTCGAGCGAGGTCATGTCGGGCACGGTGCGCGTGGACACGATCCCGCCCACCAGCAGCATCCAGATCAGCGGCGCGGTCGGCGATAACGGGTGGTACCGGTCCTCGGTCGGCGTTACCATCTCCGTTACGGATACGACATCTGGCCCGGCCGAGGGCGAGGTGTACTATCGCCTGGACGGTGGCCCGTGGGTCAAGGGCAACACCGTGGGCATCTCCGCCGATGGCGACCACGTGCTGGAGCATTACTGCGTGGACGTGGCGGGGAATCGGGGCGAACCGCAGGCAAGCCCTGTGCGCATTGACACCACGGCGCCCGGCATGCCGATGGATTTGACGCCCTCACCCACGGCCTGGACCAACGTGAACCGCTTCAGCATTTCGTGGACTTCGCCGGCGGACACGTCGGGGATTGCCGGCGCCTACTACAAACTGGACGCCGAACCGACGTTCAACACCGACGGCACGTATGTCCCCGGCGGCACCCGCATTGACGACATCACCGTGTCCGGCGAAGGCAGGCACAGCATCACCATCTGGCTGCGCGACATGGCGGGGAACACGAGTTTCGTGAACCGCGCCGCCCGCATCAATGCGTTCCTGTACGACCCGCTGCCGCCCATCACGAATGCCTCGCTGAACGGCACGCTGGGCAACAACGACTGGTTCACCTCGCCGGTTACCGTTACTTTCGTGTCGCAGGACCAGCCGGGGCTGTCCGGCGTTTCCGGCGTGGCCCATCGGGTGGATGCGTCGGCGTGGGTTACGGAGACGGGCGTCGCCACGGCGATGGCGGTGATCAGCACGCCCGGCAAGCACGTTGTGGAGTACCGGGGGCTGGACGCGGCGGGCAATGTGGAGGTCGTGCGCTCCCTCACCGTCCGCGTGGACAATCGGCCGCCCGCCGCTCCAACCGACGTGCGCGTAACGCCTTCGGGGTGGTCCAGGGGCAGCACGTTCACGGTAACCTGGAAGAACCCCGTGCCCGCCGATGAGTCTGGCATCGCGGCGATGTACTACAAACTGAACGCCCCGCCATCCGGGCCGACGGACGGGACACGCGTGGCCGTCGTGGCCCCCAGCGCCTCCATCAACGTTACGGCCAACGGGGAGCATGACCTGTACGTCTGGCTGGAAGACGTGGCCGGGAACGTGGGCTATCAGAACTACGCCTGGCTGCCGAGGGCGATCCGCCGCGATGCGCTACCGCCTACGGTTACCCACGCCCTGGCGGGCACACTGGGCTCCGAGAACTGGTACGTGTCGCCGGTTACGGTAACGTTCGCGGCCACCGATACGCTGTCGGGTCTGGCCGCCATCCGGTACCAGGTGGACAGCGGCGCGTGGACCGTGGGCAGTTCGGTCGTTGTGAGCGCGGACGGCGCGCACACGGTGGCCTACAAGGCTGCGGATGTGGCCGGCAACGAGTCGGGTGTGATTACGGTGTCGTTCCGCATTGACCGCACGGCGCCCATCGTGGCGTTCATCCCGCCCGGCTCGTTCCAGACCGGTACGAACTTCACCGTGTCGTGGAGGGGGTTGGATCCTACGCCCGGGTCGGGGCTGGGGCGCTACGATGTGCAGGTGGCCGATGGCTTGACCGGCGCGTGGACCGACTGGCTCACCAACACCGACCTGACGTCGGCGCCGTATGTGGGGCAGCGGGGGCACACCTATGGCTTCAGGGCCCGCGTGCGGGATGTTGCGGGCAACCAGGGCGACTATCCCCCGTCGGCGCAAATCCTGGTGCAGGTCTCGCCGGTTGTGAACGGCGACCTGGAGACCGGCAACTTCAGTGGCTGGACGCTGGGCTGCACGCCCGCGTTCAACCGCAGCGTGGTGCGCGCCACGGACTATCGCGGGGTTGAGGGTTGGGTGGCCCGCCTGGGCGACCCCGCCTACACGCGTATGGATACGTTGCCCAGCGTGCCGGTCGGGGCGGCATGCATGTCGCAGACGTTCACCGTCCCCACCGCCGACCAGATGTTGACCCCGGTCTTGAGTTTCTGGTATCATATCTACACGTATGACGTGGTCGTGGGGAGCGATGGGAGGCTCTACGATTCGTTTGACGTAACGATTACCCGGCAGGGCGGCTCGCCCCAGTTGGTCCTGCGCGACGGCAACTTCACCGAGCCGATCACGTCGGTGCTGATTCTGCGGGACCTGGGCTGGCGCTACGCGCAGATAGACCTGTCGCCCTACGCCGGGCAGACGATCACTGTGGAGTTTGCCAACTGGAACCGCGAGTACGATTACGATACCCAGCAGGGGCTTGGCTGGTACAACACGTGGACGCTGGTGGATTGGGTGCAGGTGCGCACGCGGCTCGCGCCAAAGGCGCGCCTGCCGCTGGTGCCGCTGAACTTTGACGGCACCCGCGCCGGGCGCACGTCGGCCGTTGGGCCGCAGGAAGTGCCGGAAGCGCCTTGGAGCATACCGGCGGCGGAGGGGTTCCCGAGACGCTAGGGGCCGCGGCGAAGCGCGTCGTGTCGGCGGCATGAGGCCGAAAGAGATGCCGCCGTTTGAGGTTTTGGAATGCTTGGGGGGAGAAGAATGCGAGTTACAGCATGTTCCAGCGCGCCTGGGCGTCGGGAGGGGCTATGGACGATCGCGTGAACACGATGGCCCAGGACACTGCCGGAGACCCGAATCCCGACGAGGAACTGGACGCAGAGGCCCTGTACACCCGGGGCATGGCCCATTATCGCCGCCGCGAGTGGCAGCGGGCCATGGAATACTTCGTGCGCCTCAAGGCGTTGGAGCCGAATCGGCCGGGGATTGACGCCCTGCTGGACGAATTGGATTGGTTCATCCAACTCCAGGCCATGGGCCCCGAAGGCCAGGCGACAGAGACCCCGGCATTGAGCACCGCGCCGGCTGCGGAACCGGAAGTACGCGAGGTGGCCGCGCGCCCGCCGAAGGCCCGCCGCGCCCCCATTCGCTTCAACTGGCGCGTCCTGATATGGCCGCTGGTGCTGGTCGTCGTCGCCCTCGGGGCGTTCCTCATCTTCAAGACCCAGCAGCCCGATCCCATTGACGTGCTGTACAACCGCGCCCAGGCGAAGATGACGGTCGGAGATTACGAAGAGGCGATCCGCATCTACGAGCAGATTCTGGAGCGCGATCCCAATCATAAGGGCGCGCAGTTCGGCCTGGACAAGGCGCGCCGCTTGTCCAATCTCAGCATTCTGTACCAGAACGCGCGGACGTACATTGCCAACGAGCAGTGGGACCTGGCCTGGGCCGAACTCAACAAGATTCTGGAGATAGATCCCAGTTACAGCGATGCCAGCACGTTGGCCTCGTTTGTGGAGCGGCGCAAGACGGTCGCCGACCTGTACAAGGAGGGACAGGGCTACTACGAGAGCGGGGAATGGGGCAAGGCGATAGACCGTCTGGAGCGCGCCCGCGGCCTGGAGCCGTCCTACAACGAGCAGTCGGTCCGCAAGATGCTGTTTGAGTCGTATGTGAACGAGGCGAAGCGCCTGATAGACGACCAGGCGAGCCAGGTGGCCGACCTGCGGCGCGCCATCCAGTATCTGTCCAGTGCGCTGACCCTGAACCCGCAGGACAGCCGGGTGGCGGCCATCAAGAGCGACGCCGAGTCGTATCTGGCCGGCATCGTGGCCTTTCAGAACGGCGAGTTTGATCTGGCCCATGCGCGTTTCAACAAACTCTACAGCGCGCCGGGTGAATATCCCATCCGCAACGCGGGCTATTGGCTGTACAAGACCTACATCGCGCGCGGCGATGCTCTGAGGGACGCCGGCCGCTACACCGAGGCGCTGGTGCAGTACGGCCAGGCGCAGGCCGTGGCGGGCGTGGATACCGCCGAGGCGCAAGCGCGAATCGCCGACATCCTCACCAACTATGCGACGCCGACGCCCACGACTACGCCGACCCGCACGCCAACGCGGACGCGCGCGCCCACAAACACGCCGGTGCCGCCCACGGCGACGCCGGTGCCGCCGACCCAGCCGCCTCCGCCGCCGCCCACAAAGCCGCCAACGCCGACCCAGCCGCCGACGGCGACGCCGGTGCCGCCCACGCCCACGAGGCCGCCGCGCTAGGGGATGCCCATGCAAGTCCCGATAACCAGGGCCCGAGTGATTCAGGCGCTAGCGGCTTGCCTGGTCTTCTTCGCGCCTCTGCTGCTGGTGTTCGCCGTTCCGCGGGATTCTCTGGCGAACGCCTGGCGGCTTGTGGGCATGGAGGGCAGCAAGGTGGATGCCGTCTATGCCTTGAGGAGCGGCGGGGAAACCCGATACCTCTGCACCACGTCGGGGCTTGGCGTGTGGCATCTGGCGGACGGACGCTGGCGCGCGCTCAACGGCGGCTTGCCCACGGGCGCGTGGGGCCAGGTTCCGCGCGTGCGCCTGGCGGCGCACGATGGGGAGCAGATACGGTTGTATCTGGCCCTGGGAGAGCGGGCGGATTCGGTGGGCTTCTACGCCCAAACGTATCCCGCCTCGTGGGCCTTGCTGCGGGTAGATTTCGGGAAGGATGTGGTTCGGGCGGTGGCGTTGGAGTCGGACCCGAACCTGCTGTACGCGGCCACCGGTCAGGATATCTATCGCAGCGCCGATGGCGGGCTGACCTGGCAGCGGCTGGAAGGCCCTGCCGCCGCCAGCGCGCCATCGGTGCTGGTGGTGCACCCGCGCAGCCCGGGCGAACTCTGGCTGGGCACGTCGCGGGGCGAAGTGTACATCTCGCGGGATCGGGGCCAGACGTGGGCCCTGTCGCTGCGCCTGTCGCTGGAGCGGGTGGTGAACTCCATCGCCATTGATCCGGTGGAACCCAACATGGCGTATATGGCCGCAGGGGCCAGCGTGTACGCGACGACCGACGGCGGGCAGACGTGGACGCGCCGCGCGGCCGGTTTGGGGTCGGGGTTTGCCGTCGCGCTGCTGGTGGATCCCGCCGTGCGCGGCACGGTGTTCCTGGGCACAAACCCCGACGGCGTGTACTGGAGCAACAACTACGCCAGGACATGGCAGCCCTTCCGAGAGGGCATGGGGAGGCTTGGGGTGAACAGCCTGGCGCTGGATCCGCTGGACAACGAGACGCTTTTGGCGGGCACCGACAACGGCGTGTGGGCGCGGTCGCTGGCGTGGTTGAGGAGCGGCGCCCGGGTAACCGTGCCGCCGCCGTACACGCCCACGCCGCTGCCGCCTACCGAGTCGCCCACGCCCACGCGCTCACCCACATGGACGCCGACGCCAACCCGCACGCGCCTGCCCAGCCCGACGGCAACGGCGACTCTGCCGCCGACCGCCACGCCGGCACGGACGGCGACGGTTGCCCTGTCGCCCACGGCCACGTTCTCTCCGACCCCTTCGCCGACGGCGGTCGTTCAGGAGCCGACCCGCCCCGCGCCCACGTTCACGCCCACCGCGCCGGGGCCGTCGCCCACCCCAACGCTGGCGCCGACGGCGACGCCAACGCTGCCGCCGCGATGATGGCGCGACCGAGGATGAGGGGGGCTTCGCCATGAGCGCATCCACGACGATCTACATCCCACCGCCGACGCTCCACTACCGCAAGGATGGATTGTTGCGCCTGGAACGGCGGTTCGGCGCGCCGTTGCGTTGGGGCATGTTCCTGGTGGGCGCCATCAGCGTGTGGACGACGCAGCAGGTGCCGTTCCCGCGGGCGGCCGCGTTCGGCCTGGCGGTGTTCATGGCCTTCGCGTTCCTCATCTCGGTACTGGTGTACGGCCCCTGGCGCGACAGGGTTCCCCTCTGGCTCGTGCCGGCGGCCACCATCGTGGACTCGCTGGCCATCCTGTTCCTGATTCCGTACTCCGGCGGCGTGGGGAGCGAACTCTACCTGCTCTATTTCGTGCTTGCGGTGAAGGTGGCCCTGTGCTACCCATTCGCGCACTGGCTCATCTTCCTGCCGTTCCTCTACGGGCCGCTGTACATCCTCGGCGTGTACCTGCAGATTCAGTCGCTCTTGTTCCTG
>DAOTVT010000036.1:0-8522 GCA_034436295.1 Anaerolineae bacterium | reverse complement strand
GAATAACGCCAATCCACGCGAATGGGGACGGAGCGTAGCCCTAGGTGCGACGCACTTCCGAAAGTGCGTCGCACCTGTGGCCTGCGACCGGCGGCTATGGGAAGCGGCCCTACGTGCCTGTAACCGTGAAAAGCGCCAATCCACGCGAATGTACCGAGCGTAGGGCAGGTTTCCATACCTGCCCCTGCGACCGGCGGCTATGGGAAGCCGCCCTACGTGCCTGTAACCGCGAATAACGCCAATCCACGCGAATGGGGACGGAGCGTAGCCCTAGGTGCGACGCACTTCCGAAAGTGCGTCGCACCTAGGCGGCGGCTATGGGAAGCCGCCCTGCGAAACTCGGCGGAGAGAATCTCTTGTAGCGCGCGAGTGGGACGCGGTTTTGCGCGCAGGGCGGGCCGCACGGTATAATGAAACAGGGTGTTCCCAGTTTATTGTGCGAGGAGGAAAGGGCCATGAGCAGAATCTACGTGGGCACGTCCTCCTGGTCCGATCACGCGAACTTCTACCCGCCCGGCCTGCCGAGCAATCAGCAGATCGTCTTCTACGCGCAGCACTTTCCCATCGTGGAGATCAACTCTACGTTCTACCGCATGATGCCCGCGCGAAACTTCCAATTGTGGGCCGAGCGCACGCCGCCCGGCTTCATCTTTGACGTGAAGCCCTACCGCCAGTTGACGTGGCACGACCGCGAGAATCCCCCCGACGATGAGGCGTTCGCCGCCTTCAGGGAATCCATCCAGCCCCTGCGGGAGGCGCGCAAACTGGGCGCGGTTACGTTCCAGTTCCCGCCCCGCTACGCGTATTCGGCGGAAAACCTGGACTACATCCGCCGATGCCGCGATGCCCTGCCCGATGACCGGCTGAGCATTGAGTTTCGCAACCGCTCGTGGCTGGAGGACGACCGCGTGCCCGAGGTGGTGGAGGCGCTGCGGAAGATGGGGCTTGCGCTGACGGTGGTGGACGAGCCGCAGGTGGGCGCGGGGAGCGTGCCCATCGTGGCGGAGGTGGCCAGCCCCGAACTGAGCGTGGTGCGCTTCCACGGGCGGAATGTGGGGACCTGGTACAAGCAGGTGGAGCGCACTGCGAGCCGTTTTGACTACCGGTACTCCGAAGACGAACTGCGCGAGTGGGTCCCGCGGGTGGCGCGGCTGGCGGGCGCGGCACGCGAGGTGCACATCTTCTTCAACAACAACAAGGCCGACTACGCCGTTACCAACGCCCGCCAACTGACCCTGCTGTTGCGGGAGTCGCTGGCCGAGCACGAGGTCATCCAACCGGCTACACTGCTTTGAGTATCTGTGTCGCCAAGAAACACACGACCCCCAAGCCCCATCTCGGCGTTGGGGGTCGGCAGGCTCACAGGCGCATTACCGCCGGTTGGCAAGGTGCTCCCTCTACGTGCCCTCTTCCCAAGAGCCCAGGTATCGCTTCTGTTCGGGCGTCAGCCTGTCTATTTTGATGCCCATCGCCTTGAGTTTCAGGCGGGCGATTTCGCGGTCAATGGCCTCGGGGATGGTGTACACCTGGGGCTTGAGCGACTTGGCGTTGGCCAGCATGTATTCCACGCCCAGCGCCTGATTGGCGAAACTCATGTCCATGACGCTGGCGGGGTGGCCTTCGGCGGCGGCCAGGTTGATGAGGCGCCCCTCGCCCAGCACGGAGATGCGCCTGCCGTCGGGCATGGTGTACTGGTCTACGAACTCGCGCACCCGCTTCTTGGCGATGGCCATCTCCTCCAGCGCGGGGAGGTTGATCTCCACATTGAAGTGGCCGGAGTTGGCCAGGACGGCCCCGTCCTTCATGACCTCAAAGTGGGCGCGGTCCAGGACGTGGATGTCGCCGGTAGCCGTAACGAAGATGTCGCCCACTCGGGCCGCGTCGCGCATGGGCATGACGCGATAGCCGTCCATGACGGCTTCCAGGGCGCGCAGCGGGTCCACTTCGGTAACGATGACATTGGCCCCCATGCCCCGCGCGCGCATGGCGATGCCTCGGCTGCACCAGCCGTACCCGCTCACGACGACCGTTCGGCCGGCAAGCAGGAGATTCGTGGCGCGGATGATGCCGTCAATGGTGGACTGGCCCGTGCCGTAGCGGTTGTCAAAGAAGTGCTTGGTCATGGCGTCGTTGACGGCCAGGATGGGGTAGCGCAGCACGCCGTCGTGGGCCATCGCCCGCAGGCGGATGACGCCGGTGGTGGTCTCCTCGGTGCCTGCGATGACGCCTGGCAGCAGGTCGGTGCGCTCGCGGTGCAGCGTGGACACCAGGTCGGCCCCGTCGTCCATGGTGATGTGGGGCTTGTGCTCCAGGGCGGCCCGAATGTGCGCGTAGTACGTGTCGTGGTTTTCGCCCTTGATGGCGAAGACCGAGATGCCCTCGTGGACGACCAGCGACGCCGCCACATCGTCCTGCGTGGACAGCGGGTTGGATGCGCACAGCGCCACCTGCGCGCCGCCCGCCTTGAGGGTGCGCATCAGGTTGGCGGTCTCGGTGGTAACGTGCAGGCACGCGGACATGCGCACGCCCGCCAGCGGTTTCTCGCGGGCGAAGCGTTCGCGAATCAGGCGCAGGACGGGCATATCCTGCTCGGCCCAGTCTATGCGGTCTCGCCCCTTGTCGGCCAGTCTCAAGTCTTTGACATCGTGTGGTACGCTCACTGTAATCTCTCCTCTGATAGTCTGGCGCTGTCGGCCTTCAGCCGTCAGCGATCGGTATCGGTTCGCGAAGCGCGGCTTTCCCCAGCGGCTATGCCCGTTTTCGGTACGCCATGGCCTCGTAGAACTCGCAGTATCGCGCAAAGCCCAATTTGGTGTACACGCGCTGGGCGGGCTCGTTCTCAACGCCGACGTTGAGCACGATGGTCGGGATGCGGGCGGCCAAATCCCGAAGCACCGCCGCCGTGCAGGCCAGGGCATATCCGCGCCCGCGATAGTCGGGGTGGGTGAACACGTTGCCGATGGCGGCCACGCCGTAGGTCTCGGAGACCAAGTGCGTGCCCGCCACCGCGACGAGTCGCCCGTCCCGCTCCACGCCGTAGAAGATGCCGTCCATCAGTTGGTACGGGCTGAAGCGCGCCTCGGCGTACAGTCGGTACAGGCTTTGCAACTCGGCCAGGCGCGCGCCCGTCAGGCGAAAAGTCAACGGACTCGGCGGGGGCAGGGGAGCCGTCCTGTCCCAGACCATGCGCATCATGCGCTGGACTTCGGCCAGCGCGTAGCGCGCGCGAAGCGCAGGCTCCTGCTCCTCGGTGAAGATGGCGTACACCTTCGGCGGGCGCATCACGCCGGCCAGGATCACCGCGTGCCCGCGCGGGTCGCCGTAGAGGAGCAGCGTGTGCGGCTCCAGGCCCTTGAACAGCAGCGCCAGCGCGCGCGTCCCATCGGCGTGCTCGGCCAGCGCCCACTCGCACTGCGCGAACAGCGACGGCTCCAGGTCGCCGATGGCGTAGGCGGCATAGACCCTGTCCTGATTCAGGACGGCCAGGATTTCCTCGCGGTCGCGGGTCTCGCGAACCGTCCAGCCGCCTGTGCTGCGTGGCACCCTGGCGCGCGGGCGTGCGCTGGCCTCGCTCATCTTCCGCCGCTCAGCAGGTCGTCCAGTTCGGGCGCGTCGCCGAATGTCTCGCGGTAGCGCGCGACGAATTCGGCCCGCGTGTAATGGTGATTCTGCGTGCCGTGCCGCTCCAGCACGTAGGTGGCTGCCAGGCTGGCGATGCGTCCCGTCGTCTCCCACGAGTATCCGCGCAGCATGCCTTTGATGATCCCCGCGCGGTACGCGTCGCCCACGCCCGTCGGCTCGCACATCGTGCTGGGGCACACGGCGGGCACTTCCACCTTGCGCCCGTCGGCCCAGATGACCGAACCCTCTTCGCCGCAGGTTACAATCAGTATCTCGGCCAGGCGCTGGACTTCCTCGTCCGACAGGCGGGTCTTGTTTTTGAACATCTCCAGTTCGTAGTCGTTGACGATGAGGACCTTGGCGCCGCGGGCGCCGTCCACCAGTTCCTCGGCGCTCAAGCGGATGATCTGCTGGCTTGGGTCGTACATGTAGGGGATTCCCAGCGCCTTGCATTCCTGGGCGTAGCGCGTCATGGCCACCGGGTCGTTGGGCGAGATCACGGCCAGCGTCGGCTTGGGGCTGCCCACATGGTGGAAGGAGAGGTCGCGCGCCCTGGCCATTGCGCCCGTGTAGAAACTGGCGATTTGGTTGTTGTCCTGGTCGGTGCTCACGAAGAACGACGCCGTGAACAGGTCGGGAATCTCGCGGATGAGGGACGTGTCTATCCCGTGCCGTTCCAGCCAGGCGCGGTAGTCGGAGAAATCCTGCCCCACCGTGCCCATGACGGCAGGGCGCTCGCCCAACAGGGCCAGCGAGTAGGCGATGTTCGGCGCGCAGCCGCCGCGCTCCTTGCGCATGGAGTCCACCAGGAAACTCACGCTGAGCATGTGAATCTTGTCCGGCAGGATGTGATCCTTGAACCGGCCGGGGAAGGACATGATGTAGTCAAAGGCGATAGAGCCTGTAACGACAATGCGCATGCTTACGACACTCCGAACTTTTGTCGGGCAAGGTGCGACACCTGCGCCGTGGTCGCCAGCACCTTCTCGGCCGCCGCCTCGGATAGGGAGCCGGTGCCGCACGACGGGGTTATGAGGCTGGATTCCACGATCTTGTCCAGCGGGATGCCTTTCGCCACCAGCAGTTGCATGGCCTGTTCCAGGCGCTCCAGCAGGTGCTCGGGCGTTTCGGCGAAGATGACCTCGCTGGCCGGGACGATGCCCCAGGCGATGATGCCTCCCCGATTCAGGAACGCCTTGACATCGTCGGCGTAGAGGGCCAGGGTCTCGGCGTAACCGTAGGCGTCCAGGTTGAGGATGTGAATGGAGGTGGCGAGCAGCAGCGACCAGTCGGTGTTGCCGCAGCAGTGCACGCCCTTGATGCCCTCAAGGCCGGCGAGCACTTCCTCCATGAGGGTGATGGCCTGCTCGCGGCTGAGGGAGACGTAGGCCGAACCAAAGGAACTCATGTAGGGCTCGTCTATGAACGTGATGACCTTCGGCGAGAGTTTCTGCAATTGCTTCTCCTGCCAGCGCGCCTTCAGCCGCAGGTGCTTGGCCACGGCGTCGGCCAGAATCTCGTCGTACAGAACGGGGCGGCGGTTCTGATCCACCACCACAAGCCCCCACGAGACCGGGCCGGTAACCTGCCCCTTGACGGCGGTCAGGCCGGGCAGCGGGCGGCTGACGAGTTCGGGAAGCCCCGCCGCGTGCTCCTTGCTGATGGCGCCGTGCTCCAGGTCGTTCTTGAGATACGCGACGTACAGGGCCTCCAGCGGCTCGTCCAAATCCTGATCGCGATTCACGTAGATGCGCTCTTGCTCCAGCACGACGCCGGGGAATCGCTCGCTGTACTGCACGTACATGTTTTCCAGGAACGAACGCTTGGGCAATTGCGGCCACGTGGGAATCTGGGGGAAGTTCTTGAGCACCAGGTCGCACGCCTGTTTTGGGTCGCGGTGCGGGACGCTGCCCACGGACATCGGCAGGAGTCGGGGTTCTAGCGGTCTCATGATTCGGCCTCCATCTGCATGATTCGTCGGAGGTTCTCGTGGAAGGGCGGGCGGACGATGCCCCGTTCGGTTACGATGGCGGTTACGTAGCGGTGGGGCGTAACGTCAAAGGCGGGATTGGCGACGGCCACGCCCTCCGGCGCGATGCAGACGCCTTCCACGTGGGTTACCTCGGCGGGGCTGCGCTCCTCAATGGGCACGGCGTCGCCATGCGGCACGCTCATGTCAATGGTGGACGTGGGGGCGACGGCGTAGAACGGGACGCCGTTCTCCTTGGCCACGACGGCGATCTTGTAGGTGCCCACCTTGTTGACCACGTCGCCGTTGGCGGCGATGCGGTCGGCGCCCACGAGCACAGCCTGAATCTTGCCCGTGCGCAGGAAGTAGCCCGCGGCGTTGTCGGCGATGAGGGTTACGGGGATGCCGTCCTGCATCAACTCCCAGGCGGTGAGCCGCGCGCCCTGGGATCGGGGGCGGGTCTCGTCGGCGTACACGTGGATGCGCTTGCCCTGCTCCACGGCGGCGCGGACGACGCCCAGCGCCGTGCCGTAGTCCACGGTGGCCAGGCGGCCCGCGTTGCAGTGGGTCAGCACGGCGTCGCCATCGCGCAGGAGTTCGGCGCCGAAGCGGCCCATGCGGCGGTTGGTCTCCACGTCCTCGTCGGCGATGGCCTGGGCTTCGGCCACCAGCGCCTGGGCGATTTCGGCCACGCTCCGCCCGCGCAGGGACTCGGCGCGTCGGCGCATCCTGTCCAACGCCCAGAACAGGTTGACGGCGGTGGGGCGGGTGGCGGCGATTTCGCGCGCGGCGTCATCCAGTTCGGCCAGCAACTGCTCGGCGTCGCGGGCCTGGCTCCGCACGGCGCACAGGGCGAGGCCGAACGCCGCCGCCGCGCCGATGGCGGGCGCTCCCCGCACGGCCATGTCGCGAATCGCCTGCGCCAATTCGTGGTGATCGCGGCAGACCAGCACCTGGTACCTTTGAGGCAGCAGGCGCTGGTCAATCATGTGGATTGCGTTGTCGTGCCACTCAATGGTGCGCAACTGTCTCCCCTCGGTTTGCTCTTGGTCTTCTCGCGGGCGCGCTGCGCCGCAAAGAAAGAGGTCTCTCTTCTCTCCGAGAGAGACCTGGGCGAGGCGAGGGTATGGTATCATAGGCCCGACACTTTGTCAAAGCGGCGCCGTTGACACCTGGCGGGCGTTGGGGTTATACTCTGCGCGACGAGACTTCACATCAGCGGAGGTGCGAGATGGCGGTGAAACTGACGTACTACGGCCACGCCTGCTTCCTTTTGGAGGGCGGCGGGAGCAAGATGATCATTGACCCGTTTCTGACGGGCAATCCCACCGCGCCGGTCGGCCCGTCGCAGGTGAAGGTGGACTATGTGCTGGTCTCCCACGCGCACGGCGATCACTGGGGGGATACCGAGGTCATCGCCCGCGCCAACAACGCGCTGGTCATCGCCAATCATGAGATCAGCGTGTACGCGTCCAACCTGGGGCTGCGCGCCCATGGCCTGCACATCGGCGGCGGGTACAACTTCCCGTTCGGCCGCGTGCAACTGACCCCGGCCATGCACGGCTCCTCGTTCCCCGATGGCTCCTACGGGGGCAACCCGGCGGGCTTTCTGCTGACGCTGGAAGGCAAGAACATCTACCACGCCTGCGACACGGGGCTGTTCTACGACATGAAGTTGATCGGCGAGAAGGGCATTGACGTGGCCATCCTGCCCATCGGCGACAACTACACCATGGGGCCCGACGACGCGCTGAAGGCCGTGCAGTTGATTCAGCCCAAGGTGGTGATCCCGATTCACTACGGGACCTTTGACATCATCAAGCAAGACCCCGAGGCGTTCAAGGCGGCCGTGGAGTCCAAGACGAGCGCCAAGTGCGTGATTCTGCGCCCGGGGGATTCGCTGACGCTGTAGGCCGGGGGCCGCGCCAGGCCACCGTATAGCCCAGGACAGCGCAAACCGCAGAGGTTGGGGACCGGCCGTGTGGCCGCGGTCCGCCTCTGCGGTCGTGCTTTCTCCGCGGGAGCGGCTGTGCGCTGCCGCCAGCCTAGAACTGGATGATGGAGCGCACGTCGTAGCCCTTGAGTTTCTCCACGCCTTTGAGGAAGGTCAGGTCAATCAGGAAGGCGATGCCCACCACCTTGCCGCCGAGTTGCTCAATCAGGGTGGCCGCGGCCTTGGCCGAGCCGCCGGTGGCCAGCAGGTCGTCCACCAGCAGGACGCGCTGCCCGGGGCGGATGGCGTCCTTGTGCATCTCCAGGGTGTTGGTGCCGTACTCCAGGGTGTACGAGGCGCTGATGGTTTCGGCGGGCAGTTTGTTGGGCTTGCGCACGGGGATGAATCCGGCGCCCAGTTTGTAGGCCAGGGGCGCGCCGAAGATGAACCCCCGCGACTCTATGGCCGCCACCAGGTCAATCTGCATCCCCTCGTAGGGGGCCGCCATGCGGTCCACGGCCTCTCGGAACGCCGCGGGGTCCTTGATCAGGGTCGTGATGTCTTTGAACAAGATGCCTTTCACGGGGAAGTCGGGGACGTCGCGAATCATTCGGGCGAGATCCATGGTTCTGTCCTCCTTGCAGTGTCGGTAAGGGTGGCCGGCCTGGAATTGACCACCACCGGGGAGAATTCTAGCCGAAAGGCCGCCGCTTGCCAAACTGGAGGCCGGAGGCAGGGGCAGTTCGCCATCCACGAATAACACGAATCTACACGAATGGAGAAGAGATCATGCAGCCGGGGGCGGGCGGCAGTGTCTACTCACGCTCGCTTTTTCATAAGAACGCACGATGTGGTAACACAGCGCCAGGAGGCCCATCGGGAGGTCGCACATTCGGTTGGCGCTGCTCTCTCGGCGGCCATCGTAGGGCAAATTGGCAATTTGCCCTACGTCTAGCGGCCCCCTGTTCTGACGGGCCGAACTGAAGATGCGAGTGTTCT
>DAOTVT010000035.1:0-23217 GCA_034436295.1 Anaerolineae bacterium | reverse complement strand
GTCGCTACTTGGAAGCGGCCACGGTCTTCAGATACTCCAGCATAAACGCGTCGCCGCTCTTCCCGAAGCGGTTCGGATCCCACGGGACAAGGCCCAACTTCTCGCGCTTCTTGTCAATGTGCGCCAGGGATTTCTCCACGATCTTGCGCCAGTCGGGCTCGAATTCAAGTTTGCCTCCGAGCATCTTTTCCCATTCTTCTGAGATGATCTGGGTAACTTCCTCGCTTGCTTCCACGGGCGAATGTACGCCAAACAGGACATAGATGCCGGTGCCCACGCAGTAGGTGCCAATAGAGATTGCCTTCTCGGACATCCATTCTGGGCAGATGCCCACTACCGGCAGATCATCCACATCTTCTCCCAGACCACCCTCGGTTGCCATCTGCGTGAGCACTGTCAGGATGCGCGAGTTGTCCACGCAAGAGCCCAGGTGCAAAACGGGGGGAATGCCGATGGCTTCCAAGACCTCACGCAGGCCTCTGCCGGCGGCGTCCCATGCGTCGGGCGACAACAGGCCGTACTTCGCGGAGCCTGTGGCCGTGCAGCCGGTAACGGCAACCAGAACATCATTGGCGATCAACTCACGGACGATGTTATACGTGGCCTCATCGTGCACCACACGCGCGTTGTTGCAGCCCACAACGCCAGCAATGCCGCGAATCCGCCCCTGTATGACCGCGTCGTTCAATGGGCGGAAGGAGCCTCGGTACAAGCCGCCCTGCATGTAGTTAAGATACTCGTGGGAGAACCCCGCCACCAACTTGTTCTTAATGGGTGGAATGCGGGTCTTGCCACGGTTCGGGTAGTTGTCAATGGCCGTGCGCACGATGGCCTTTGCCGAGTCCAGCGCGCGGTGCTCGTCAAACTCTATGTGCGTGGCCTCAGGGATCCTCGCCTTCGGAGAGGTCGTGATCAGTTTGGTGTGGTATTTCTGTGAGAGAGGCCCGAGACCCTGCATGATGCACTGCACGTCCACGATCATCGCTTCCACCGCGCCCGTCACGATTGCCAGTTCCTGGGACAAGAAGTTACCTGCGGGCGGGATGCCATGGCGCATCAGAATCTCGTTGCCGGTGCAGCAGATGCCCGCCAGATTGATGCCGTTAGCGCCCTTCGTCTTGGCGTAGGCGATCAATTCCGGATCCTGGGACGCTGCGACGATCATCTCCGACAAGGTCGGCTCGTGCCCATGGACGATGATGTTGACCTGGTCTTCCTTGAGGACACCCAGGTTGATCTCGGTGCTGATCGGCGCCGGAGTGCCAAAAAGGATATCGGACAGGTCGGTAGCCAGCATGGACCCGCCCCATCCATCACCCAGGGCTGCACGCATCGTGTGCTTCAGAATGTTGTGCGGTTCCATATCCACGCCGGTGTGGGTTCGGTGCATGATCTCGACGATCTCGCGGTCTACGCCGCGCGGGGTGATGCCCAACTTGCGCCAGGTTTCCTGGCGTTTCTTGGTGGCGCGCTTGGTGTAGATGATCTCGCCGTCCTGCTGCCCGAAGATCGCCAAGGCCTTCTCGGCGACATCGTAGGCGATATCCTCTGTCGCTCGGCCATCAACGGGCACTTCAAGCCACTTTGCAACTTGGCGCAGTTTGGCCACGTCGCGAATGCGATAACCCTGGGCCTCTCCCTTCGCCGTGGCGCGCAACACGTGCGCCAAGTCCCTGCCGTGATCAGAATGGGCCGCCGCACCCCCTGCAACTATACGAGCATAGTTTCGCGCGACGACGGTTCCCAGAGTCGCGCCGCATACGCCTCTAGTTGTCTTGCCAACAAGTCTGCAGGGACCCATGGCGCACATCTTGCAGCACGCGCCCGTCTCGCCGATGGGGCACGGCTTCACTTCCTCAGAGCGGCTAAAGGCCGTAGGAATGCACTCCTCCGCGGCGATTTTCAGCATCTCAACGGCCGCGGGGTCAATGGTTTTGAACTCTGTCATGGGGTTTCCTCCTGATAGCCCACCAGTTGCTGCGGTTAGTACTTGCGATGGTCGCCCGACATCTTGAGGTCGGCCAGGTTCGTCTCGGTCATGCGCCCTGCCACGGTGTACCACATAGCGTTGTCCTTGGTCTGCTCCGGATACGTCGGGAGTTCCAGTTCCACGCCAACGGGGTAGCCTGCATCGGCCAGGGCCTTACCAAGGGTGTCGGGGTTCACGCGGGTCGGATCGTAGGTGATGCGGACGGTCTTCCATGCTGAACTGGCGTAGACATCTTCCACGCCGGGGATGCCCAGGAGTGCCTTTCGGACAACGGGCACGTGGTGGTCTGCCCACATTCGCGGGACGCTATACTCAACGTGTTCCATAGCCTTCTCCCTCGCTTGGTTGTGGATGGTGCAGGTGGTTCGCCGACTCGCGCCCCTCTAGCGGGCGCGCATCCCATTATAACGATTTTTGCGCCGCCCCACAAATTGATTATGTGGGCTTATCTGCCAGAAATTGCTGGATAGATTCTTGCCAGATGAAATTGGCATGAGACCCTGCCGGGCGGGGCATCCGCGCCCACACCCGGCAGGGACAAGTCGTGCTCTAGAACAGCCCCACGACCCGGCCGGTCTCCAGGTCAAGATCCACGTCGGTGAAGGCCGGACGGGTTGGCAGGCCGGGCATCGTGCGCATGGTGCCGCACAGCGGGTACAGGAACCCCGCCCCGACGCTGGCGCGGATATCCACCACCGGCAGCGTCCAGCCGCGCGGCGCGCCCTTCAGCGTGGGATCGTGCGTAAACGACAGGTGGGTCTTCGCCATGCAGATGGGCAGGTGGCTAAACCCCAACTTGGTGAACAGTTCAATCTTCTCGTTGGCTTCCTGCGTGTACGTAACGCCATCGGCCCGATAGATTTCGCGCGCGATGGTCTCAATCTTCTCCTTGATGGACATGTTGTCCGGATACAGGAAGCGGAACTGCGACGGCTTCTCGCAGGCCGCGATCACCGCCTCGGCCAGTTCGGCGCCGCCTTCGCCGCCCTTGGCCCAGACTTCGCTCACAAAAGCGCCCTCGGCGCCCGCCGCAACCGCTGCCTCTCGGATCAAGGCAATCTCAGCCTCCGTATCGGTTACAAAACGGTTGACCGCCACCACCACCGGCACGCCGAACTTGCGCACATTCTCCACATGCTGGATCAGGTTGGGCAAGCCCGCTTCCAAGAGTCGCAGATTCTCCTCTTTGTAGGCCTTGTCCAGCGGCTTGCCCGGGACCACAGCGGGGCCGCCGCCGTGCATCTTCAGCGCGCGCACGCTGGCAACCAGCACCACGCAGTTGGGCACCAGCCCCGACACGCGGCACTTGATGTCCATGAATTTCTCCATCCCGCAGTCCGCGCCGAACCCGCTTTCCGTAACCACATAGTCGGCCAGTTTCAAGGCGATGCGGTCGGCCAGGATGGAATTGTTGCCCTGGGCGATGTTGGCGAAGGGGCCGCAGTGGACGAACGCCGGGCTACCCTGCAGCGTCTGCAGCAGGTTCGGCATAATCGCGTCCTTCAGGAGCACGGTCATCGCCCCCGCCACATTCAGGTCCTCGGCGGTGATGGGTTCGCCCTTCTTGCTCGTGCCGATGATGATGCGCCCCATGCGCTCGCGCAGGTCGGCCAGGCCGCTGCACAGCGCCAGCGCCGCCATGATCTCGGACGCCACGGTGATGTCGTAGCCGGTCGCCCGCGGCGGGCCATCGTTCACCGTGCCCAGGCCGACGATGATGTTTCGCAGGGCCGCGTCGCTCACGTCCACAACCCGCCGCCATTGGATGGAGTATGGGTCAATGTCCAGGCGGAACATCCGCTCGCGATCCGCGTCGCTCAGGTCCGACGGCCTCTCGGACTTGATGCCCAGTTTCGCCAGGCGCTTCCGCATGGACGGCGTGTACTGGTCATCGGGGCACAGCGCCTTCGCCATGAAGTTCGTGCTCCAGCGCGACTCTTTCTGGATGCGGTTGTCAATGGCCGCCGCCAGCAGGTTGTGGGCCGCGCCCACGGCGTGGATGTCGCCCGTCAGGTGCAGGTTGAAATCCTCCATGGGCACCACCTGGGCGTAGCCGCCGCCCGCCGCGCCGCCCTTGATCCCGAAGGTCGGGCCTTGCGACGGCTGGCGGATGCACGTGAAGACATTCTTGCCCAAGTAGGCCAGGCCCTGGCTCACCCCGATGGTCGTTACCGTCTTGCCTTCGCCCAGCGGGGTAGGGGTGATCGCCGTAACGTCAATGTACTTGCCGTTAGGGCGATCCTTCAGCCGCTCCAGGACGCTCAGGTGCACCTTCGCCTTGTACTTCCCGTACAGGTCCACTTCGTCCGGCTGCAGCCCGATCTCTTCCATGATCTCGGTAATGGGGCGGAGTTTGGCTTCTTGCGCGATCTCAATGTCGCTGGGTACGGGGTTCCTGCGTTCTACGTTGAGTTGCTTTCCCATAGGTTCCTTCTGCCTCCTTGAGTTTGATTTGCGTCCAATAATCACCTCGTCCGCGCCAGCCCCCTAGCGAAGCGACAAGCGGGCCGCTTGCAGGACGTTGAGCATCAGCATCACGTTGGTCATGGGGCCGGTGCCGCCGGGCACGGGCGTGATGGCTCCCGCCACCTCCACCGCCGACGGGAAGTCCACATCGCCCACCATTTTACCATCTACGAAGTTGACGCCAAAATCAATGACCACGGCGCCGGGCTTGATCCAGTCGCCCGTGATGAGGCCGGCTTTGCCCACCGCCGCGCACAGAATGTCCGCCTGGCGGCAGATGCTCGCCAGGTCCGCCGTGCGCGAATGGGCCAGCGTAACCGTGGCGTTTTCCCGCAGCAGGAGCAGCGCCATCGGCTTGCCCACAATGTTGGACCGGCCCACGACCACGGCGTGCTTGCCGGCCAGTTCCACCTTGTACCGCTTGAGAATCTCCATCCCGCCTGCCGGAGTGGCCGGCACGAAAAAGTCCAGCACGCCCGCGGGCCGCCCAACAGGCGCCACCTGCGCCAACCGCCCCGTGTTCACCGGATGCACGCCATCCACATCCTTCTGCGGGGCAATGGCCTCCTTGACCACGGCCTCGTCAATGCCTTTCGGCAAAGGCTCCTGCACCATGATGCCGTGCACGTTGGGGTCTGCCGACAGGCCCGCCACCACGCGCACGATTTCCTCCTGCGACGCCGTCTCGGGGAGAGCATGGAGCGAGAAGCCCATGCCCGCACCCTCAAAGGTCTTGCGGATGGCGTTGGCATAGGACACCGACGCGGGGTCTTCGCCCGCCCGCACGATGGCCACCGACGGAGCAAACCCGTGCGCCGCCTTGAACTGGCCCACCGCGGCGACCACTTCTTCCTTCAGGGTTTTGGCGAGTTCCTTGCCGTCCAGAATCATCGCGGACATTCTCTCTTCTCCTAAAGTTTTGAGACCACGAGGTTGTAGATTTCCTCTTTCATCTCGGCTTTCCCAGCCAGGAGCCTTTCCAGCGCAGCGCGCTCGCGCGCCACGAACTCGGCGTCCTTGATGGCCGCCAGATTAATGAGGACGTTGAGGGCGGCGGAGCGAAGCGCGGCTTCCGCCAGCAGCGCCGCCACGCCCGCATCCGACACGGCGCCCACATTCCCCTTCTCGGCGATGGGCTTGCAGAGTTGCAGCACCTGCACGCACGCCTCTGCAATCTGCATAGGAACTTTGGTCGCATCGCGGAGGATGTCCTGAATCGCGGCGGTGCGGGCGGCCTTCTGCTCCTCGGTCTCCTTGGGCATCTTGTACGCAGAAGAGAGGCGATAGTACACGGCGATGTCCTCGTCAATGAGCGCGGTGAGGCGGGCGCGCAAGGCCTCCGTCTGGGCCAGGAGCGCCTGAATCTCCCCCTGCACGTCGGCGTACTTCGGCTTGCCCACGGTCAGGTTGCACACCATGCTCGCCAGCGCCGCGCCCAGCGCCCCCACCAGGGCCGCGCCGCTCCCCCCGCCGGGCACAGGAGCCTGCGACGCAAGTTCATCCAGGAACTGCGCAACGGTCTTCTGGCTAAACGACTCGGGCATGTCCTTGCCTCCTTCGGGTAGGTTAGTGCAACAAAAAACTCGCTGAATGGCGAGCAATAAGCACGGCCTGGCCGCCGCAAACGCGAAGGGCCCCACAGGCTCACCGACAGGCGTCGGCGCGGCGTCCCTTCAGTCCGGACCGAACGGTAGCCTCCTTGCTCTATTGGTCGCCGTTGACAGTCTTCTACTTCGCCGATGGCGGTTTCTCAAGGTTGCAAGCCAAAAACACGCGCAGAGTCAGACCATCTGCGTGGGTGCCGGGATTCGCAAGAGAAGCGCCGAGTGCATCGGGCGCGCATACTTCGGGGCGAGAGAAAGTGGGACAGCCACATATCCGCGCAGGCCAACATCGTTGCCATGGCGGAGCGAACAGCGACAGGTTTCTCCAAACCACCAACTGGCAGCAGGGTCATGGTCCTCCGCTGTCGGAGCAGTACGCGTGGGCATCCGTGCCCACTTTCACTATTATAGCACACTTTTCGCAGTTAGGCAACCTGCGCGCCTCCGTTTGTGAAATCCGACGCCCCGCGCTTCACGGCCTTGCACCCACACACCACCTATGCTATACTGCTCGTCAGAAACGTCCAATAGAAGGCTCGTGCTGGCCCGACAAGACCCTGCGGCCCTTCGCCGTCTACACTCTGCCGACACCGCACAGAAGAGCGCATGCGTTGCCTCGGGACTTCTACGCCTGGACAGGAGATTCCTATGCGAACGACAATGCGTCTTGTTGTTGTGTCAATCACCATCGCTGCTATCCTCGCCTCCACATGGATTCCCTCCGCGCAAGGCCCGCAACCCACGTCCCCGCCCACCATCCCACTCACCACGTCCGCGCCCGCCTTCGCCGACGAGGCGTTGCTGGCGCAACTCGCGCAGGCCACCGACGGCGAGGTCCGTATCTCCTACCACGCCTACACCGGCAAGGTGCGCTTCATCGGCACCGACCCGTCGCGCCCTATCCCCCGTGCCGAGGCGCTCGCCCCTGAGGCCCCGCCCACCCAAGCCGCCCTGGCCTTCCTCCGCACCTACGGCCCGCTCTTCGGCATCGCCGACCCCGAAGCCGAACTCGCCGTCATGCGCATCAAGCAGGACGAGCGGAACCGCGCCTTCGTCCGATTCCAGCAACAGCACCACGGCATCCCCGTCCTGGCCGGCGAGATGATCGTCCAACTGGACGCCGAGGGCAACGTGGTCTCGGCGGGCGGCGAGACGATTCCAGACCCGGGAACAAGCCTCACCCCCGCCATCTCGGCGGAGCAGGCGCAGGCCCGCGCCCTGGAGATGGTCGCCCGCGCCTACGACCTGACCCCTGACGCGCTGTCCGCCACCCAGCCCGAACTGTGGCTCTACAACCCCGTACTCCTGGGCGCTCCAGGCCCGCAGTTCACGAGCCTGGTGTGGCGCATGGACGTGGAACCGCGCCCACTGCTCCCCATCCGCGAACTGGTGTTGGTGGACGCGCGCACGGGGACCATCGCCCTGCACTTCAACCAGATTGACGCCGCGCGCGACCGCCGCACCTACGACGCGCAGAGCGGCTCCACCCTGCCGGGCGTCCTGCGCCGCAGCGAGGGCCAGGGCCCCATCGGCGATGCCGAGGTGGACAAGGCCCACGACTTCGCCGGCGACACCTACGACTTCTACTGGACGAACCACGGGCGCGACAGCCTGGACAACGCGGGCATGCCAATCATCTCCACCGTCCGCTACTGCCCGCAAGGCGGTCAGTGCCCCTACCCCAACGCCTTCTGGAACGGCCAACAGATGGTGTACGGCCAGGGGTACGCGTCGGCCGACGATGTGGTGGGCCATGAACTCACGCACGGCGTAACCGACCACGAGTCGCACCTGTTCTACTACATGCAGTCGGGCGCCATCAACGAGGCCTTTTCCGACATCTGGGGCGAGTTCGTAGACCTAAGCAACGGCAAGGGCAACGACGCTGCCAGCATGCGCTGGCTCATGGGCGAAGACCTGCCGGGCGGCTGGATACGCAGCATGAGCAACCCGCCCGTCAAGAGCGACCCCGACAAGATGACCAGCGGGCACTACTACTGCGGCGAGCAGGACAACGGCGGCGTCCACACCAACAGCGGCGTGGCCAACAAGGCCGCCTACCTGATGGCGGATGGGGACACCTTCAACGGCAAGACCGTAACCGGCATCGGCATCGTCAAGACCGCCAAGATCTTCTACGAGGTCAACGCCAACCTGTTCACGTCGGGCAGCGACTACCAGGACCTCTACGACCGCCTGCTGCAGGCATGCGCCAATCTGGTGGGCACCGCCGGCATCACTGCCGCCGACTGCCAGCAGGTCAAGAATGCCGTGGACGCTGTAGAAATGAACCAGCAGCCTCCATCCTGCCCCGCACCCGAAGCGCCCATGTGCGGCGCTGGTCAGTCGCCGGTTACCCTCTGGTTTGACGACATGGAGAACCCCTCCGCGGGGCGCTGGGCCTCTGCCTCCATCACCGGCGACAACACCTGGTACTACCCCCAGACCAACAATCCGTTCCACTTTGACGCCACGTACACCACCAGCGGCGTCTACAACCTGTGGGGCTACAATCAGCCCCAGCGCGGCGACTTCTACATCGCCATGACGTCCAGCGTATCTCTGCCAGCGGGCAGCCAGCCCTACCTGCACTTCAAGCACGCCTTCGCCTTTGAAGATTCAGACCCCTCGGGCGCAAGCAAGTACGACGGCGGCATCGTGGAATACAGCACCAACGGCGGGGCGTCGTGGGCCGACGCAGGCCCCCTGTTCATCAACAACGGCTACAACGGAACCATCTACAACGCAGCCGACGGCGACAACCCCTTGAAAGGCCGCCAGGCTTTCACCAGCGAGAGCAACGGCTATATGTCCAGTCGGCTCAATCTGGCATCGCTCGCCGGCAAGAGCGTGCGCTTCCGGTTCCGCATCGGCACCGACTCGGGCACCGATGCCTACGGCTGGTTCGTGGACGACGTGCGCATCTACACCTGCGCCGCGCAGGCGACGTCCACCCCCACGCGCACCCCGACGCGCACGCCAAGCCGCTCTCCCACCCGCACAGCCACCATCACGCGCACCCCGACGCGCACGCCCACAAGCACGAACACGCCCACGCGCACGCCGACGCCAACGCGCACGTACACCCGTCGCCCCACCAACACGCCCGGCCCATCGCCCACGCGGGTCCCTGGCGCGGTCCGGCGGGTGGCGCTGCCCATAGTCGGGCTTTCCTACGCGTTGCCAGGACTGCCCACGCCCACCGCAACCCGCACGCCCACGCGAACGCGCACGCCCACGCGGACGCTGACGCCCACACCAACCCGCACGCGAACTCCCACCGCAACGCCTTCCGGCTGGGTTACCATCAAGAACGAGACCTTTGAGGGCACATTCCCCGGCAACTGGACCGTACTGGATGACGATCCCAACTCCGGCCTGTACTACTGGGGCAAGCGCGACTGCAAGGCCGCATCCGGATCGTACAGTGGGTGGGCTATCGGCGGAGGCGACGGCGCCTCCCTCGCCTGCGGCAGCAACTACCCTAACAGCGTGGAGGCCTGGATGATCTACGGCCCCTTCAGCCTGGCCGACGCCACCGCCGCCACGATGACGCTGAAGTACTGGCTCAACTCCGAAGAAGGCTTTGACGAACTCCTTTGGGGCGCGTCCATGGACGGCTCCTGGTTCTATGGCTACGTGGACAGCGGGGACAGCGGCGGATGGAAGGACGGGTCGCTGGATTTCAGCGATGTGCCCACCCTGGGCGACCTGAGAGGCGAATCGCAGGTCTGGGTGGGAATCCGCTTCCTCAGCGACGAGAGCATTATCTATGCCGAAGGTGCCTATGTGGACAACATCCTGATCCGAAAGAACACGTCCTCGGCGTATGCCGACACCCCCGCGATGCCCGTTGATGCGGGAGTTGTGCCGGCGTCCGCGAAGTTGCCCGCACGCGCCGACAAGTGAGAACCACGTCGACTCCCGGAGTTCGAGACAGCTCCCACTAGGGGGCACTCCCGCGACGCTGCCAGAACGCAGGCCCGACGTCGGCGTTCACCAGCACGTAGAGGTCGCCCTCGGCGCGCAGCAGCCAGCCATGCTCAAAGCGCTGCGCCTGCGCCGTGAGCCCGCGCTCGGGTTCCAGCGCCCACCCCAGGCGCTCGCGAAGCCACTGATTCTCGCGCCACACCTTACCGAAGCCGCGAATCGGCTGAAAGCGCCCAGTTGGCGGCACAATAGCCGGATCGCGGTCGGGCTGTTCGGGCGTCCAGGTGTCGGTGATGGCATACCAGTCGCCGCCAACGGAGCAGAGCGCGTACACCTCGCCCATGTCCTGCCGCCACAGCATCAGCCCGCCCTCAAAGGCTTCAACGGCCGCGGCGGTGTCGTGGGCGGTCTCCTCCGCGGCCCAGCCCAACGCCTCGCGCACCGTACGGTCCGAGCGCCACAACGCCGCGAAGACGCCATCGGGCCAGTAGAGGCCCGGCGGCGGCTGGAGAAACGCCATGGGCGTCGGCGTGGGCACGGGCGTGGGCGGGGGAGGCGGCGTGAACGTGGGCGTGGGCGCAGGCGCTTCTGCCCACGACAGTTGGCCCAACCTCAGCGGCTCCACGCGCCCGTCCTCCGTCCCCGCCCAGATTCGCCCATCCGGCCCGAGCGCAATGCACGAGACGCCGCCCGCGCCGCTCGCCTGCTCCCAGTTCAGCCCGCCGTCGGTGGAACGCAGCAGTCGCCGCTCCTCGCGCCCACCGTAGAACATCTCCGACGCCAGCGCGTACACCGTTCGGCTCGCCCCCCAGTCGGGCGCAAACAGGAACGTGAAGCGGGCGATGATGGACGCCAGCGGTGGCCCCACCGGCTCCCACGTCTGCCCGCCATCCCGCGACAGGAAGATGCCGCCGTTCTCGGCCGCCGCCAGCGCCACGCCATCATCGGCGAAGCGCGGCGACAGGGCGAGCGCCTTGACGGAGTACGAGGGCACCGGAATCGCGCCCACGCGCTGCAGGGCGTCCCCGGAGCCGCGGGCCACGTACACCTCCGTGCGGCCGTACTCCTCACCGGTCGCCAGCACGACAAACCCGGGTCCCGCGGACGAGGCGACGCGCACCCCCGCCACATCCGAAATCCGCCGCCAGGTGCGCCCGCCGTCCGTCGTGCCGAACACGCCGGTATAGCCCGCCAGAAGCATCGCCGCCCCATCTTCGCCAAAGTTGGGCGATAGGGTCAGGTCTCGGATGTAGAAATCCGTCAGGCCGCGCGCCCATACCCCCCAGGTTTGCCCGCCATCGGTGGTGCGGAACAGCCCGCCGGCGTTGTAGGACCCGTCGGCCGGAAAGGCGAAAAACGTCGCCCGTTCCCCAGGCGCAGGGGCCAGTCGCAAGAGCGCGCCCGTGGCGAACCAACCCTGCACCGGCACCCAGCCACCTGCCTCGCTTCGGTACAGCGATGCACCTCCCATCTCGCTAACCACGGCCAGCATGGAGCCGTCGCCGCCGATGGCCAACTCGCGCACCGGTCGCGGCGGAAGCCCCACCGCGGACTGCGCAACCACCGGCGACGGCTCCGGGTCCACGGCCACCACTGTGCCGCTGTTCGCCGACGCCACGTAGAACCGACCGCGGCCCTCGTCCAGCAGCGTAACGTCGGGGAAACGCAACGACAACGGCCGGAATCCCACCACATCGCCCGACGCCGCATCCACCGCGACCAGCCCGCCCCATGCCCGCACGTACACCCGCCCGCGCGCGGAATCCAGGAATACCCGCCCGCCCAGGCCCAGCGTCCGCGCCAGCAGGCGGCCATCCGCTGCCCATGCCGACAGCGTCGCCTGTGGGTAGTTGGAGGCAAGCCAG
Source organism: Anaerolineae bacterium (assembly GCA_034436295.1). GTDB lineage: Bacteria > Chloroflexota > Anaerolineae > DTLA01 > DTLA01 > DTLA01. The sequence goes on along the minus strand of DAOTVT010000035.1, from coordinate 11,362 downwards.
ATGCGCCCCGCGCGCTCGTCAAGCGCCAGCCCGTCCACGAACCGCTGCTCGCTCTGGATGGCCGTGTCCAGCCGCGTCAGCGTCTTCGCGTCGTAGATGTCCAGCCATGACCGCGCGCCCGAGCCGGCGGCGTTGTTAGTCATGGTAACGAACAGCCAATCGGTCGCCGGCGAGTAGAGGGCCTCCACCGCGCCTGGGGAATAGAGTTGTTGCCCTTCGCGGACTGTGCCGGCCACGGAACCGGTCATCTGGAAGGTGGTCATATCTGCGATGAACACGCCTTGATTCGTTACGAAAAGGCGATTCCGCGCGGCATCCACGCTCACCTGGCCGGCTTTCGGAATCGCCGCGACCGTCTCGCCTGTGGCCGCATCCAGGACAAGCGTCCGGTCCGCGCGAGCATCGGCCACGTACAGGCGCCCGCCGTGCAGGGTCATCCGGCCCTCGTACAGGCGGTCCAGGCCCGCGTCCAGGACTTGCGACGCGCGGACTGGGGCCATGTCCGCCACATCCACCACGTGCAGCGCGCCGGTGGAATCCAGCACGAACAGATGCCCCGCAGCCTCGTCCAGCGCCATTTGCACGACGCTCACACCCAGATTCAGAATCTGGCCCACCTGCCCCGTGGCCAAATCCACCGTGAACAGCACATCCCCCAGACGCACCAGCGCGCCTTTGTACACGAACGCCGTGGAGTACGTCAGGTTCGCGTATGGGAGACTCACCGTGTTGAGCACCGCGCCGGTGTCCGAATCCCGCGCCTGGATGCGCGACCACGACGCACCGTCATAGCCGTCCTGGAGCACAAGGACCTGGCCATCCCCGCCGACCACAACGCGGCTCGTATAGTACGGTTTCCCCATATCCCATTGGGCCGCGAAGCCGTCGCCTCGGATGACGGCCACCCGTGCCACCGGCTGCTGCCGCGTGAAAGCCTGCACCATCGCGTAAACTTCTGGCCCCGCTGGGTTTGCCGTCAGCGCGTAGACCTGGGCTCCGGGTTCCAGCATGCCCACAAACCCCAGGTCATCGGCGCGATAGACGAACACGCCATTGCTCCCCAAGTCGGAAACGTAAACCCGCCCCGCGCGCGGGTTCGCCGCCAGCAGAACATGGGGAGACAGAGCATCGGGCAGCGTTGTCGCCGCCTGCTCCTCCAGCGAAAGGGCATCCAGGCGGCGCAGGCGATTCTGGCCGGCCACGTACAGATGGCCGCCAGCGGCATCCAACGCCAGCGCGTACACGTCGGCGACCGTGCCCAGCACCTGGCCCACAGGCCGGCCATCCGCCCCCGTCGCCACCACCGCCGCGATCTCGCGCGCGTCCGGCGTGCGCCCGGTGATGTAGAGCCGCGCCCCGTCGGCCGACAGCGCCGCCGACGACATCCAGTCCACTTCCACCGGCAGCGGGGCTGTGGCGCGCACCTGGCCCGCTTCCAGGTCAACAACGGCCAGAACGCCGGCATCGGTGCGGGCGTCTCCCTCGTTCCCGACGGCGTACACCAGGCCGCGCGCGGCGTCCAGCGCGCCGGCGAGGACGCTGTACGTATCGCCCGCCGGCACGCCCAAATCCACCGAGGTCGGCTTGGGGGCAGGCGTGGCAGACGGCGACGGTGACGGAGAAGCCGTGGCGCTCGGAGTCGGCGCGGCCGAAGGCGTAGGCGCGGGCGTTGGCGTGGTGCAACGGACAAGCAGCATCGCGGCGAGCGCCACGGTCATCGCTGCGCGAATCAGACGAGGACGTTTCACCTCAATGCCTCCGTTTCGCAGCCGCGCCCTGCGGCTGTTCCCTGTACCCTACAGACGCAGGGTTTGCCACGGCTGTTCCCTCTGCAATCACCGTCCCAGGAGGAACCGCAGGGGTATGTCAAGACGCGCCCGCCAGGCCGCTTCGTTATGGTCTGCCCCAACGAACTTGCGCGTAATCCAATCCACGCCGCCCGTGTACCCCAGTGCCCGCATGCCCTTGTCCATCGCCTGCTGGTACGGCCCGTACCCCGCATCCAAGCCCTCGGTGCCATGGTCAAAGTAGATTCTGTGGAAACCGGCCCTGGGGAGCGCGGCCCCGAAGTAGTCCACCAGAACCATCCCTCCGGCTGGCCAGTGCGTGGACAGGCACGCGGCCCCACCGAACACCTCGGGGTATTCGGCCAGCGCATAGAGCGAAACGAGACCGCCCATGCTGGATCCCGCGACAAAGGTGTGCCCCCTATCCGGCAACGTGGGGTACGCCGAGTCTATGAACGGCTTGAGTTCAGCCGTTAGGAAAAGCAGGTAGTCATCGGAAATTGGCGCTCCCCCGTGCTCGCGGATGAACTCGTCGCGTACCGCTCGGGCATCGGGCTGCGCCAAGGGCTTCGCGGGCATGTACTCGCGCCACCGGTTGGCCCCATGCCAGATGCCCACGACGATGACCCCCTTGGGAATCTGCCGACTTCGGAGCAGCCGCGAAACCGCTTCGTCCACACCCCAGTCCTGGCCGGTAGTGGACAGAGCAGGATCAAAGAGGTTGTGCCCATCGTGCATGTACAGCACCGGATGGCCCTCGTCCCCGCTCACACAGTCAGGCGGAAGCCAGACATCCACAGTGCGCGGCTCCACGTGAACCGATGGGAACCGCTGGTACCGCTGAATCCATCCGCCCCCATCCGATAGCGGCACTTTTACCGAGCGCAAAATCATTCGCCTTCTCCCAATGGGCCAGTTCACGTGGCCGACGACGGGTCTCCAGCGTTCAGGAGCCGCTTCCACCACGGCTTGCGGGCACTCGGGCGCTGGGCCAACTCCGCGCGGGCCGTCTCGTATCCCTGCGCGATCAACTCCTCCGTGTGGGAAAAATCCCACCCCTGCACCGGCTCCCGCCCCATCAGGCCGATGCGCCACACTTCCACGCCGCGCTCGGCGGCCAGCGCTATCTCCAAATCCAGTTGGCGCTGCTCCACCGTGCGCATCAGTTTGGCGAGGAACGGGCCGAACCGCTCATCGCCGATGGGAATACACCGCGGATCTGCCAGGTCCAGCGCGATGATGGAGCGCGCGCCCTGGGCCAGCGCCGGCTCCACCGGCACGTTGCTGACCACGCCGCCGTCCATCAGCAGATAGTCGCCTTTCTCCAGCGGTCGCACCCACGGCGGCAGCGCCGTGCTGGCCAACAGCCCCTCCAGCACCGAGTCGTCGGGGTTCGCTCCGTACAGCACAGGCCGCCCCGAATTCAAATCCGCCGCGACCAGGATGAGCCGCACCCCGCGGATGTCGCCAAAGCGCATGTCGGGCCCGATGCCGTGGCTGATGAAGAAATCGCGCATGCGGTGGTAAGGCTGCCAGCCTGGGCGGTTGAAAAGCACCCGCAGCGTCAGCCACAGGTAGTTCGCGGGCATCAGGTCAGCGGCAGCAGCATCGCGCCACGTCTGCACCAGCGACTCCAGCGCCGCAAGACTCACGCCGTGCAAAGCCAGGTGGGCCGCGTTCGCCGCGCCGATAGACGTCCCCACGAGCAGGTCGGGCTTGAACCCCGCCTCCAGCAGCGCCCGCAGCGCCCCGACTTGCAGCGCCCCCCGCGCGCCTCCGCCGCCCAACACAAAAGCCAACGGCCTACGCATCTGCGCCTCCTTTCCCGCCACCACGCAGCCTTGCCGGCGCTACCACCGCGCCCGGTGCTCTTCGGCGAAGCCGATCAAATCCCTGATGGCCACTTCCTCCCCGTCGTCGGCGATCGCTCGCCCGTTGTACCGTCCGAACATCTGATGCACCTCGCTGAAAATCACCCCCAGATTGGTGCGCGCCGTCCGCTCAAGGAACGGCGTGAAGGTCAGGTCCAGTCGCCCCTCGTTGTCGGTGAACCGCCAGGGCTTCATGTAGTCGCCGGAGACGTAGCCGAAATGCACCTGATCCAGTTTGTGGATTCGGTTGGCGAGGATGAGGGCGTTCTCGGTCGCCGCCGACAGGTCCCCGAACCCGCACCCCAGGTTCAGGCCCACCGTGCGGCCATCGGGCAGAAACCCCGACGCGCTCGCCCAGTTCCAGAACGAGCGGTACTCCCACACGCCGCGCCCCCAGTCCAGCGAACCGATGCAGGTTGCGGGGTCAAGGGTCTCGCGGATGTCGCCGTAGCGCAGGCTGCCAGAAGCGGGCAGGCAGTTGATCTTGCGGTTGTAGTAGAAGCGCCGCTTGCCGATGGGGATGACAATGGTCATGGACTCGTACCCGGGCGGCGCGGTGAGGGTGATGTCAGCCTCTATGCCGCGCCCGTCGTGGAACTTGGGCCACGAGACCACGACGCGGCGCTCGGCGTTGCGCACGCCGAATTCCAGGCGCACGCCGCTGCCCTCAAAGCGGCTGTCGCCCTCGGTGCTGTTGCGCGGCAGCACGACTCCCCGACTCAGCGGCACGACAAGCCCTTCCTCGTGCAACTCGCGGGTCTGAAAGTCCGCCGTGTACACGAAGATGTTACCCGCGTAGCCGAGGTCGGCGATGGTGGCCGAGAAGAAGCGGCGCGGCGTGAAGATGGCGTAGTAATCCCAACGCTTGACGCGGAACCGTTGGAACGCCCGCAGCGCGTAGAATCGCGCGGCCTCCAGGTTGCAGTCCAGAAGCGGCTGCCGAGACCAACCCACCTGGGCGAGTTTCCCATCGGGCGTCAGCAGCGGACCGGGCTGAGTCAGTTCTCTCTGCATCGTCTGCCTCCCTGTAGATGTGAAACTTCGTCCACAGTCTACAGGGAAAGGCAGACGTCGTCAAGCACGTCGTCGGGCGCTGGACCTAGGGCTTCAGTTGCATATAGGCCGCCCCGAGCGCAAGCGCCGCGATCCCATTCAGCACAGCCCCGGGGATTCCGCCAAGGGCCACGTTTATGACCACATAGAGGATGGACAGGCCGAGGGCGATCATCGTCCCGGTTTTCGCCTGTGCCACGTTGCCCTTGCGAATCGGCTCCGCTGCCAGAGCGTAAACAACCAACAGGGCGAGCAGACCAGCAATGAAGCCGATGGGCCCACCAACCAGGAAGCCCAGGGGCGTAGCGAAAGCGTAGATGGCCACCGCCACGATGATCAGGTCTTTCGCGCTGCCGAAGCTCTTTGACAGAGACTCCGCTTTGCCGGCCACAGTGGGCCCAGATGCCGGCGCCGACGCGGGCGGCTGCGGCTGGGCTTGCGCTGCGGTTCCGAGCGGCGTCCCGCACGCCTCGCAAAATCGCGCGGTGTCGCTGTTCTTGGTGCCACAGTTTGGACAGTACGGCATGTTGTTACCTCCTCTCACAGTCTCTCACTTTGGGATACCCGTATGACCAGTACCGACGATCAACCAACGCCCACGCCGACCGAGGATCAGCCCGCGTTTGGCTCCTCTTCGGCGCGCTCACCCGCCTCCAATCCCGCACTTTTGTCGTGCGCCCTATCGCCGTTTGCAGATCGCGGTGCCGCCCTCACCAACTCCCGCAGAATCGCGAGCAGCGACTCTTCATCCACAAATGGGTACTCTGCGCCGCCCGCAACCGCGCATAGCGCCCCGCGCAGTTCATCCACGTGTTCGGTGTCCACCAGCAATCGCAAGATGAACGTCTGCACAATACGCATGAGAAAACAGCACACGCCCGCCGACAGTCGCGGTTCCTTTCTGGGACTACTGTAGCAGAGCCGACTGACAGAAGACTGACAGTAGGATCGCAGGGCCTGGGGCTAGAGCCTTTCGGACGGGGGAATGTGGCGCAGAAGATCTCGGTACAGGCGCTGCAGCGAGGGTTGGGGCGCGGTATTCAACTCCTCGCGCAGGGTGCGCTCCAAATCCTTGTACAGCCGCAACGCGCTGGCGCGGTCGCCCAGGGCCAGGTACGCCTGCATCCCCAGCAGCACGGCGTCTTCTTGCCAGGGGTCGGCCTCCAGAATGCGCAGGCAGCAGTCCAGAGCGCCCTGCATGTTCCCGGCCTCTTGCCGCGCCCTCGCCGCACCGTACAGGGCCCGCATGTACAGCCGCCTCAGCCGTTCGCGCGCCAGTGTGGCCCAATCGGCATACAGGTCATCCGGGAACAGATCCCCGGCATAGGTGGACAGAGCGGATTCCCACTCCCCTGTGCTCACCTGCCGCTCAAACACGTCCAGATCCACCTCAGACCCGGGCGGCAATTCCAGCGCCACCCTCCCCTCTTCCACGCGCACGTACCGCGAGGCGAACTTGTCGGGCAATTCGGGTTCCAACGCTCGGCGCAGGGCCGACGTGGCCTGGTGCAACAGCGACTGCGCCGAATCGGGCGGTTTGCCCGGCCACAGGGCCTCTATGATCTGCTCGCGGGTCAGCGACCGGCCATGCGCCAGCAGAAGCAGTCGGAACAACTCGCCCGCCCGCCGTTGCCGCCACAAGTGGGGGGAAATCGGCCGATTCGCCTGGCGCACCTCAAAGCGCCCCAGCGCGCACACACGCAACGGGGGAGCAGGGATTCTCTCCAGGCGGGCGATCAGCCCCGCGGACAGAGCGGCAATTCGGGGGTCCGGATGCTTCATGTAGGCGACGAGGAGCGGGAAAGCGATCGCGCGCTCCCGCTCCAGCAAGAACGCGTAGTTGCCCGCCAGGATGCCTTCCGCGGCCTCGCGCCAGGCCTCCGCGGATTCCTCCCGCTTCTGCTCGTCCAGCAGCGCCGCGAGAAAGAGCCGCGCCTGCGCCAGGTCAAAGGCCGCGCCCACGCTTTCCAGCACACGGATCGCGGCGCGAAAATCGGCCTCGGCACCCTGCACATGGCCCATCTCCCACGCCGCGCGTCCCCGCTCGGTCAGGGCCATGCCGTGAAAGTGGGCGTAGCCGATGCGCACCGCGATGGCCGTCGCGTCGTTGGCCCAGTGATACGCCGTGGCGGCATCCCCCACCGCGCGGTTGTGTCGGCTCAGGCCCAGCCGCACGAGGATGCTCAGGCTAGGCTCGCCGGTCCTTTCCGCTGCGGCTCGCGCCCGGTCGTACAGCGCCAGGGCACGATCTGCCTCGCCACGATCCTGGCTCACGTAAGCCGCCAGGCAACACCGGTAACCATCGGGCGCGGACCCCGCCTCCACCATCGTAGCCAGTCGCTCCAGGGTCCGTTCCGCTGAATCCAGTTGCCCCGTCAGATAATACACCCAAGCCACAATGATCAGCGGCGCCCAGGCCAGGTTTGGCGTCCCCGCATCATCCGCCAGGCGCAGCGCCTCGGCGTCGGCAGCCAGCGCCAAATCAAACTGCCCGCGGGGCATGTACACCCCCGCCGCCAGATTGTGCAGCCCGCGGAACAGCGCGCGCGCATACCCCAACTGACGGGCAAGGTCAATGGCGCGCCGGTAGTAATCCTCGCTCGCGTCCAGATCGTCGGTCTCCGCCGCGCACATCCCCAACAGCAGGAGCGCATCCACGTGCGACGAGGACGTGGCCTCAGCCTGCACGAGCGCCTCTTGGGCCAGCGCAATCGCTTCGCCGTAGTGACCCATGCGGAAGTGGAGGAAACCGAGGCAATTCAACGCAGCCGCAATGCTAGGGCGATCGCCCAGCGCGCGAGCACAGGCCACGGCCTCCTCCGCGTTGCGCACGGCTGCCCCGATTTGGCCCGCGCTCTCCAATCGGGCGCTGGCCGCAATCCGTTCCGCGACATCAGGGCTAATGCTCATGGTGCGCCCTACCACCCAAACCGTGGCCTTCGGCACGCTGCCGGTGCCGAGATTCCGCTCCTACGCCTTCATCGCACGCTGCCGGCGCCGAGGGGCCGGGCTATGCCTTCCCCCAGGTCGGCAGGAACGGCAGCGCCGCTTCCAATCCCTTGAACACCACGGCCATCTCGGCCGCGCCAACCAGCGACAACTCGCCCTCAAACGCCCGCTTCAGTTCAACGCCGCCCACCGCCCAGTCGGGCGACAGGGACACCTTCACATGCGCGTCCTCGTACACCAGGCCGTCGTCGGCGATTGTCAACGCCGATTCGCGCCCGCCCTCGCGCCTGCGGAGGGTGCGCCCGGAGATGTAGAAGGCGTTGTCGGTCTCGCGGCCGAAGTCGGCCTCGTTCAAGAAGAGACGCGGCTTCTCCAGGTAGGGCTTGCCCTGATGCACGCAGAAGGTGGCGCAGTTGCCGCACTCGTTGCAAAAATCGTCCACGTGCACGATTTGGCGCGTCTGCGCGATTTCAAGCACCTCTTCGCGCACGACCCCCACCCGCCCGTCCCGACACGCCAGCACGGGCACCGTCCAGCGCCCGGGCGCCACAGCGTAGGCGTAGTTGGCGCGGTTCGGGCAAACCTCCACGCACTTGTCGCACAGCGCCGAGCATTGCAGACACCGGGCCGCCTCGGCGCGGGCCGCATCCTCCGCCAGCGACTGCTCCACCAGGTCAAACCCCGCGCGCTGGTCAACCGGCAGCATGTCGGGCTTGTGCTGAGGCTCTTTGCGGGCGCGGGCGCGCTTGACGGCGAGAATCTCGTCGCCGGACAGTTCAGGCAGGCGCGGCAGCAAGTCGCGGAACGGCACGCCCAACTCGGCGCAAATCGCTTCGGCGGCGCGGCGCCCATCGGCGCAGGCCTGGATGATGATGGCCGGGCCGCGCGCCGCGTCGCCGCCCGCGTACACCCGCGCCGGGCCCGCCCGCCCCGTGGCCGGGTCAACGCCGATGGCACCATCGGGCCGCAGCGAGATCGCGCTGCCGTTGAGGAACGCGATGTCGGGCTTCTGGCCGATGGCGACGATGATGGCGTCGGCTTCCAGGCGGAACTCGCTGCCCGGGATGGGCACGGGCTTTCGGCGGCCGTCGGCATCGGGTTCGCCCAGTCGGTTCCGCACGCACTCCAGCGCCGCCATCCGGCCGTCCTCCAGGATGATCCGCACCGGCGACGCGAGTTCCAGCACCGTGTTCCCCTCGTCCAGCAAATCCTGGACTTCCTCCGCCTCGGCGGGCATCTCCTGGCTGGTGCGGCGGTACACCACCGTAACCGGCTCGCCCGTCAGGCGGTGGGCCGTGCGCGCGGCGTCCATGGCGGTATTCCCGCCGCCGATAACCAGCACGCGCTTGCCGAGTTCGGGGGCCTTCCCGCGCGCCGCACGGGCCAGGAAGTCCAGCGCCGCGTACACGCCCTCGCCGTCCTCGCCCTCTATCCCCAGCCGCGCGTCCCGCTGCCACCCGCACGCCACGTACACCGCATCGTACCCGTCCTGCAGCAGTTGCTCCGGCGGCTCGGTAATCGGGTGCGACAGGAGAATCTCCACGCCCAGCGCCTTGATAAACTCAATGTCCTCTTGCACAATGTCCCTGGGCAGACGGAACTCCGGGGCCAGCGCCAGCATCCCGCCGGGCACGTCCCTGGCCTCAAAGATGGTCGCCTGCACCCCGCTGAGGGCCAGGAAATACGCCGCCGCAAGCCCCGACGGCCCGCTGCCGATGATGGCCACCTCGTAGTCGGTAGGCTCGGGCATGTCCATCGTGATCTCGCCGTTCTCCACGGCAAACCGCTTCAGCGCGCGGATCGCCACCGGCTCGTCGTAGTTGTTACGCGTGCATCGGGTCTGGCACAGGTGCGTGCACACGTAGCCCGTTACGCCCGGCAGCGGATTGCGGGCCATGATGACCTCCAGCGCGCGATTGTAATCGCCCTGCGCAATCAGCCGCGCGTATTCGGGCACATCCTGCCGCACCGCGCATTGTTCCACGCACGGCGCCGCGATGCAGTCAAAAAGCCCCAACGGCGACTCAACCTTCGGCAGCCCGTAGGGGTGGTACGCCTTCTTGTACCGCGGGTGCGTCCGTGCCTCGGCGGCGGCGCGCTCCAAATTCGCCATGCGGTCCTTCGCCAGATCGCCCAGGCTCCCCGCCGACCGCGCGCGCATCTCGCGCTCCAGGTTGTCCAGGTACTGCACGAATCGGGAATACCCGCCCGGCTTCAGGATATCCGAAACCGCCGTAACCGGCAGCGCGCCGCATGACAGGATCGTCGGCAGGTTCAACGCGTCGGCGCCGGCGGAGTAGGACACGTGCAGGTCGCCGTTGAACTCCTGCGCCAGTTTGTGGAACAGGGTCATCGTGATGGGGTAAAGCGCGCGGCCCGACATGTACATCTCCCCGCCAGGCAGATAGCCCTTGTGGTTGGCCATGGCGAGCGTGTTGCTCAGTTTCACGCCAAACACGAGGCCGCACTCCTGCGCGGTTTCCTTCAGCGAGCGGATGAGTTGCACCGCGCGCGGGTACTGGAGGTCATGCTCAAACACCCTGTCGGGGATGTCAATCTCGGTGTAGCCCAGGTCGTCGTGCAGGATGCGCATCACGGTGTCCTTGCCCAGCAGCGTGGGGTTCAGTTTCACCATCGTGTGCAGCCCGCGCTCCTCCATCAGGTAGCGGGCGATGCGCTCAATCTCATCCGGCGGACACCCGTGCATCGTGGACAGCGTTACGTTATCGGTCAGCCGCGGCGGGATTTCCACGTCGGCGAACTGCGGGAACTGCGCCTCCAGCACGGCCCGTATCTCGGCGAGGTCTTCGGATGCGTCGGCCAGCCGATCCATGAAGCGGGTCATCGGCGCGCTCTGGATGCCCTGCAGATTGTAGCCGACGCTCATGTTGAACACCGTCCCGAACGGGGCGTCGTCAAACCCCAGGGCGCGGCGCAGGATATGCAGCAGCGCCCACGCCTTGACGTACTCCGACGCCGACTGCTCCAGTTTCAACTCCTGCGACCACTCCACGTTGTAGCCTTCGTCGGCCATGTCAATGCAGGGGCGGTCTATCTTCAACTCGTCCATGATCTGGACGGTCTTCAGTTCAATGAACCGCCCGCCCGACAGCCAGGCGCACACGATATTCTGGGCCAGTTGCGTGTGGGGTCCGGCGCCAGGCCCGATGGGCGTGGCCAGGGCGTGGCCGAAGATCTCGCTGGCGTAGGGCGCGTGCGGCCTGGGCCTGTAGAACAGCGCGTGCGGGATGCCGAAGATGGAGCCGTTGTGTTCCAGTTCGCGGAGAATCCAGCGAAGAAGCACGTCAAACGGTTGCGGCCTCATGATGTCGGACATAGGTCGTCCCTCCTGTTGGTTTTGGGCCGGCGATCGGTGCGAGCGGCGTTGCGCAAGCGAATTGTACCCGCGAGTGGGAACGGGGTCAAGCGGGCGCGAGTAGCGGTAGTGTATCTTTCTCGGTGGGAATTGCGCGACCCGAGTTACAGACCTCGGATGCAGGTATGGAAACTAGCCCGTGCGCCCGCAATCGGTCAGCGGCGCAACGCCAAAACACGTAGGGCGGCTTTCCATAGCCGCCGCTGGAGTTTGGCTCTTTTGTCTGAATGTTGGGGCTACAGAAGGGCTGGAAACAGGTGCAAAGAGGCCCGAAGCGGGCTAACTCCTGGCTTAAGACAGGGCCGCATTATGCAGACCGCTCAACC
>DAOTVT010000034.1:0-5783 GCA_034436295.1 Anaerolineae bacterium | reverse complement strand
TGACGCGCCGGCCGTATCTCATCACGAGCGAGCGGCAACAGGTTCCGCTGCCGGAGGAGGGTTTGGTGACGATAGGCGGGAGGCGGATGGTGGTCGCCTCTGCGCCGGCCCTATTGGGTCCCTCCAGCCGATGGGAGCACGAGAGCCTCAAGGCATTTCTGGCGGGTGCTGTGCCTGATCCGGTATACTGCCGCTTGCAGCGCCATTGGCGCTGCAGGCACTTTCTACCTCATGATCACAGGTAGATACGCCGGGTATGCGATGGCAATGTTGACGGTCGCCGTCGCTGTTTGAGAATCGCTGTCGGTAGCAGTCAGGGTGATGACATGCTTTCCGAAGGAGAGGGTGTCCAATTCCAGTGTGGTTCCTGTCCCCAGCGGCCCATCTTTGTCAGAAGCCCACGACAGAGCACTGGGCGGAAGACTCCCGTCCTCCGGGTCGTATGCGTAACCGCTGAACACCACAACATCACCCGGCGGGAAGTGCGATCCTTGCTGTGGCGATCCTATTGTAACCTTTGGCGACTTGAGAGCGACCGTGAATGCAGCGTCCGATTCGTCCCATGTCGTACGCAGGCCATCGGTCGCGACGACCCTTATCCTGATCTTGTTACCGCCCGGCAGAAGCGCGGTGTCAAAGGAGAAGCTCCTTCCGGCGACGTCGGCGGCCAGCGTGGTCCACGTCTGCCCATCATCGCCGCTGGCTTGGAGCAGGAAGTAGAGCGTGTCGCTGTCGAGGTCCTGGGCCTGCCAGGTAATCGTCTGCGTGCCCGTGGCCCAGATCTCGCCGCCATTGGGCGATTCCACATGCACAGTGGGAGGATTGGCACTGGCCGAGCGGCTGGCGAGCGTGTGCCCATCGCACACGATGTCCACCCGCGCCAGATCTGGGTGGTCGGGGATCACCTGGTGGATAGTCATGAACTCGTCGTACCCCGCCATTGGCTCGGTGTCCTCTCCGGGCTTGAAGGGATGCTCGGCAAGGAGCTGCCCAGAACCATTGAACACTCGGACCGAGCAGTTGCCGGGCTCGGACGATTCCTGCGGCAGCAGCGGCATCCGATAGATCGGATCTAGCGTGGTCTCGCCTTTTGTCTTATTGATCAGGCCGCTGATCATGAGCATGTTCTGCGGCTCGGCAGCCTCCACCGCCGATGGATACAGGTCTATATAGCCTTGCAGCCTTCCATAATTGTAATCCGACATCCACCTGTTCGGGCAGTAACTCATGAAATCGCTCCACGTTGCGGGCGAGTAGATGCTGTACGTTTTTGTGTCTGCGCCGAAATAGATCCAGCCCCAGCTGATACTGCAGCCAGGGTTTGGGAAGTACTCGCCGCCTGACGCGGTACAACACTCGGCATGTTTGAGGTTCAGACAGTGGCCGAGTTCGTGGCCTGCGGTTGAGCCAGTCTCGTTGGCATTGGTTGAGAAGACTGCCGCTGATGCCTCGCCGGCCGGGATGTCATTGGCCTTGCCGATGATGTGCTGTCCGGAACACAGCGACTCGTAATCGCTTGGGACCATCCCAAGGTATATGGTGCGCGCGCCCAGACTGATCGCATAGGTGGAATCAGATGAACTGCGCCACTTGGCCAGTTCATTGTTTATGGAGTCAAAACCACTTTCGCCGCAGAATTTGCTCGGGTTGTTGAGATACTGAATTGCGAGTGGGTGATTTGTGGTCTGGACGCTGGAGACTGGGTAAGCGCGCTCAAGCCAGGAGCGGATGTCGTCCGCCGCGCCCGCATAGGGCCACCGAGCGGTGCCGTTCATGTCGTATGTAACCTCTACGAGGACCACGCTCAGCGTCGGCCCGGTCTGGATCGTGAATTGCTGGAATCGCTCCACTTGGCTGGTGGAACTGAAGGCGACGCCGCTGGGCGGCTCGATGACGATGCGCATCATCGCTGTTCCCGGCTTCAGGGCCGTGCCAGGGATGAGGAAGTTGAGGCTGTCTTCAAATTGCGCCCGGTCTGGAGACGCCTGGACGGTGACATTCCCAAACGTGTTGATCGGTTTGTAGGTAGTGTAGGAGTAGGGAGTGTAGGGGTAGTAGATGACCCCTTTGACGCCAGGGATGTCCCCCTTGCCATCCGTCGTGTGCAGGTGAACGCGCACCATGGCGTCCTTCCCGGCAAACAATGGCACGCCCGTGCTGTAGAGATTCTGGACGGACTGGTTGAACTCCACAGCGTAGATGTCCACGTCTCGGACGGTGGGCGTCATGGTGGGGCTGGGCGTTGGAGTGGGGGTCACCGTTGGCATTGGCGTAGTCGTTCGCTGAGGCTCTCCTTCTGTGTAGACGATCAGTATGGGCCTGTTGGAACCTTCACGACTGGAGAAGACTCGTCCCCAGCCTGGGTCCGTTTCTGGCCCAACAAGTACCAGGCCTTTTTGGTCTGTCCAGAGGCCGTTCGTCCAGTCTTGAACCAAAGAAGTGACGTCCCAGGTCTTGTAGCCAGCCGTGGAGTCCACGTACAGGCTCGCGGATGCGGCCTCTTCGTAACCCGGTTTGTTTCGCCAGGTAATGGGTGAAAGGTAGTCAGTGTAAGAGCTATCCAAGCAGGCCTGGGATTCGCACCAGTCCTCGGTTACCTTGTGCACCGCCATGCAAACCTTGTCGGGGCCGTGCGCTTGCTCCAAGTAGACATTCAACGTCGCTTTTACAATCTTGGTTTTGCCCGTGTATGTTTCAATGGGGACGAAGAACTTCAGGTACGCGCGCTCGACGCCGCCCTCAATACTACCTCCATAGAACGTTCGCAGGTCGGACTCGGTACCGTAGTTTTGGTTTGGGGCGGACGAACTGACGTAGGAATCTGCCGTGGCGATGAACATCAACTGCTGTGTATGCGTGAGGCTGCCAACCCAGATCTGATTGCCGGCGAGTGTGCCAGCCGGTGGGTTTTCAAACTGCAGATATGCCTGATTCGTCAGCACGGCGCCGCTCCACGATGTCGCGCCGGACACATGGTAAGCCTCATCAGCGATTGCCAAGTTGTAATACTCGGCATCCTCTTCAGTTTGCGTGGTGTAGTCCAATGTGAATTGACCAAGGGCATCTGTCTGCACTTGCAGCACGGTCGTCCCTTTGTCACACTCGATGTATGCTCTGAGGAGCAGCACTGTGACGTTAGGAGCCGGTATGCTCACATCACCGACCACGCCCTTGTAGACCTTCCCCGTGAATGAGCGCACCACGACATGAGTCGGTTCCAGGACAAAATCATTGAACCCGTACTCTCCTGGCGGGGGCAGGTGGAACTGTATCCAACGCTGTTCCGTGACCTGGCCGCCGCTGCGAGACATGGCCTGGATCACGTTGTAGTGTGTATCTGCGACCACGATGTGGAGAAACTCGTAGGGAGCCTGTTCGGTGGCTGCTGGGCCTGCGAAGTCATAGGATAGAGTGTACACCCCGTTCTCGCCCGTGTGGGTGCTGGCCAGAATTCGGCCCAGTTGTTCGGGGGATTCCGAACCGTAAAGCCGCACCAGCACGTTGGCGGCCGGAATCGGGTTGCCTAGCGGCGGGTCGGTGAGGGTATTCACGAATCCCAGGAACGTGAGAGGATTGGTTGCTCTTGTCGCCGTGGCAGTTGGGGTGGGCGCACCGCATGCTGCAAGCCTGACTTCATCCAGTCTGAACGTGGTGGCAACTGTGCTATCTGTGCTCACCAGGAATGTTACCACAATAGGCTGGCCTGCGTAAGCGGTCAGGTCTATGGTTTCCTTACGCCACTGCCGCAAGGGGGATACGGCCCGCAGAGTGCGCAGGTGGGTCGCGCCGCCCGCATGCTGAACGACGACATCCAGCACGTCGCCAGGTTGGTCGATGTCGGTCCATGCCATCCATACGAACTCCAGGCGAACGGGACTGACGCCGGTGGGGATGCTCACGCCCTGCGAAAGTTCTCCGCCCGCGTTGTTCATGCCTCCCAGCCATGCTCCATGGGGGCTGTTGTAGCCTGGCCCTATGCCTACCGAGCCGCTGGCTCCCCACGGCGGCAAAGAACCTGTCTCAAAATCGCCGTTGACCAACAGATCTGGACAGCCGGGCGGCATCGTGGCCGTGGCTGTAGCGGCCGGGGTGGAGGTCTCAGTTGCGCGCGCCGAGGTAGGGGTGCGCGTCGGCGTCGCCGAGCCGGTGCGAGTGGACGTAGGGGTTTGCGTGGGTGCGGGTGTTGGCGTGTTCGTCGGCCGGGTGCCGGTAGGTGTAACGGTTGGCGTTCGTGTGCGAGTGATCGTTGGAGTCCAAGTGCAGGTGGATGTAGAAGTCGGCGTGCCAGTCGCCGGACGCTTGTCCCAGAACTTGTTGCCGGTCAAGACTTTGCCCGACAGGGGGTATACGTATTGAATCCAGTTGTCGTCGATCTTTGTTCCACCAACGGAATTCGCGCCGACAGACGTATACCCGGACGGGTCGGCTTCCACGATGTTGTAGTAGTTGCAGGTTTCGTGCACTTCCAGCCCATACCAGCCTGTGGCGTCGGTTGTGCTGCTGCGCAGAAAGTTGCCATAAGAACCTTGCGTGGTGCAGCAGTACAGGCTCACGGTAACCCCCTGGAGAGGGGTGCTGTTGGGAGGCTCCGTGCCGGCATCACCATCGTACACACGGCCGGATAGGACGAAATTGGGCGTCGGGGTCGGAGTTGGGGTCGGGGTAATGGTTGGCGTGCTGGTGGCGGGACGTTTGTCCCAGAACTTATTGCCGGTAAGCGTTTTGCCCGTGAGCGGGTAGGTGAATTGGATCCAGTCGTCGCCTTTTGGGGTACCATCGACCGAGGTCGCGCCAGCGGAAATGTAGCCCACCAGGTTATGCTGCACGATGTTGTAGAACTCGCACGTTTCCAAGATGTCCAGGGAATAGTAGCCGCTAGAGTCGGTGGTGGCGCTCCGCGCGTAGTTGCCGTACATGTTGGCGTCGTGGCTGCAATACAGGTCCACGGTCACACCGCTGATCGGTGTGCTTGAAGGCGGCTCTGTGCCCTTGTCGCCTTCATAGACACGACCCGTGAAAGCCAGACCAGACTGCGCTTTGGTATTTGAGTTGCCAGAGAGAGGTTCCGCGGCGAGGGAGAAGGCGACCAAGCACAAAGCGGCACAGAGGCTCACGAGGAGCCAGCGGGATGGTGCGTGTGCGCTCATTTGTGCCCTCCTGACTGCTGATGAGCCTGCGTCATTGAAGGCGGGTGGAACTACTACGGAGGCGCAAGTTTTGGGAGTTGGAACAGCGCTGTTCTAGCAGGAACGATTGCAATGAGGTCAATCCCCAAGTAACTCAGTATAGCACAAATCTGGGCAATTGTCAAGTCCGCGCGAGTTGACATAATATCTGTTCCCGCAGTTACAGAATGCAGGCCGGCCCAGTTGGCCGTTATGGAGAGCGCATGGCTTGCTCCTGTGCTGCCTGCTGGATATACGCTCGGATGGTCCAAGCCATGCGTGCCCACATTCTGGATTTGCGCGGGCCGGTCTCTATCCGCTTCCAGGCCCCGACGATGGCGACGGTGAGGATGGCCGCCAGCACCGCTTCGGGCAGGCCGTTGACGATGGCGCGCGCCGAGTGGCTCCGAAGGGGGTTCAGCGAGATGCGCTTCGGGGTGGTCGGCATCGGCCAGCCGGACGCGCGGGAGAACGCGCGTGGGATGACGGGCGAGAATGCGCGGTCTGCAGTGGTGGACGAGTACACCCTGCAGCAGAACGAACTGGTGTACCGGGGGATGGCGAAACTGCGGGAGGAGTTTCTGGCGGTGGTGATGGCATTTCGGGTGCGGCAGGGGG
>DAOTVT010000033.1:0-19373 GCA_034436295.1 Anaerolineae bacterium | reverse complement strand
GCCCGACGGTTCACCGTCGGGCGGGCCCCCGGCGCCCGTAGGCATAAGGGTGGGGGTGAGGGGCGTTTGGGTCGCGAAAGGGCGTTCGCGCCAGCCCGCAGGGCTTCGCCCCTTCAGCCCGACGGTTCACCGTCGGGCGGGGCCCCCGCGCCCGTAGGCATAAGGGCCGGGGTGAGGGGCGGCGCGGCAAAGGGTACACCATGTAGGAGCGCACCTGTGTGCGTCTTGCAATCCGGCATACATAAGGAAGGCATGACATGAAGCGAATTCTCGCCAGCCTCGCGCTGGCAACGTTGTTTCTGATGGGCCTGGCCTCGGGCGGGGCCGCGCAGACCCCCCTGCCCCAGGGCGTGATTTCCGGTCGGGTCGTCAACGGCACGGCCGGCGCTGCCGTTCCGCCCGCGCTGACGGTTACGCTGCAAGGGTTCAAGGGGACCGATCCCCTGGCCCCCCAGGCGACCGTCGCGGATGCGGAAGGCCGCTTCCGCTTCACGGGGCTGGAAACGGGGAGCGACTACGCCTACGTAGTCCATACCGAATACCTGGGCATTCAGTACGGCACCGACGCGCTGGCGTTTGAAGGCGGCCAGACCGAAATGGAGACGACGCTCTTCATCTACGAGACCACCACCGCCGACGACGCCATCTCCATCGCGCGGATTCACTTCATCATCACCGCTTCCGCCGGCGCGCTGACGGTGGACGAGGTGCAGTCGTTCTCCAACAGCGGCGACCGCACGTACATTGGCGCGGAGCCAGCGGCCGGAGCGCAGCGGACCACGGTGCGGTTCGCGCCGCCGCCCCAGGCGCAGGACGTGCAGGTGGACGAGGGGGCCACGCCCGGCCGCTTCGTGCAGACCGCCGACGGGTTCGCGGATACGCTGCCGGTCGTCCCAGGGCAAAGCACCCTCCAGGTCATCCTGTCGTATGTCATCCCCTACGACCCCGCGTCCACGACGCTGTCCACCACGTTCCTGTACCCAACGAAGGCGGTGAACGTATTCCTGTCGGATTCGGGCGTGGAGATGTCCAGCGAGCAGATGATGCTCATGGGCAGGATGGGGACCGGGCCCCAGGCCTATGTCGGGTACGTGGGCCAGAATTTCGCCAAAGGGGACACGCTGACCCTGGAGTTCAAGGGCGCGGCCAAGACCGGCGCTGCGACCACGGCCCCCACCGGCGGGCTGCCTACGACGGGCTACGTCCTCATCATCGGCGGGCTGTTGCTGATTCTGGTGGCGTTGGCGCTGGCGTATCCGGCGCTGCGGCGCAGGCAGTCCGCAGAGGCCCCGGCGGGCGAGTCGGCCGCCCCATGCGACGACGAGTGCGAGGAACTCCTGGCCGCCATCGCCGACCTGGACGACCTGTTTGAGGCCGGCGAATTGGACGAGGAGACTTATCGTCGGCGACGGCAGGCCCTGAAGGCGCGCCTGCTGGAGATTCAAGAGGGGGCGCAGGAGTAGCGCAGGCATGATCCAGGTGCGCGGGTTGACCAAGGCCTTCGGGCCGAAAAAGGTGCTGCGGGGGATTGACCTGGACGTGGCCCCCGGCGAGTTCCTGACGTTGGTCGGCCCCAACGGCGCGGGCAAGACGACTTTCCTGCGCATCCTGGCCACCTTGAGCCGCGCCACCGGTGGCGACGCCCTCATCGGCGGCGTGTCCGTGGCCGAGCACCCGGCCCAGGTGCGGCGCAACATCGGGCTTGTGTCCCATCGCACCCTGCTCTACGACGACCTGACGGCCGTGGAGAACCTGCAGTTCTACGGACGCATGTACGACGTGCCCCATCTGGATGCGCGCATTGAGGAGGTCCTGCGCCAGGTGGACCTGTACTTCCGCCGGCACGACCCAGTGCGCACCTACTCGCGCGGGATGCAGCAGCGCCTGTCCATCGCCAGGGCCATCCTGCACGACCCGCCGGTGATGCTCATGGACGAGCCGTACACGGGCCTGGACGTGCAGGCGACGGCGATGTTGCGAACGGTGTTGCAGAGTCTGGCGGCCAGCGGGCGCACCGTGGTGATGACCACCCACGACCTGGAACTGGGGCTGGACGTGGCCGATCGGGTGGTCATCCTGTCGGGCGGGAAGATCGGGTTCCAGGCGGCGGCCCGAGACATCAGCATTCACGAGTTTCGGCGCGTGTACGCCGAACAGACGGCGGGGTAGGACATGGGCTTCCTGCGGAAGGTGGCGGCGGTTGCCTGGAAGGACTTGCGGGCCGAGTGGCGCACCCGCGAAGTCTTCAGCGCCATGTTCGTCTTCGCCCTGCTCATTATCATCATCTTCAACTTCGCGCTGGAACTGCGGGCCGAAAACGCCCGGGTGCTGGTTCCGGGGATTCTGTGGGTGGCCTTCACGTTTTCGGGCATGTTGGGCCTCAACCGCTCGTTCATCCAGGAGAAGGACAGGGGTTCGCTGGAGGGGCTGCTGCTTTGCCCCGTGGACCGCAGCGCGATATACTTGGGCAAGATGCTGGCCAACTCGGCGCTGATGGCGCTGGTGGCGGTATTCATCCTGCCGGTGTCGTTTGTGCTGTTCAACCTGTCCTTCGGGGCGCTGCCGATGATCGTGGTGGTAACGGCACTGGGCACGGTGGGGTTCGCGGGCGTGGGGACGCTGTTCTCGGCCATGGCGGTGAACACGCGGGCCAGGGAGGTCATGCTGCCGCTGCTCCTGTTTCCGGTGGCCGTGCCGCTCATCATCGCGGCGGTGAAATTGACGGCGGGCATCATGGACGGCGTGCCAGGGGCCGAACTGGCGCGATGGTGGCAATTGCTCGTGGGGTTTGACGCGATTTTCTTCACCCTGTCGTTTATGACGTTTGATTACGTGATAGAGGAGTGAACGATGGCGCTACGCAAGGACGCCTGGCTGTGGGTTTTGGGCATTCTGGCTTTTGCGGGCATTCTGGTCGCGGGCTACTTGGCGCTCATCTACGCGCCGCCGGCCGAGGGGTTCGTCGGGCAGGCGGAACCGGCCCAGCGGATTTTCTACTTCCACGTGCCCGCCGCCTGGACGGGATTTCTGGCCTTTTTCGTAACTTTTGTGGCCAGCATCGCGTACCTTTGGAAAGGCGGGCGCAAGTGGGACATCCTCGCCGCATGCTCGGCGGAGATTGGCCTGGTGTTCACGACGATGGTGGTCGTTACCGGCCCCATCTGGGCCAAGCCCACATGGGGTGTCTGGTGGACCTGGTCCGACCCCAAGTTGGTTACCGCCGCCATCCTTTGGCTCATCTACTTCGGCTACATCATGCTGCGGCGCATGGTGGAGGATGACGCGCGCCGCGCCAGGTTCTCGGCGGTGCTGGGCATCATCGGGTTCGTGGATGTGCCCATCGTGTTCGGCGCGGCGCGGTGGTGGGGGCAGAGCGTAGCGCACCCGATTGTGGTCAGCGGCGGCGGGTTTGACGTGGCGCCGAAGATGCTCACCGCCCTGATGTTCAGCCTGGCCGTGTTCACGGTCATGTACGTGGTCATCCTGACGCTGCGGGTGCGGGCCGAGCGCCTGGCCGACGAAGTGGACGCGCTGAAGGAGAGGGAGTAGCCGATAGCCGGTAGCCGATAGCCGTCAGCGATCAGCCGTCAGCGATCAGCCGTCAGCCATCAGTACGTAAGCGGGCGGCCAAAGGCTCTAGGCTAAAGGCTATAGGCTAAAGGCTAGAGGCTAATGGCTATCGGCTCAAAGGAGAGAATCACACGAGGGGGAGAAACATGACCTATCTGATCGCTGCGTATTTCGTGTTCTGGGTGCTGACTTTTGCGCTGGTGTTCGGCGTGTACCGCAAGCAGAAGAGCCTGCAGCGCGAGATTGAGGCGCTGCGCGAGGAGATGGAGCGGCGCAGGGGATAATCATGGAAGGACAGAACGTGAGCCTGGCCCTGGCCTTCGTCGGGGGGCTGCTGTCGTTTGCGTCGCCCTGCGTGCTGCCGCTGGTGCCCGCGTACCTGGGCTATCTGGGCGGCGGCACTGTCGCGGGTGTGGTCAGCGACAGGAAGGCGGGCGTCTTCCACTCGCTGGCGTTCGTCGCGGGGTTCAGCCTGGTGTTCGTGGCGCTCGGCGCGTCGGTCGGGGTCATCAGCAGCCTGTTGAGCCGCTACCTGGTGTGGGTGCAGCGCATCGGCGGCATCGCGCTCATCGTGTTCGGCCTGCACACGCTGGGCCTGCTCAAGATTCCGTTTCTGTACTACGACACGCGCGCGCAGATGCAGCGCAGGGGGGTCGGGTACCTGTCGTCGTTTCTGATGGGGGTTTTCTTCTCGGCAGGGTGGGCGCCGTGCGTAGGCCCAATCCTGACGGCCATCCTGCTGCTGGCGAGCAACACCCAGACGGCAGGCCAGGGCGCGTTCCTGCTCTTTGTGTACGCGCTGGGGCTTGGGGTGCCGTTCGTGTTGGCGGGGCTGGCCGTCGGGAGCCTGACCGCCTGGATTCGGCGCATGGGCCGGTACATGCAGTGGGTGTCGTGGATCAGCGGCGTTTTGCTCATCCTCATCGGCGCGGCGATATTCACGGACTCGCTGCGGCTCCTATCGGCCTACGGCAGTTTCTTCAATCTTGGCATTGAGTGAGGATAACCGTGCGAAATCGCATTACCCTGTTGCTGGTGCTGGCCGGAATTGCCTGCCTGATCGCGGGGCTGTGGCTGCTCAAGGGCGGGGCGTCGGGGGGCAGCGATGGGCCGAACATCGGCAAGGCGGCGCTCATCCCAGGCGCGACCCAGCCGACGCTACAGAAAGGCTCGCCCGCGCCGGACTTCGAGATTTCATACCCCAACGGCAAGAAGACGCGACTGAGCGACCTGAAGGGCAAGCCGGTGCTGGTGAACTTCTGGGCCACGTGGTGCCCGCCGTGCCGCGCCGAGGTGCCGGAGATTCAGAAGGCCTACGAGCGGTACAAGGCGAACGGCTTCGTCGTCGTCGCTGTAAACGTCCAGGAGTCCAGCAAGGAAGTGGCCGGATTTATGGAGAAGTACGGGATGACCTTCACGGTGGCCATTGACTCCTCGGGCGCGGTGGGCAGGCTCTACCGGGTCAGCGGCATCCCCGCCAGTTTCTTCGTGGACAGGGCGGGGATCGTGCGCGAGATTTTCGTGGGGTCGTTGACCGCCGCCGACCTGGATCGGCTGTACGACCTCATCAAGTAGCAGGGAGCAGCCATGCACGGCGACGCGCAACGCCCCAAGGTGTCGGGCCTGGCGAGAGACCTGGTCATCGCCGCCGATCAGGCCATCTACGTGTTGTCGCGGCACTGGTTGCTGGTGGCGAACCTTCTCGCCGCCATCTACGCGGGGCTGCCGGTTCTGTCGCCTTTTCTCAAGTCCAGGGGGCTGGAGTTCGCCGGGCAACTCATCTTCGCGGCGTACCGCGTGGCGTGCCACCAGCGGCCCGAGCGTTCGTTTTTCATCTTCGGCCACCAGATGGCCTACTGCCAGCGGGACACGGCCACGTACACCACCGTGGTGCTGGCGGGCATCGCCTACGCCCTGCTACGGCCACGGGTGAGGGGGCTGTCGCTCAAGGCCGCGGCGCTGCTCGTCCTGCCAATGGCGGTGGACGGCACAGGCCAGTTTTTCGGCCTGTGGACGAGCACGTGGTGGTCGCGGGTCATCACGGGCGCGCTGTTCGGGTTTGCGCTGGTGTGGCTCGTGTATCCTCTCATAGACGAGGGGCTGGCGGAGGCGCGCAAGGAGATAGAGGCGCGGTTCGCGAAGGCTGGGCTTCCGCTGCCGGGCTTCAAGCGAGAAGCCTGAATTTGGAGAAAACCCAGGGGTTGATATATATTACAGTGCTATTGTAACAAGGGAGGAGTATCTTTGGCGAACACGAAGTCTGCAATCAAGCGAATTCGCATTTCGCGCAAGCGCGCACTGCGCAACCGCGTGTATCGGTCTAGCGCCCGCACCTACGTGAAGAAGGCCCGGACGGCCATCCTGGAAGGGGCCACGCCCGAGCAGCAGATGGAGGCGCTGCGCCAGGCCATTCGCGCGCTGGACGTGGCTGCGGAGCGCGGCGTCCTGCACAAGAACAACGCCGCCCGTCGCAAGTCCAGGCTGATGAAACTGTACAACAAGGTCCAGCAGGAGGCGCAGGCCTAGCCGCTGCGCTGTCGGCTTCCGAGGCCGAGAACTCAGAGTCCAAGCCAGCCCCGACGCGGCAACCCCGCCGAGGGGCTGGTTCTGTTGCGGCGCGCAAGCGATGGGAGGGATGCTCGTGGAGGCCGAACTGTCCCAAGAGGTTGTGGAGAACTCGCTGGCAGGCGTGCTGTTCGTGTCGCGCGCGCTCTATCTCCCCTCCACAACCTCCACCAACGACGTGCTCAAGCGCCTGGCGTCCGAGGGGGCGCCGGAGGGGACGGTCGTCCTGGCCGATGAGCAGACCGCCGGGCGCGGGCGGCTGAACCGCCGATGGGTTGCGCCCGCCGGCAGCAGTTTGTTGTTCTCCATCCTGTTTCGCCCCTCCGCGTCGGCGCAGGCCCATTCGCCCCTGGCCTACACGATGCTCTGCTCGCTGGCCGTGCGCGACGCCGTCGCCGAGACCCTGGGAGTTTCCATCGGCATCAAGTGGCCCAACGACCTGGTGCACGATGGACGCAAACTGGGCGGCATCCTCACCGAGATCAGCACCGACGCCCGGGGCGGGGGCTATGTCGTCGTGGGCATCGGCCTCAACGTGAACTGGGATCCATCCACCGCGGGGTTTGACTTCCCCGCCACGAGTATCCGCAACGCTGTCGGCCACCCCGTGGCGCGGGCGGACCTCCTGCGCGCCATCGTGGAGCGGATCGCGGAACGCTATGCGGCGCTGCGCGCGGGCCGGTCGCCGGTGCGCGAATGGGAATCCGCGCTGGATACCATCGGCCGCGAGGTGGCGGTGGAACTCCCCGGCGAGCGCATCACGGGCGTGGCCGTGGGCGTGGACGCTGACGGCGCGCTCCTGGTGCAGGCGGATGACGGCCTGTGCCGCATCATCGCGGGCGACGTGCGCGTGCGAGATTCGGCCGTTGCCCCGTAGGCCGCGCCGCCTACCCGATGCCGCGTGCGTACAAGTACCACATCCCCCCAACGTACCCCAACATCAACAGGAGCGCGTCCACCTCCAAGAACAGGATGCGGCGTTCGGCCCGGGCCAAGTTGTTGATGAGACCCAGCGCGGTCAGCAGAAGCCCCAACAATCCCGCGATGGCGAAAGCGGGGTCCACAATGTGCAGGAACCGGCCTGGGAGGTAGAAGACGTCCGTGATGCCCAGGATGAAGACGTTGAACAGGTTGCTGCCGAACAGGTTGCCCACGGCCAGGTCATAGGCGCCCAGGCGCGCCGCGGCCACCGTGGCGATCAGTTCGGGGAGCGAGGTGGTGATCGCCACAAGCAAGGCCCCGACGAACCCCGTGCTCAAGCCCGTGATCTCGGCGATGCCCACGCTGCTGCGCACCAGGTAGGGCGTGGCGAGCACCAGCGCGCCGCTGGCCGCGGCGAACCCCACGAGCGCCCACGGCAGGGTGGGCACGCCCGTAACCTCGGCCTCTGCAGCGCCGGTGGCGGCTCGGGGCGCGTCGCCTTGAAGCAGCCGCACGGCGACGACGTAGGTAACGATGATCAGAAGGCTGTCCAGCCCCACCCAGCCGATGCGCACGTCAATGTCGGCCAGGATGAAGAAGATGGACATCGCCGCGATGAAGACGGCCAGGCTGGCCGTGAGCGCGTGCTTCGTAGCCACCCGCCGCAGGATACGCGCCTGCTAGAAGACGGCGTCCAGCACGGCCAGCAGAAACATGTTGAACATGTTGCTGCCGAGCACGTTGCCCACCGCCAGGCTGGGCACGTTCTGGCCCAGCGAGTTGATCGTGGTGAGCAGTTCGGGGAGCGAGGTGGCCCCCGCCATCAGTAAGGTTCCGATGAACATGCCGCCCAGCCGCGTGCGAACGGAGATGGCGTCGCCGTACTCGGCGAGTTTGATGGCCGCGACCACGACGACGGCGGCGCTGATGATGAACTGTATCCAGACCATCAGCGTCCCTCCGCACTCCGTGGCTGCTTGGGCATTCCCCTCACCGTGGCCAGAGGCCAGGCCGCCAGAATCCCCGTGTCCGGCTGGCCCAGGTCTCCCACGACGCTCTCCGTGGCCTCAATGCACCGCTGCACCAGGCGCTCGTCCTCCACGATGGCGAACAGGGTGTAGTGGTAGCAGTCCACGCATTCGCTGGCGCCGAGGCCGAAACTGAAACGCATGGGGATGTGGGCTTTGGCCTTGCGGCGTTGCCGCCCTGTGCTCTCCACAATCGTCGCGCCGCTGATACCGATGGCGTCCCACGCATCCAACAGCGCGTCCAGTTTGTTCGGGTCATTCAGCACGTAAAAGATCATGTACATGGCAGGCTCTCCTTCCAGGTGGGTATCCCTTGAACTGCTCGGGCGTACTGCCAGTATACCCGGCCGCGCGTTGGGGGTCAATCGGAGTTGCCCGAGGGCAGTCAGACCGATGAGCGGCAGCACGAAACGTACAGAACGTAGGCCAGGTTTCCATACCTGCCCCCTGCCTGCGGCGGCTATGGAAAGCCGCCCTACACGCCGCCTGCGAAGCCCCCAAAGAACGTAGGCCAGGTTTCCATACCTGCCCCCTGCCTCCGGCGGCTATGGAAAGCCGCCCTACACGCCGCCTGCGAAGACCCCAAAGGCCTGCGAGACCTTTGGGGTCTCCGTGTGGGATATTGTTCTCACACAAAGGCGCAAAGACGCAAAGGTTTTTCTTTGTGCCCTTGGTGTCTTTGTGTGGGGTATTGTTCTCACACAAAGGCGCAACGCGCTTTTGGAAGCGCGTCGCACCTCGGCCGCCGACACAAGACGGAACGGAATTCACCGGCGCAACCCATTGCCAAATGGCCCAACTGCGTGTATAATGAGAGCATGGAAGGGAAGCCGCGCGAGAAGTTCCAACCCTGGCGACCGAGGGAGACACGACCCAGCCGCACCGGGCTGACCTGGCAGCAGATGGCGTTTCTCATCGGGATCAACGCCATCATCGCGCTGGGCATCAGCGTCATCGTAACGCTGACCCTGGGGCGCGCCACCCCGGCCTCGCGTGCGCCCGCGCCCTCGCCCAGCCCCGTGCCGCCTGTGGCGTCGCCCGTCGCGGCGGCGGCCACGACTCCGGCCCAGCCGACCACCTACACAGTCAAGCCCGGCGATAGCCTCTCGGCCATCGCGTTCCAGTTCGGCATCTCGCTCCAGGAACTCATGGCGGCCAACGGCATCACCGACCCGGATGTCCTGTTTGCCGGACAGAAACTCGTGATTCCCGTCCCCGGCAGCATCACCCCCGTCCCGACGCCGCGCCCCACCGCCGCGCCGACGGGAGCCGCCACTCCGATACCCACCAACACCCCGCCCACCGGCCCCGATTTGCGCATAGAGTCGGTCCAAATCCTGCCGGATGCGCACGACTCGTTCGCCGTGATCACCAATTGGGGCATGTGGGCGCGGCTGAAGGGCTGGACGCTGGACGACGGCCAGGGGAATGTGTTCACGTTCCCCGACCTGTCGCTGTTCCAGGGCGGCAGCGTGCGAGTGCATACGGCCGCCGGGACCAACACCGAGGTGGACCTGTATTGGGGCATCAACAAGGCGGTGTTTGTTTCGGGCCGCACGCTCACGCTAAAAGACACCACCGGCAAGGTGGTGGCCTCGTACACGGTGCCCTAGCGGGGCCGCCGTCCCTACTTTTCGTCCAGCCCCCTCAGGTGGCACGTGTCGTTGAGGTAGAGGAGAGACCGGCGGTGCGAATCCCACAGGAACGCGTTGATGCACCCGTTGTCCTGCGGCATGCGCCAGTAGGCCGACAGGTCCATGCCGAGGACGTGGAGCATGACCGCCTTGCAGACGATTTCATGGCTGACCAGGGCGACGGTCTGGCCCGAGTGCGCGGCGCTCAACTCGTTGAGCATCTCCACGGCGCGCTCCAGCACGATGGGCAGCGAGTCGCCGCCGGGGAATTGGACCTGATGGGGCGCGTGGAGCCACTGCCGGTACAGGTCGGGCCAGAGTTCGCTGACTTCCTTGGGGGTATGGCCTTGCCACTCGCCGTAGTCTGCCGAAATCAGCCCGCGGTGGATTTGGATAGGCAGGCCCAGCGCGTCGGCCAGGGGTTGCGCCGTCTGCACGGCCCGAAGGAGCGGGCTGGAGTAGATGGCGCGAATCGGCTCGCCCTTGAGCCATTCGGCAATCCGTTGCGCCTGGACGAAGCCCAAGTCGCTCAGCGGCAGGTCGGTCGTGCCGCGAAAGTGCAGGTCTTTGTTCCAGGCTGTCTGACCGTGGCGAACGAGCAGGAACCGCGTTGTCATTGCGTCGCTCCCGAATGTGGATGATTTCGCACGGATTATAGGCCGCGCAGGGGGAATGTCAAGAATGCGCAAGGACCCGATGCCAGAGATAGACTGGGGCGCGCTGGTGGAAGAGCAAATCCAGGAGGCGATGCGCAAGGGCGTCTTTGACAACCTCCCCGGCGCGGGCAAGCCGGTGCACCTGCCCAGAAATCCGTACCTGGACCCCGACATGGAGATCGCGTTCAAGATTTTGCAGGATCACGGGTTCGCGCCCGAGTGGATAGAGGCGGACAAGGACGTGCGCGCCCGCGTCGGACGGTGGCGGGACTGCCTTGTCCGCGAGTGGGAGTCCTATCGCCGCGCCGTGGCGCTCTGCGAGCAGAAGCCGGAGCCGTGGCGTGGCGTGCGCCGACAACAGGCCGAGGCCGCGTGGCAAAAGCGCTGGTCGGCGCTCCAGCGCGAACTGGCCGAGTTGAACCGCGACATAGACATCCTGAACCTGAAGATACCCCTTGCCTGGCTCCATCGCCCGCGACTGGACGCCGAGCGGGAGTTGGACAAGGTGCGCACGGGAGAGCGTCGTGAATCCGAAGGATGAAGCCCCTGCCCCCAACGAAGAAGATGTCCTGCACAGCGGCATCCGTCGGATCGTCCTGTCGCGCGAGACCATACCGCGCACGCCCCGCTGGACCCGCGCCTTCCGCCGCACCCTGCTGCGCCTGGCGCGCACCATCCGCGAAGCTGAGGCGAGCAGCCCATCCGACGCCAACGCCGAAATCCCACCTACGGAGGAACGCCACGATGACCGATCCTGAAGCCCTGCACCGCCGCTCCATCGTGATAGACGCCCATTGCGACACGGCGCTCCTGGCCGCCGAGGGCACGTACAACCTGACGGAACGGCACGAGTCGCACCACCTGGATTTTCCGCGGATGCGCGAGGGCGGCGTAACGGCGCAGATATTCGCCGTGTTCGTGGAGGCGCGGTACCTTCCCGCCCAGGCCACCCGCCGCGCGCTCCAGGTGATAGACGCCATGTACCGCCAACTGGAGGCCGCCGGAGAGGCTGCCCGCCTGGTTACCCGCGCCGCCGACGTTGAGGCCGCCAAGGCCGACGGCGCGGTGGGCGTCATCCTGGGGCTGGAAGGTGCCGAGGCGCTGGAGGGCGACCTGGGCGTGCTGCGGATGTTCCACCGCCTGGGCGTGCGCAACATCGGGCTGACCTGGAACTTCCGCAACCAGGCCGCCGACGGCGTGGGCGAGGAGCGCACCGGTGGCGGCCTCACCACCTTCGGCTTGGCGCTGGTGGAGGAGATGAACCGCCTGGGCATCCTGGTGGACATCGCCCATCTGTCGCCCGCCGGCGTGGAGGACGTGCTCAAGGTCAGCCAGGCCCCCGTCATCGCGTCGCACGCCAATGCCCGCGCCGTGTGCGATCACCGCCGCAACCTCACCGACGCGCAACTGGAAAAGATCGCCCGCAACGGTGGCGTCGTCGGCGTAACGTTCGTGCCCGCCTTTGTGGATGGGCGCGACGGCCAGGCCACCCTCGCGCGGGTGCTGGATCACATAGACCACATGGTGCGCGTGATGGGCGACGAGCATGTGGGCCTGGGGTCCGACTTTGACGGGTTCTTCGGCGACGAGAAGACCGCCGGCCTGGAGGATGTGTCGCGGATGCCGGCCATCACTGCCGGCCTGCTGGAGCGGGGCTACTCGGAAGCCTCGGTGCAGAAGATTCTCGGCGGCAATTTCCTGCGCGTGTTCCGCCAGGTGGTGGGCTAGGCCATGAAACTCCTGATGTTCCAGGCCAAGCGCTTCTGGTTCCGCTCGTTCTCCAAGACGCTGGACTTCGTGGAAGACCAGGAGGTGGAGCAAGAGGTGCTGGATGCCGCCGTCATCTTCATCCACGCCGAAGCGGGCGACGAAGCGCAAGGCCCCTCGCTCCTGACCAAGGCGCTGAAGAACATCAAGTGGATCGCCAACAAGCGGGGGCTGAAGAACATCGTGCTCCATTCCTTCACCCACCTGGCCGAGACCACAGCGCCCGCCGAGTACGCCCAGGTCGCGCTGGAGACGCTTGCGGCGCGCCTGCGCGATGTGGGGTACTCGGTGGCGGTAACGCCGTTCGGCTACTTTTGCGAGTGGGACTTGTCGGTGTACGGCGAGTCGCTGGCGAAGGTGTACAAGGCGCTGTAAGGGCCTCGGGTGTCCCTGCGGGCGACGCGGCGCACTCTCACGCCTGCGGTGGGCTTGCTGCGCCTTCTCGCAGGACGGGCACCTAAATTCCATTTTTGCCGACTTGACAAAAATCAAAACTTCGGTATAATAATTTTGAAGTCCAGTATAATTCCTTTGGAGCGTGGGCGACGATGCAACCCGTATTGGGCAAATGCCCTGTCTGCGGCGAAGACCTCATCGCAACCCGCCTGCATTGCCCGAACTGCGACACGAGCATAGAGGGCCGGTTCGCGCTGGAGCGTTTTCACCGCCTGACCCCCGAACAGATGGCCTTCGTGGAGTTGTTCATTCGCTGCGAGGGCAAACTGAACCGCGTGCAGGACGAACTGGGCCTGTCCTATCCTACCGTCCGCAATCGGCTCAACGACGTCATCCGCGCCCTGGGGTATCAGGTGGCCGAGCAAACCATGAGCGTGGAGGAGCGCAGATCCATCCTGAACGACCTGGCCCAGGGCAAGATCACCGCCGAAGAAGCCGTCCAACTGCTGAAGGGGTAGAGAGCCGTGCTGGCAACGAGCGCCTCGCGCAAGGTCCCGTTCCGCGGCGTGCGCCGGCTGAGCCTGGCCCGCGACCTGCGCGATGTGGCGAACCTGATTGAGCAGACCTTCGGGCAGGAACCGGACCGCGCCGGACAGTCCGTCGCCTCCGAGTTCCGCGCGCTGGCCTGGTGGGGGCCGCTCCTGTGGGCGCTGGATCGGCTGAGCATGGGCGGCGAGGCGTTCACGGGGTTCGTGTGGGAAGACGACGGCCGCGTGGTCGGCAACGTAACGCTGAGCCGCGAATGGGCGACGCCCGGCTGCTGGCTCATCAGCAATGTCGTCGTGGCTCCCGACTACCGGCGCAGGGGCATCGCCCGCGCGCTGATGGAGGCGGCGATGGAGTTCGTGGCGTCGCGGCGGGCCGTGTGCGCCTTCTTGATGGTGCGCCGCGAGAACCAGGCGGCCATCCGCCTGTACGAGGCGCTGGGCTTCGCAGAACTCGGCGGCCAGGTAACGCTTCGGCGGGAATCGCCCCCGCGCCCCGTGGCCGAACTGCCCCTGGGCCCCGGCCGCCTGGTGCGCGATGTTACCTTCCGCGATGGCAGGGCGCTCGCCGACCTGGCGCGGGCGGCCACGCCGGCAGCCGTCCAGCGGATTCAGCCGGTGCAGCCGGACGTCTGGCTCTCCGAAGCGCAGGCGGGGTCAGGGGGCTGGCTCCTGAATCGGCTGGGGCAGCGGTCTCGTCGGTGCGTGGTGGAGGAGGACGGGCGGCTGCTGGCCTACGCGCGGCTCACCATCGCCAGGCGCAAGTACCACCGCCTGCGGTTCATGGCGCTGCCCCATGCGCGGGGGCAGGTGGAAGGGGCGCTGCTGTCGCGCATGCTGAACCTGCTGGCCGACGCGGCGGCGCTGCCGGTGCTGGCCGATGTCGGCGCAGAGGAGACCAGCGCCATAGACGTTCTGCGCGCCCGCGGCTTCGCCGAGAGCCGCTGGCTCCTGATCATGGCGCGCCACTTGGACACGGCCGCGCCGAGGCTTTCTGAGGAGGTGTGATGGAACCCGAACACAGGGAGATTCTCCGACTGGTGCAGGAAGGCAAGATCACCGCGGACGAGGCGGCGCGCCTGCTGGATGCGATGGGCGACGGGGGCGGAGACGGCGAGGAACGCCCCCGCTCCGAGGGTACGGCGACAGAGCCGCTGTCTCAACCGGTGGGGCGGCCCCGCCCGTCTCGCCCGGCATACTGGCTGTTCGTGCTCCTATTCGGCCTGGGGTGGACGCTGGCGGGCGCGGCCCTGACCCTGTGGGCCTTGGGCACGGGGTGGATGGTGCTGACGGTGCCGTTTCTC
Source organism: Anaerolineae bacterium (assembly GCA_034436295.1). GTDB lineage: Bacteria > Chloroflexota > Anaerolineae > DTLA01 > DTLA01 > DTLA01. The sequence continues at coordinate 4,987 of DAOTVT010000033.1, read as the reverse complement.
CTGGTGGGGCTGGCGATTCTGTCGCTGGGCGCGGCGTCGCGCGACGCAACGTGGCTCAGCGTCCACGTCACGGATTCGGAAGGCCGCCGCAAGTTCGCGCTGGATTTTCCGCTTCCCGTGCTGGTGCTGGCATGGGGCGTGCGGGTCGCCCGACCGTTCGTCCCCCACTTCCGCGACACGGCGGTGGACGAACTCATCCTGTCGCTGGAAGGGAGCGGCGCGGGGGGCGAACTGCTTCTCGTGGACGTGGTGGACGACGAAAGCGGGGAGCGCGTCCAGGTGAGGGTGGTTTAGTCAAACGGAGGCAGGCAAGATGTCATTGACCGAAGAGCGCATGCAAATCCTGAAACTGCTGGAGCAAGGCCAGATCAACGCCGACGAGGCGGCGAAACTCCTGGCGGCGCTGGAGTCGGGTCGCAAAGAGGCCCCGCATTCGGGCGCGGCCTCGGCGCCTCGCTGGTTCCGCGTGCGGATCACCGATTTGCGTTCGGGCAAGGCCAAGGTGAACGTGAACATCCCCATGAGCCTGGTGGACGTGGGCCTCAAGATGGGCGCCAGGTTCGCGCCGGACATGGAGGGCGTGAACCTGGACGAGATCAAGCAGGCGATCCAGTCGGGCATCCAGGGCAAGATCGTGGATGTGGAAGACGAGGAAGATCAGGAGCACGTGGAGATCTTCATAGAGTAAAGGAGACCGTCATGTCAAAAGCGCTTTGGCGTTGGGTCATCAACGCGGTGGCGTTGTACGTGGCCGCGCGCGTCGTTACGGGCATTGAACTCACGGGCGATTGGGTGTCGCTGGCCCTCATCGCCCTGGTCTTCGGCGTGGTGAACGCGCTGTTGGGGCCGATTCTCAAGTTGCTGTCGTGCCCGCTGATCCTGCTGTCGCTGGGCGTGTTCACCATCGTCATCAACGCGGCCCTGTTGCTGCTCACGTCGTACCTGAGCGAAACGTTGAACCTGGGCTTCCACGTCAGCGGGTTTGGGCCTGCGTTCTTGGGCGCGCTTCTCATCAGCGTCGTGAGTTTCATCCTCAACGTGTTCCTCAGGGATTCCGACAGGCACGAGCGGCGGAAGAAGTAACGCGCTGCCTGCCGCGGAGGTAATGCCTCGCACGAAGGCACAAAGGACACAAAGGGGATAGGGCTGCGGAGAAACCCTCTTTGTGTCTCTATGTGGGATATTGTTCTCACACAAAGGCACAAAGACACAAAGGTTTTTCTTTGTGCCCTTGGTGTCTTTGTGTGCGAATAATGCCTCACACGAAGGCACAAAGGACACAAAGGGGGTGAGGGCACGGAGAAAACCCTTTGTGCCTTGATGTCTCCGTAAACGTGCCCCCGCATGTCCAGCACACACGGCGAACAGCGTCGGGCTTGCGCTGCGCGGGCATGTTGTGCTACACTTCGCGCGACCTGGAACGCAGCACCAGCGCATCGCGGAGGCCGTTATGCTGGCAAAAGTGCACAGTTGCGCGGTCGTGGGGCTTGACGGGGCGGTGGTGGAGGTGGAGGTGGACATCTCCGGCGGCCTCCCATCGCAGACCATCGTGGGCCTTCCGGACGCCGCCGTGCAGGAATCCAAGGAGCGCGTGCGGGCCGCCATCCGCAATTCGGGCTTCGTGTTTCCGGGCACGCGCCTGACGGTGAACCTGGCCCCCGCCGACATCCGCAAGGAAGGCCCCGCCTACGACCTGCCCATCGCCGTGGGCGTCCTCATCGCTACCGAGCAGATGCCGCCGATCCCTGCCGATACGCTCCTCCTGGGCGAACTGTCGCTGGAGGGGACGGTGCGCCACACCAACGGCGTGCTGCCCATCGCCGGCCAGGCGCGGCAACTGGGGTTCTCCACGCTTCTGGTGCCGGAGGCCGACGCGCCCGAGGCCGCCCTCGTCCCCAACATCACGGTGATTCCCGTGCACGACCTGGTCTCGCTGGTCAAGCACTTCCTGGGACTGGCGCCGATCCCGCCGTTCCCGCACCACGTGCCGAACATAGACACCGACGACCTGCCCACCTACTGCGTGGACTTCTCGGAGATCAAGGGGCAGGAGCACGCCAAGCGGGCGATTGAGGTGGCGGCGGCTGGGGGGCACAATATCCTGATGGTTGGCCCTCCCGGCGCCGGCAAAACGCTCCTGGCCCGCGCCCTGCCCGCCATCCTGCCCAAGATGACCATAGACGAGGCCCTGGACGCCACGCGCATCTACAGCGTGGCCGATTGCCTCCCGCCGGACGTGCCTCTGATTCGGCATCGCCCGTTCCGCGCGCCGCACCACACCATCAGCCATGCGGGGCTTGTGGGCGGCGGGCGCTGGCCGCGGCCCGGCGAAATCTCGCTGGCCCATCGCGGCGTCCTGTTCCTGGACGAACTGCCGGAATTCGGCCAGCGCACGCTGGAGGTGCTACGCCAGCCCCTGGAAGACAAGATCGTAACCATCGCCCGCGCCCAGGGCAGCCTCACCTTCCCGGCCAACTTCATGCTGGTCGCGGCCATGAACCCGTGCCCATGCGGCTACTACGGCGACCCGGTGCGCGAGTGCACCTGCTCCATGAGCACCATCAGCCGCTACCAGAAGCGCATCTCGGGGCCGCTCTTGGATCGCATAGACATCCACGTGGAAGTGCCGCGCGTGGACTACGAGAAACTGTCCGACGACCGCCGCGGCGAACCCTCGGCCGTCATCCGCCGGAGGGTGCAGGCCGCCCGCGACCGCCAGCAGCAGCGTTTCGCGGGAACCGCCCTCACCTGCAACGCCGACATGGGCCCCGCCGAGGTGCGCGAGTTTTGCAAGATTGACGACAACGGCAAGAGCCTGATGAAGTCGGCCATGCACCAGTTGCAACTGAGCGCCCGCGCCTACCACCGCATCCTCAAACTGGCGCGCACCATCGCCGACCTGGAGGGCAGCGCCGACATCCAACTCCACCACATCGCCGAGGCGCTCCAGTACCGGCCGCGGAAGGTGGTTTAGGCGATGGCGACTCGGTTCCATCTTGTATTGGCCGGCCTGTGCGCCGCCCCTCCCTTTGCCCCGCTGAGCCGAAGGCGAAGCATGTGGACGTTTTGACCCGACATGCCCAGGCGTGCTAAAATCGCACAGATGGGAGGTTCTCACATGATGGCAGACCGGATTGAGATCAACCCTGATGTAATGCTGGGCAAACCGGTGATTCGCGGGACACGGATAACCGTAGAACTCATCCTCCGCAAACTCAGCGAAGGCGCGACAGAGGGTGATTTGCTGGATGCGTATCCCAACCTGACCCGCGAGGACATCCAGGCGGCGCTGGCCTACGCGGCGGATGCTTTGGCCCACGAGACCATCGTGGTACGGGCCGCAGAATGAGGCCGATTCGCTTCCTGGCCGATGAGAGTTGCGACTTCGCCGTCGTTCGCGCCCTGCGAGCGGCAGGCTACGATGTCGCCGCTGTCGGCGAGGGGGCTTCCCGATCGGATGACCGAGAGGTGATTGCGCGTGCGCACCACGAGCAGCGCATTCTTCTGACGGAGGACAAAGACTTCGGCTGGCTGGTCTTCGTGAGCCACGCCAACGCGGATGGCGTCATTCTGATGCGTTTCCCCGGGAATGCCCGGCGGAGTCTCGTGCAGGCCGTGATGCACCTTGTGGAGGAGCGCGGGCGGGAACTCGTGGGCTGCTTTGTTGTCGTTCAGCCAGGGTGTGCCCGCATCAGTCATAGGCTCCTGCCGAGAGGCACCGACGCGGATTCGGACGCATAGCCGAGCGCCCCTGCGCCGACATCCAACTCCACCACATCGCCGAGGCGCTCCAGTACCGGCCGCGTAAGGCGGTGTAGGCGGGACGGAATCCTTATCGCTACGGAGGCACCATGGACATCCTCTACCTTTCGCCGCATCTGGACGACGCCGCGCTCTCGTGCGGGGGGCTTATCCACCAGCAGACCCGCGCGGGGCTGTCGGTGGGCGTGCTGACCATTTTCGCGGGCAGCCCGCGCACGGCCGTGCGTTCGCCGTTCGCGCAGGCCCTGGAGGCCCGCTGGGGCGCGCAGGGCGACGCCATCGCCATGCGCCGCCGCGAGGACGAGGAGGCCCTCGCCGTGCTGGGCGCGGAACCCATCCACTGGCCCTACGAGGACGCCATCTACCGCCTGCACCCGCGCACGGGCGAACCGGTGTACCCCTCTCGCGAGGCCATCTTCGGCGACGTGAGCGCCCACGACCCCGTCAAGGCGCGGGCGCTCGCGTCCGAGATACGGCGACTGTGGCGCCAATCGGGCCGCCCCCGGCTGTACGCCATGCTCGCCGCCGGGCAGCACGTGGATCATCAGGTCGTCCAGCGGGCCGTGCTGCATCTGGTAGAGCGCGACGGCCTGGAAGTCGCCTGGTACGAGGACTATCCCTACGCTGAGGACCAGGACGCGGTGCGCCAGGCTGTGGCCCAATCGCCGTTGGGCGCATTGCAGCCCCAGTCGGCGCGCCTGGCGGAGGACGACCTGGCCGCCAAACTGGACGCCATCGCCTGCTATCGGTCGCAGATTCCCATCTTCTGGCAGGACGAGGCCGACATGCGCCGACACGTCAGGGAGCACGCGCTGCGAATGGGCGGCGGTGTCCCCGCCGAACAGTACTGGGTGCGCGGCGCGGCGCGGGGCTAGCCGCCGCGCTGAGGGGGTACAGCAAATTGGCAAGTTGCTCTACGCGGGTGAGGGGAATCGCAGCAGAGCCGCGCGGGGCTAACCCCAACCCGCAGGACAGCGAGAAGGGAACCGCGAATCGCGGTTAGAGCCTCTATCTGTTCGCGGCCAGCCCGCAGGGCTTCGCCCTTTCAGCCCGATGCTTTGGCGTCGGGCGGGCACACCTCACCCCCGGCCTTCGGCCTCCCCCTCTTGTATATTCACACCGCATATTCACACCGGCACCTTAACAACCCGAATAGCCATCTGAGCAAGGTTGGTGCATACTTATCCTGGGAGGGCCGAAGCGGCTCCACTTCCCCTATGAGGAG